>NZ_JACART010000004.1:190028-323969 GCF_013386445.1 Pseudomonas sp. P7759
GCAAGCCCGCTCACCACACAAGCCAGCTCCCACAATGGCTATGCATCAACCGTCAGATCGAGACAAAGAAGAAGCTCGCAATCAACGCCATCCCCACGAACCACACCAGCGAACGCAGCATCGCCCAGTCTGCCAGGTAGCAAATGATGTACAGCAGGCGGCTGGTGATAAACAGCACGGCCAGCACATTGATGGTCACCAATTCGGCCGTACCCGCCAGGTGCGCGATGATCACTGCTGCCGCGAAGGCCGGCGTGACTTCGAAACTGTTGAGCTGGGCACTGTGGGCACGCTTGGCAAAGCCTTCAAGGGTGTCCAGGAAAGCGCGAGGGTCGTGGTTCTGCCGTGGGCCGAACTTGCCGCCGCTGAACTTGGCCACACCTGTGCACAGGTAAGGTAGAAAAATTGCGATCAACACACACCAGAAAGCGACCGTCATCACACATTCCTTTTGTAGTTTTAAACAGCGATTAGAGTTTTAGCACTAAAAATACCAAACCGCACTCACCCGCTATGAGCCCTGGCTGGCCCAAAGGTTCTATGGCGCTTTATCCAATGCCTTGCAACATCGCGCCGCTGGCGCGGTCCATCCACCCAACCCTGCACTGCCACCCAACCTCCAAGGACCCCGGATGCTTGAACTTGTCGCCGCCTTTATTTGCCTCACCACCCTGCTCACCTATGTGAATTTCCGCTTTATCGGCCTGCCGCCCACCATCGGTGTGATGGTCACGGCCCTGGTGTTTTCGCTGATCCTGCAAGGGTTGAGCGTTCTCGGTTACCCAGGCCTGGAAGAGCGCATCCAGCAATTGATCGGCCAGATCGACTTCGGCGATTTGCTGATGAACTGGATGCTGTCGTTCCTGCTGTTCGCCGGTGCCTTGCACGTGAACCTGAACGACCTGCGCAGCTACCGCTGGCCCATCGGCCTGCTGGCGACCTTCGGCGTATTGATCGCGACCGTGGTGATCGGCAGCTTGGCGTATTACATCTTCGCCCTGTTTGGTTGGCACGTGAGCTTCCTTTACTGCCTGCTGTTCGGCGCGCTGATTTCGCCGACCGACCCGATTGCGGTGCTGGGTGTGTTGCGTACGGCCAATGCCTCGAAACCGCTGAAGACCACTATCGTGGGCGAATCACTGTTCAACGACGGTACCGCTGTCGTGGTCTTCACTGTGTTGCTGGGCATCGCACAACTGGGCGAAACCCCGACCGTCGGCGCCACCGCCCTGCTGTTCGCCCATGAAGCCATCGGCGGCGTGGTATTCGGCGGTCTGATTGGCTACTTGGTCTACCTGATGATCAAGAGCATCGAGCAGCACCAGATCGAAGTGATGCTGACCCTCGCCCTGGTAATCGGCGGCTCGGCGATGGCCACCGAGCTGCACGTCTCGGCACCGATTGCGATGGTGGTCGCCGGTCTGATCATCGGCAACCTGGGCCGCAAGTTGGCGATGAACGACATGACCCGCCGCTACCTGGACGGTTTCTGGGAGTTGCTCGACGACATGCTCAATGCCCTGCTGTTCGCCCTGATCGGCATGGAGCTGCTGCTCTTGCCGTTCAACTGGTTGCACGTATTCGCCGCCAGCCTGCTGGCCGTGGCAATCCTGCTGTCGCGCCTGTTGACGGTGGCCCCGGCGATCCTGCTGCTACGGCGCTGGCGCACGGTGCCACGCGGCACCATCCGTATCCTCACCTGGGGCGGTTTGCGTGGTGGTGTGTCGGTAGCGTTGGCCCTGGCACTGCCGCTGGGCCCGGAGCGTGACCTGCTGCTGAGCATCACCTACATCGTGGTGCTGTCGTCGATCCTGTTGCAGGGGTTGAGTATCGGCAAGCTGGTCAAGCGCGTGACCCGTGATGAGCCCCAGGCCGCATCCGACGCTCACTGATCCTTGTCGATCCGCTGCGGATGCCTGGGGTCCGCAGCCTTTTTGCCCGGCAGGCTGCTTTCGCTGCGAATCTGCGCATGGCTGATCAGCGCAAAGATAAAGCTGCCGCCAATGATATTGCCCGCCAGCGTCGGCCCGGCGAACACCAGCCAGAAGTCCTTCCACGCCAGTTCGCCGGCAAACACCAGGTATGACACCTCCGCCGAGCCCACCACGATATGGGTAAAGTCCCCCAGCGCCATCAGGTAAGTGACCAAGATGATGATGAACATCTTGGCGCTTTCCATCGACGGGATCATCCACACCATGGTCGCGATCATCCAGCCGGAGATGATGCCTTTGGCGAACATCTGGCTGGCGTCGTTTTCCATGATCTTGCGCCCGATTTCGAGGAAAGCCTGGTCAGTCCGGGTATCGAAGATCGGCAGGTGCAGCATCACATAAGCCACCAGCAGGGTGCCGCACAGGTTGCCGACCAGTACTACCGTCCATAATCGCAACAGTCGCCCGGCGTTGCCCAGGGTGGGCTTGCTCATCACCGGCAGCACCGCCGTCAGGGTGTTTTCGGTGAACAACTGCTGACGCGCGAGGATCACCGCCAGGAAGCCTGCGCAGTAACCGAAGCTGGCGATCACCTTGAAGGCTTCGCCATCTGGCAGGCGCGAGTTGAGCAACCCCATCGCCATCAGCGACAGTCCCATGGTCAACCCGGCTGCCAACGCCGACCACCACAAGGCGGCGACGCTGCGCTCCAACTCTTGGTCGCCCTGGGTGCGGATGATTTCATGCAGCACCGCCGCGCGGGGCGGCTGGTTTTTATCGACGTCCTGCTGCTCTTCCTGCGACAGGTTGGGGGTTTTGCCTGATTCGTCGGTGGCCATGATCATCCGGAGTCCAAGGGGTGCCTGTAGCTACGACACGCCGCCGCGATGGCTGTTCAGTGGCCAGGCAACTAAACCTTTAGCTTCCAGGCCTTGGCCATCTCCACGGTGGTGGAACTGGAGGCCTTGTCCCAAGGCTTGTTGCGTGCCTTGTAACTGTTAACGAGGGTGTCGAGTACCCGGTTGAATTCGGTGGGTGTGGTGGCCCATGCCAGGTCCTGGGCCGCACGGCGCAACAGTTCAACGTTGGACTCGGGCTGGCCGGGCCGGAACAGCGACGGGTAGATCACCTCACGCCTGAAGTTTTCAGCTTTCGTCGCAATATCACGCACGCTCATCTCAGCGACAGCACGGCCAATGACCTTGGACATCGGCAATGCACCGCCTGCGATCTGCTTGGCCGCCGCTTGCAACAACTGCTGAAAATTGGGCTGACGGGCGATATTGAGGCGCCGCCCCAACCAATCGATGTGCTCAGGACGCTGGGCAAGGACATCGAGATTGCGCAGAGCCGATAAGATTTTCGGCGTGAACACCAACGCGCCTTGCGCCTGGTTCGCCTCGGTAATCGCAGAATCCAGGACTTGCAACGCCTGTTTTGCGCTATCCCGAAACATCAGGACATCCGCAGCGGCCGGGTCTTTTTGCAGCTTCGGTTGCACACTGGCGAGCATTGAATCATCCATGGCCAATACGGCGTCATCCAGTGACTGGAAGGCGTGATGCTCAAGTGCCGTGGTGCGCCGCTCCAGATGGGCGTCTACCGTCTGGCGCGCCTTCGCCTGAAGAAGTTCCTTCTGCTCCCGCTTCATCGTGAAGTTGACCGTGCCAGTGAGCAGGCCACTAAAGTCCCCTTTTTCGGTTTTCAGGGGCAATGTGACGATCTGCTCGGCGAACGCTTCGAGCTTTTTGTCCTGGAAGGCCCCCGCAGCCGAATGCGGAACGCCCGTGATGCGATCTGCCAGGTTGCTCAGAAAACTGCCACTGCGCGCTCGTTCACCAGAGGCAGCTGACTCGAATTTGACGATCAACGCCTCGGACTTGGCTAGGGGGCTCTCGGGAAACGCCCGATCCACCACACCTGGCGCCGGGGTATTGAGCAGCAGGCCACCGTCCTTGAATGCGGTGGTTTCAGCTGACGCCTGAAAGCCATGACCTTGTTCCACGGGGCTCTTGAACACCAGTGGCAACGCGCCGGAAATATGCGCCGCCCTGGCGATGTCCATCTGCGGCGTCAGGCTCGCATTGAACACCACCAACTGTGGACGGTCGGCGAACATGCCGGTGCCGGTGATGTTGAGTTGCTTGATCGCAGGTATATCCCGACTCAGCACCTCAAGGTCGCCAAACGTAGGGGCGCCTCCGGCACTCAACCTGTCAGCAATGCGCATGATTTGCGCCGACCGGGTTTCCCGAGGGGTTTGCGCGATATGACCCAGAATCGACTGGCGCGACTCATTGCGAATCAGTTCTTCAAGGGGAAGTGCCTCGGTCTGCAAGCGCGGCAGCAAGGTCATCAACAATTGAGAGGTACTGCCGACGGCGCCGGGCAAGCGCCCAACCAGCTTGCCCAGTGTCGTACTGGCATCCTGCATCCAGGCCGTCACGGCGTCTTTGCTATTGAGCAGGCTTGGCAAATCGATACCATCCGACAACTTGTCGAACGCTTCAGCCCCCATGCCACTGGCAATCAGTGCGGCTGAAATAGCACCGGCAGATGAGCCGGAAATCGATTGGATACCTTGCAGCTTCTGGGCGTCCTCAAGTGCCCGCACCACCCCCGAGAAAGCAATGCCCTTGGCGCCACCTCCACTGAGTACCAGGCTGGTGACAGGGGGGGCCGATAAAAACACGTCCACCCGTCCCTGCTGATCACGCATGAGTGTCACATTGCGCGCGCCCACCCCCTCCACCAGCGGCGTCTCCACCGCTGGCTGGGTCGGGGCATACGCCTCTTCAGTCACTGAGGGTTGAATCTTGGTGATCGAGTTAAACACTTTCATCCATGGGCTCTCTGTACAGGGTGTGGTCCTGAGTGATGAGAGCGCCTGGGAAAGATCCGTGCGGAATGATTTGGTAAAGCAAATCAAAGCGCAGCAGGGTTACTCGGGAAGGCTATCGTCCTTGAACTGGTCCTTCACGTACCGGATCTCGGTGCGGCCGTGGGGCGCTGGCAAGCCATCCTCACCGAGGTTGACGAAGACCATCTTCTCTACCGTGAGAATGCTTTTGCGCGTGATCTTGTTGCGCACTTCACAGGTCAGGGTGATGGAGGTGCGACCAAATTCGGTAGCGGTAATGCCCAGTTCGATGATGTCGCCCTGGCGCGAGGCGCTGACGAAGTTGATTTCGGAGATGTACTTGGTCACCACGCGCTGGTTGCCCAGTTGGACGATGGCGTAGATCGCTGCTTCTTCGTCGATCCAGCGCAGCAGGCTGCCACCGAACAGGGTGCCGTTGGGGTTGAGGTCTTCGGGTTTTACCCATTTGCGGGTGTGGAAGTTCATGGTCACTCCAAAGCGTCTTGCGAAATGATGGGCAACATCATGGCAGAGCCTGGGCCCAAGCTCTATGCGCCATTGCCTATCAACCCCATCAGCGATCTTCATATGGCCGACGGAAAGGCTTGGGAAGTCTGGCGCACACGGCTATAATCGGCGCCGTTTCAAAACGGTCATCTCTAGTTGATACCGTTCTCCCGCCACCTGTCCGAGGGGCGCTGCAGCAGGTTCAACCTGTCAGGCTCGGATGGGGCGTTGTCCGGCCTGGTTAGCCAGCTGGATACTAAACGCACAACGGCGCCCATTCGCACACTACGAATGGAGGCTCTTCATGAGCGCAGTAAACACGCCTGCAGATTTCAACGACTACAAAGTCGCCGACATGTCCCTCGCCGCCTGGGGCCGTCGCGAAACCTTTATCGCCGAATCCGAAATGCCTGCCCTGATGGGTCTGCGCCGCAAGTACGCCGCTGAGCAGCCGCTCAAAGGCGCCAAGATCCTCGGCTGCATCCACATGACCATCCAGACTGCCGTGCTGATCGAAACCCTGGTTGCCCTGGGTGCCGAAGTGCGTTGGTCGTCCTGCAACATCTTCTCGACTCAAGACCAGGCCGCTGCCGCTATCGCCGCTGCCGGTATCGCGGTATTCGCCTGGAAAGGCGAGACCGAAGAAGAGTACGAGTGGTGCCTGGAGCAAACCATCCTCAAGGATGGCGCGCCTTGGGATGCCAACATGATCCTCGACGACGGCGGCGACCTGACCGAGTTGCTGCACAAGAAGTACCCGCAGATCCTGGACCGCGTCCACGGTGTGACCGAAGAAACCACCACCGGCGTGCACCGCCTGCTGGACATGCTGGCCAAGGGCGAGCTGAAAATCCCGGCCATCAACGTCAACGACTCGGTGACCAAGAGCAAGAACGACAACAAGTACGGCTGCCGTCACAGCCTGAACGATGCCATCAAGCGCGGCACCGACCACCTGCTGTCGGGCAAGCAAGCCCTGGTGATCGGCTACGGTGACGTGGGCAAGGGTTCGTCCCAGTCCCTGCGTCAGGAAGGCATGATCGTTAAAGTCTCCGAAGTCGACCCGATCTGCGCCATGCAAGCCTGCATGGACGGTTTCGAAGTGGTTTCGCCGTTCATCAACGGCCAGAACGACGGCACCGAAGCGAGCATCGACAAGGCGCTGCTGGGCAAGATCGACCTGATCGTGACCACCACCGGCAACGTGAATGTTTGCGACGCAAACATGCTCAAGGCCCTGAAGAAGCGTGCTGTTGTCTGCAACATCGGCCACTTCGACAACGAAATCGACACCGCTTTCATGCGTAAAAACTGGGCATGGGAAGAAGTGAAGCCACAGGTACACAAGGTTCACCGTACCGGTGCAGGCGATTTCGACCCGCAGAACGACGACTACCTGATCCTGCTGGCTGAAGGCCGCCTGGTTAACCTGGGCAACGCCACTGGCCACCCAAGCCGCATCATGGACGGCTCGTTCGCCAACCAGGTACTGGCTCAGATCTTCCTGTTCGGCCAGAAGTACGCCGACCTGTCGCCTGCCCAGAAAGCCGAGCGCCTGACCGTGGAAGTATTGCCGAAGAAACTCGACGAAGAAGTGGCCCTGGAAATGGTCCGCGGCTTCGGCGGCGTAGTGACTCAACTGACCAAGACCCAGGCCGACTACATCGGCGTGACGGTCGAAGGCCCGTTCAAGCCGCACGCTTACCGCTACTGATATGCCTGCTGCCCGCTCCCACATTGACGGTGTACATCTTCTGGCTTGATGAGTTTCCATAGGTACGACCATGTCCCAAGACCGTCGCTACAGCTTCGAGTTCTTCCCGACCAAGACCGATGCTGGGCATGAAAAACTGATGGCGACTGCTACGCAGTTGGCCAGCTACAACCCCGACTTCTTCTCCTGCACCTACGGCGCCGGCGGCTCGACCCGTGACCGCACGATCAACACCGTGTTGCAGCTGGAAAGCCAAGTCAAAGTTCCCGCCGCTCCGCATTTGTCATGCGTGGGCGACAGCAAGGACGACCTGCGCGGCCTGCTGACCCAATACAAAGCCGCCGGCATCAAGCGCATCGTCGCCCTGCGTGGCGACTTGCCGTCCGGCATGGGCATGGCCAGCGGTGAGCTGCGCCACGCCAATGACCTGGTGAGCTTCATCCGTGAAGAAACCGGCGATCACTTCCACATCGAAGTGGCGGCTTATCCGGAGATGCACCCCCAGGCACATAGTTTCGAAGACGATCTGCAGAACTTCGTGCGCAAGGCCAACGCCGGCGCCGACAGCGCGATCACCCAGTACTTCTTCAACGCCGACAGCTACTTCTACTTCGTCGAGCGTGTACGGGCCATGGGTGTGAACATCCCGATCGTGCCGGGCATCATGCCAATCACCAACTACAGCAAGCTGGCGCGCTTCTCCGACGCCTGCGGTGCCGAGATCCCACGTTGGGTGCGCAAGCAACTGGAAGCCTATGGCGATGACGTCAAGAGCATCCAGGCGTTTGGCGAACAGGTCATCACGAATATGTGTGAAGATTTGTTGAACGGTGGTGCGCCAGGGCTGCATTTCTATACCCTTAACCAGGCTGAACCGAGCCTTGCGATCTGGAACAACCTCAAGCTGCCGCGCTGAGGTCGTTCAAGCAGTATCAAGGCCCTCGTTTATACGGGGGCTTTTTTTGTTCACACACTCCCGGAATGGAAGCCAGCAGTAAATGAATACAGCGCCCCCGACTCCTCGCCCACAGCTGGTTTACCTGGTATTTGGCGCCGAGACCTACCATCAGGAAGCGGTATTCAGCATCGCCAGTGCACTCGCGCATCTGGGCACTACGCAGAACATGCCGCTGGACATCCAGGTGTTCAGCGATAACCCCACGCCCTACGCAGGGTTGCCGGTGCAGGTCCACGCACTGGACGACGCCACGCGCCAACGCTGGAGCGAACCCCACGGCTACCATTTCCGCACCAAACATGTGCTGTTGCGCCAAGTCCTCGAAACCTCGGAACGCGCGCTGCTGATCGACACGGATACGTTTTTCCACGACTCGCCCATGGCGCTGTTCGAGCGCGTCGCGCCCGGCACCTTGTTGTGCAACGCGTTCCACGCAAAATACGGTGATAACTGCGAAAGCGTGCTGTATGAAGCTCTGGCCAACTACCTGGCCGACAAGGGCGTGGCCGACGACGATATGTGGCTACTCAACTCCGGCGTCATGGGCCTGGCCCGGCAAGACGCACACCTGCTGGAGCACTCGATCGAGTTGATGGACGAATTGTTTCCGATGGCCCATGGCGCGTACACCCTGGAAGAGTTCTGCTTGTCGGTGGCCGCGTACCGTCAAGTCAACGTCCGCCAGTGTCCGGACCTGATCCACCACTACTGGAGCCGCAAACAGCTGTTCCGCGCCAAGGTCAAGGCCTGGATCATCAAGCACGCCGCCACGCCCGTCAGCGCCGAGGCACTGGCCGACACGCGCAAGGTTTCCGCCCACCTGCCGCGCCCACCGCGCCTGCAGCGCCTGATGTACAAGCTGATCACCCTGGCCCTGCCCAAGCGCAAGCAGCAGTTCATCCGCGAGATTCTCTACGGTTGCTACGAGCATGAAAACGAATTCGACCAAGCGTGCGGCCCGGTTTGGTGGGACAAGGCTCGGCAAAACCAGGCAGAGCGCCAGAAGTGCCCGGTGGACGCGCACCAACTGGAACACTGGTTCGCCAACCCGCTGGTGCGCCTGATTCTCGGCGAGCGGCGCGCAGCCATCTACGAACACCTGATGACCTCAGAGGCAAAATAGCATCGCCCGCAGATGCGTGCGCCAGAGCTTCTCTTTAAGGCAGGAGCGTCGTAACCTCAGGGCATGCCCATCATTCTGAAGCTTGTGACCGCTGCCCTTTTTACTTGCCTGAGCCTGGCCGCTTACGGCGAGAAACTGCGCATTGTCACCGAGCCCTGGGCGCCCTATGTGTATGAGCAACAGGGCACCATGCAGGGGCTGGACTACGAAACCACGGTGATCGTGTTCCAACGCTTGGGCGTGGAAGTGCAATGGCAGTTCCTGCCCTGGAAGCGCTGCCTGGCCATGCTCGACCAAGGCCATGCCGACGGGGCGCTGGATATTTTCCACAGCCATGAGCGCGACGCCTTGCTGCTGTACCCCAGCGAACCGCTGTCGGAGGTGGAATTCGTGCTGTTCTACGCCAATGATCGCCCCCATCCCGTTCAAAGCCTCGAAGAGGTGCGCGGCCTGACTGTCGGGACGTCGCCGGGGTATCTGTACGGCGCGACATTCAGCGATTCCACCCTGTTCAACCGCGAGCCCGCCCCCAGCCATGAAGCCAACTTCGGCAAATTAATGCTCGGGCGTATCGACCTGGTGATCACCGACCGCCGTGTAGGCCAGCATGTGATCAAGACGCTAGGCCTGGAAGGCAAGGTCAGCCAGGCGCCGTTGGTGGTCAGCCGCCAGCAGCAGTTCCTTGCGGTGCGTCGTGGCGCGGGCATGGATCTGTTGGTGCAACGCTTTGCCGCCGAGCTCAAACGCTTCAAGCAAGAGCCGGCCTATAGTGTTTTGAGCGCCAAATATGGTGGAATCCAAGCGATTACGGGGTCTGGACGCACCGTTGAGCAGCAGGAAAGCAGCGCGCCGTGATTGCTCTGTTATACTCCGGCCTTTCCGCCAGGCTCACGCCCGGCCGCTGAGGTCTTGAAAAAGGCACCCAACCCCGCTACAGCGCAGCTTTCAGCCCGCGCGAGCCGGTGGAGTGCCCGCCAGACGCAGCAGGACCGGACGGGATAACGCTCCCCTAAGCGTCATTCACGCCCGGCAAGATTATCCCTTTGGGCCAAGCCCTAACTAAAACAGGATTACTCATGTCCTTTGCTTCCCTCGGTCTCTCCGAGGCTTTAGTCCGCGCCATCGAGGCAGCGGGCTATACCGAGCCTACTCCGGTGCAACAGCGGGCCATTCCCGCCGTGTTGCAAGGTCGCGACCTGATGGTCGCGGCTCAGACAGGTACTGGTAAAACCGGCGGCTTCGCCCTCCCGATTCTGGAGCGGTTGTTTCCCAATGGTCACCCGGACAAATCCCAGCGTCACGGCCCGCGCCAACCGCGCGTACTGGTCCTGACCCCCACCCGCGAACTCGCCGCCCAAGTGCACGACAGCTTCAAGCTGTATGCCCGCGACTTGAAGTTCGTCAGCGCCTGCATCTTCGGCGGCGTCGGCATGAACCCACAGGTTCAGGCCATGTCCCGTGGTGTGGACGTGCTGGTCGCGTGCCCAGGTCGTCTGCTCGACCTGTGCGGCCAAGGCAGCGTCGATCTGTCCCACGTGGAAATCCTCGTGCTGGACGAAGCCGACCGCATGCTCGACATGGGCTTTGTCCATGACGTGAAAAAGGTCCTCGCCCGCCTGCCAGCCAAACGCCAGAACCTGCTGTTCTCGGCCACGTTCTCCCAGGACATCACTGCCCTGGCCGGCAAGCTGCTGCACAACCCGGAACGCATCGAAGTCACGCCGCCGAACACCACGGTCGAGCGTATTGAGCAACGCGTGTTCCGCCTGCCTGCCAGCCACAAGCGTGCGCTGCTGGCTCACCTGATCACCGCTGGCGCGTGGGAACAGGTGCTGGTCTTCACCCGCACCAAGCACGGCGCCAACCGCCTGGCCGAGTACCTGGACAAGCACGGCCTCACCGCCGTCGCCATCCACGGCAACAAGAGCCAGAACGCGCGCACCAAGGCCCTGGCTGACTTCAAGGCTGGCACCGTACGCATCCTGGTCGCCACCGATATCGCCGCCCGCGGCCTGGATATCGATCAGTTGCCACACGTGGTCAACTTCGAGCTGCCGAACGTCGATGAAGATTACGTGCACCGTATCGGCCGTACTGGCCGTGCCGGTCGCTCGGGTGAAGCCATCTCCCTGGTGGCGCCGGACGAAGAAAAACTGCTGAAAAGCATCGAACGCATGACCAAGCAGAAAATCGCCGACGGCGACCTGATGGGCTTCGATGCCAGCGCCGTTGAGGCTGAGAAGCCTGAAGCGCGCGAGCGTCCAGACGTGCGCAACCCGCGCAACCCACGCGGTCCGAAGGGCGATGGCCCGAACGGCGGCGGTGGTGGCGGCGGTCGTCGCGACAAGGGCAAAGACAAGGGCGGCAAGGAAAAAGCGCCTACCAACGGCCGTGGCGAGCGTCCAGCCCGCGAGCAAAAGCCACGTGAAGGCACCCCGGCCCGCGAACAGCGCCAGCCGAGCCAGCCGCCACGTGCCGCTGCCGACCGTGCACCGGACGAGTTCCTCGACGACGACGTGGATAACTTCGGTAACCGCGTCGACTACGTACCACAGGCCAAACCGGCCCAGGGCCGTGGCCGTCGTCCAGGTGCCCCGGCACAGGGCGCAGGCGCTGGCGCTCCACGTGGCGGTCAGCCACAAGGTGGTCGTCAGAATGGTCCACGCAACAGCAGCGGCGGCACCACCGGTACACCACCTGCCAAGCGCAACGGCCCGCGTAACGGCGCACCGCGTGATGGCCAGGCTCGCCGCGAAGACTCGCGCAGCAACAACCGTCGCCCGGCCCGTGACGACCAGCCTCGCTCGTCCGAGCCGGCCGTGCAGAACCCACGCGGTGGCCCGGCGCCAAAGATCATCCACAAGGAGTCGAAGGCTGATCGCTTCCCGACACCCGAGCAGTTGGATCAACTGCCAGGCCGTCCTCGTGGTGAAAAGCCAGCGCTGCTGACCCGCAACCGCTGAGTTTTGTAGCCCAATAAAAAATGCCCCGCATCTTTCGATGCGGGGCATTTTTTTGTGCAGGCAAAAATTACTTCTGCTTAACACCTTCCAGCGAGATGTCCAGGTCCACAGTCTGCGAGGACGGGCCTGGGCCTTTGATGCCGAAGTCATTCAGGTTGACGGTGGTCTTGGCGTTGAAGCCGGCTCGCTCGCCGCCCCACGGGTCTTTGCCCTCACCGTTGAAGGTGGCCTTGAAGGTCACCGGCTTGGTCACGCCGTGGAAGGTCAGGTCGCCGGTCACGTCAGCGGTTTTTTCGCCGGTCGATTTGACAGCGGTGGAGACGAACTTGGCGTCAGCGAACTTGGCAACGTCCAGGAAATCTTTGCTGGCGATGTGCTTGTCACGTTCTGCGTGGTTGGACCACAGGCTGGCGGTTTTCACGTCGACTGCGATTTTGCTGGCCTCAGGCTTGGCGGCATCCCAGCTGAAGGTGCCATCCCAGTCCTTGAAGGTACCGTGGATGTAGCTGTAGCCCAGGTGGCTGATTTTCCAGTCGATGAAGGCGTGCTGGCCTTCCTTGTCGATCTTGTAGTCAGCAGCCATCACCTGACCTGCGGACAGCAGGGCAGTACCGATTGCCAGAGCGGCGAGGGTCTTTTTCAACATGCGTTCTATTCCTTGTGAGTCGAGGTTGAACATCAGGCTTTGCGCCCCAGCATACGCAGCAGGGTCACATCACGGTCAATGAAGTGGTGTTTCAACGCAGCCACGCCGTGCAAGCCGGCGAAGACCACCAACACCCAAGCGAGGTACAGATGCACCAGGCCGGCGTTATCTGCCTGGTCCGGTAGTCCGGAAACCACGGCAGGAATCTCAAACAGGCCAAACACCGGGATACCGACACCGTCTGCGGTGGAAATCAGGTAACCGGCGATCATCACGGCAAACAACCCGAGATACAGGAACCCGTGGCCAAAGGCAGCGCCGACACGGGTCATGCGGCTGTAGCTGGCCAGCGGTGGCGGCGGCGGGCTCACCAGGCGCCAGACAATACGCACCAGCATGATGGCGAACAGCGTGATGCCAATGCTCTTATGCAGGTCCGGCGCGTCTTTACGCCAGGCGCTGTAGTAGTCGAGACCGACCATCCACAGGCCCAGGGCGAACAAGCCAAACACCACCAGGGCCACGCCCCAGTGCAAAACCATGCTGACCCAGCCATAGCGGGCCGGTGAATTACGTAACTGCATGTACTTAATCCCGTAGTAGTGCGCCCAAGACTAGCGATTTACCTATCGAATTAAAGCGGAAAATTTCGCTTTGAAATATCGAGAAATACGATCAAGAGCCTATGCATAATAAATTAACAAGGGATTAAGACTATTCCTAAGAAACGTGACAGACCGTCCTGCCTTTACCGTCAATTCACGTGTAATGCCTTGTGACATAGCCGTCCATTGCATAGGCTTGCGCGATTGTTTTACCTGCGCCCGCCGCAGGACCGCTTCGAGGAGATCACCGATGGGCTTGAACAACCAGTGGATGCAACGCGACCTGGCGGTGCTGTGGCATCCCTGCACCCAGATGAAAGACCACCAGCAACTGCCGCTGATCCCGATCAAGCGCGGTGAAGGCGTATGGCTGGAAGACTTCGAAGGCAAGCGCTACCTCGATGCCGTCAGTTCCTGGTGGGTCAACGTGTTTGGCCACGCCAACCCGCGCATCAACCAGCGCATCAAGGACCAGGTCGACCAGCTGGAACATGTGATCCTCGCCGGTTTCAGCCACCAGCCGGTGATCGAGCTGTCCGAGCGCCTGGTGCAGATGACGCCCGAGGGCCTGACCCGCTGCTTCTATGCCGACAACGGCTCGTCCTGCATCGAAGTCGCGCTGAAGATGAGCTTCCACTATTGGCTCAACCGCGGCCAACCGAATAAAAAGCGCTTCGTCACCCTGACCAACAGCTACCACGGCGAAACCATCGCCGCGATGTCCGTAGGCGACGTGCCGCTGTTTACCGAGACCTACAAGGCGCTGCTGCTCGACACGATCAAAGTGCCAAGCCCCGATTGCTACCTGCGCCCCGAAGGCGTGAGCTGGGAAGACCACTCGCGCACGATGGCCCAGGTAATGGAACAGACCCTCGCCGAGCACCACGCCACCGTCGCCGCCGTGATCATCGAACCGCTGATCCAGGGCGCCGGCGGCATGCGCATGTACCACCCGGTGTACCTCAAGTTACTGCGCGAAGCCTGCGATCGCTACGGCGTGCATTTGATCCACGACGAAATCGCCGTAGGCTTCGGTCGCACCGGCAGCATGTTTGCCTGTGAGCAGGCCGGTATCCGCCCGGACTTCCTGTGCCTGTCCAAGGCCCTCACCGGTGGTTACCTGCCGTTGGCCGCCGTGGTCACCACCGATGACGTGTACGACGCGTTCTACGACGACTACCCGACCCTGCGCGCCTTCCTGCACTCCCACAGCTACACCGGCAACCCGCTGGCGTGCGCGGCAGCGTTGGCGACCCTGGATATTTTCGAAGAAGACAACGTCATCGAGAACAACAAGGTCCTGGCCCAGCGCATGGCTAGCGCCACCGCGCACCTGGTGGACCACCCACATGTGTCGGAAGTGCGCCAGACCGGCATGGTGCTGGCCATCGAGATGGTCCAGGACAAAGCCACCAAGACCGCCTACCCCTGGCAGGAACGCCGTGGCCTGAAGGTGTTCGAGCATGCCCTGGAACGTGGTGCACTGTTGCGGCCACTGGGCAGCGTGGTGTATTTCCTGCCGCCCTATGTGATTACGCCGGAACAGATCGAATTCCTCGCCGAAGTCGCCAGCGAAGGCATCGATATCGCCACTAACAGCAGTGTCAGTGTTGCGGTACCAAAAGATTTCCACCCAGGCTTCCGCGACCCCGGTTGATTTGTGGCGAGGGAGCTTGCTCCCGCTGGGGTGCGAAGCGCCCCCAAAAGCAGGCGACTGCTGCGCAGTCGAACGGGAGCAAGCTCCCTCGCCACAGTTATTTTGCTTCTACGTTATCTCGCGCCTACACAGAATTTTGCAGAGAAAAGAAATGAGACTGTCCCGTTTTTTCACCGACACCCCACTGAGCCTTGGCGATCACGAACTGCCGGAAGCCCAGGCGCACTACATCAGCCGTGTGCTGCGCATGGGCGAAGGTGACGCCGTGCAATTGTTCGACGGTTCCGGCCAGGAGTTCCGGGGCAGCCTGCTGGAAGTCGGCAAGAAACGAGTTAGCGTGCAACTCACCGAAAGCTTTGCCGGCCAAGCTGAATCGCCGCTGCACATCCACCTGGGCCAGGGCTTGTCCCGGGGCGAGCGCATGGATTGGGCCATTCAGAAAGCCACCGAACTGGGCGTCAACGCCATCACGCCGATTTTCAGCGAGCGCTGCGAAGTGCGGCTCAAGGACGAACGCGCCGACAAACGCCTGCTGCACTGGCGCCAGGTGGCGATCAGCGCCTGCGAGCAATGCGGGCGCTCCACGGTGCCGGTGATTCACCCACCACTGCTGCTGGCGGACTGGTTGAAACAGACCGAAGCGGATTTGAAGCTGGTGCTGCACCCGGTGGCCGAGCCGATGGTCAGTCACGCCAAACCTTCCAGCCTGGCCTTTCTGATCGGCCCTGAAGGTGGGCTGACCGATAATGAAGTCGACACCGCCCAAGCTGCCGGCTACCACGCCGCCCGCCTCGGCCCGCGTGTATTGCGTACCGAGACGGCGCCGGTGGTGGCGTTGGCGGTCGCCCAACAGTTGTGGGGCGATTTCTAGGGTTTACTCCACCGGGTCACTGACCGGCTTGGCAATGATCGCCTTCAACTCGCTGGTCATCGGGAATTCCAGGTTCAGGCCCTTGGGCGGAATCGGCTGTTCAAACCAGCGCTGGTAAATCCCGTTGATCTCGCCACTGCGGTACAGGTCGGCGAGTGTTTCGTTGACCACCGCCAGAAACTGCGGGTCGTCCTTGCGCACCATGCAACTGTAGATTTCCCGCGATTGCTCCTCGCCCACCACGACCCAGTTGTGTGGGTCCTTGGCCTTGGCGCGTTCGCCATAGAGCAACGCGTCGTCCATGTAGAACGCCGCAGCGCGACCGGTCTCAAGCATCTTGAACGCTTCGCCGTGGTCCTTGGCACTGATCACTGAGATATTGGCCTTGTGCTCGACGTTGTAACTCTTGAGGAAGCGCTCGTTGGTGGTGCCGGCGGTGGTCACCACGTTTTTGCCTGCCAGGTCGGGAAAGCCTTTGATGCCGCTGTCCTTGGCCGTGAGCAATTGCCCCTTCACGTAGATAAACCCGTAGGAAAACGCCACCTGCTTCTGCCGCTCGGCGGTCACCCCGGTGGAGCCGCATTCCAGGTCGACGGTGCCGTTCTGCACCAGCGGGATGCGGGTCTGGGACGTCACCAGGTTGTACTTCACATTGAGCGTGGCCACCCCGGTTTTCTGCTGGATGCGCTCGACGATCTTGTTCGCCAGCTCCACCGAATAGCCCATGGGCTTGCCACTGTGATCCCCCACGTAGGAAAACGGCACCGACGCATCGCGATAGCCCAAGGTTATGGACTTGGCGCTGGCGATCTTGGCCAGCGCACCGTCCAGGGGCGCTTGATTCGCATAGGCCTGTGCGCTGAACAAAAGCCCCAGGGTGCAGCCGGTCAACAGGATCTTTTTCATTGTTATTCTCCGTTGGTTTTCGGTTTGTGAATCTCTACGCGGCACGGGGCGCAAGGCCCTGCATATCAATGGAAGGCGCTCGCTGGCCAATCAGTTCAGCCAGCAACTGCCCGCTGCCACAGGCCAATGTAAAACCCAGCGCGCCGTGGCCAAGGTTCAGCCACAGGTTGCGGCAGGTACTGGCGCCAATCAGCGGTACGCCGGTCGGCGTCGCCGGACGCATGCCGGCCCATTCCACCGCGTGGGCGTAGTCGCCAGCGTCAGGAAACGTCTCCAGTGCCTGGCGCTTCATCAACGCCAGGCGTTTGGGCTCAAGGCTGGCGTCGAAGCCAACGATATCCACCATCGCGGCTACTCGCAGTTGCTCACCAATACGCGCGTACACGATCTTACGGTCGTAATCGGTGATGCTCACATTCGGCGCCTGATGTTGCGTGCCAATCGGCACGCTGAGGCTGTAGCCCTTGAGCGGGTACAGCGGCAACGGCCCCCCCAACTCGGCGCTGCGATACCCGGCCGCCAGCACCAGATGCTCAACCGGCATCACCTCATCGCCCAACTCGATGGCCTGCACTGTGCCCTCGGCGTGGCGAATACCGGTGACCTTGCGGCCCAGCAAAAAGCGGCATCGTCCCGACGCTTCCAACCGCGCCGCCAACTGCTGGCAGAACGCATGACAATCACCGACCTCCTCATTGGGCGTGTAGATCCCGCCGACAAAACCACCGCCCGCCAGCGCGGGCTCGAGGCGTGCGCAATCGGCGGCTGAGAGCACTTGCTGTTGCAGGATATCGGCGACCTTGCTACGAGCATGGTCAAAGGAGCTGGCGCTGCGAAAGGTCACCAGCTTGCCGTTGCGCCGCCAATCGAAGCCATCCAGGTGATCTTCGTCACGCCACTGCTGCAAGGTGTCCTGGCTCAGGGATGCCAGGCGCAGCAGGTGCGCAGCATTGCGTTTGTTCACCGAGCCACGACAGGCGCCCAGAAACGCCGCCATCCAGCGCCACTGTTGCGGGTCCAGGCGCGGGCGCAGCTTCAAGGGAGAGTCACCGCGCAACAACCAACCGATGGCTTGCAGCGGCACACCCGCATCGGCCAGCGGCGCCACGTAGCGATAGGACAGTTGACCGCCGTTGGCGAAGCTGGTCTCGCTGCCCAGGGTCTCGCGCGCGTCGATCACCGTCACCTCATGACCGGCACGCACCAACGCATAGGCGCTGGCCAGGCCAATCACTCCACCCCCGATAATGCACACCATTTGCGCCGCCCGCCGTTGAACCCAGAGGCCTCAAGCCTAGGGGCAGGTGACAGGCCGCCGACAATGAATAAAGATAGCTCACCTATAAACAAAGGTTATGGACTTGCCATGCGCTTGCGTCATATCGAAATCTTCCAGGCCATCCGCCAGACCGGCTCCGTCAGCGCCGCCGCGCAGTTGTTGCATGTGTCGCAACCGGCGGTCACCAAGGTGCTGCAACACGCTGAATTGCAGCTAGGCTTCCCGCTGTTCCTGCGCGTGCGCGGCAAATTGCAGCCCACCCCGGAAGCCCTGGCGCTGGAAAGCGAAGTGGAGAAAGTCACCGAAAGCCTGCAAGGCGTGCGACGCCTGGCCAAGAGTCTGCGCCGTGCACCAGGCCAGAGTGTGCGCATCGGCGCGATCCCGGCGCTGGCCTTGTCACTGCTGCCGCCGGCGATTCTGGAATGGAAGCGCGACTACCCGGACATGGCCTGCGAGCTGTCCAGCGACCATAGCCGCGAGCTGGTGCAGAAGCTGCTGATGCGTGAGATCGACCTGGCGCTGACGCTCAACTTTTCCGGTCATCCGGGGTTGACCACGCAGGTGCTGGCCAACGGCGTGCTGGTGGCGCTGGCGTCCAAGGGCTATTGGTCCGACGCCGAATTGAGCCAGCCATTGCCCCTGGCGAATCTGGCAGGCACGCCGCTGATTGGCCTGTCCAGCGCCGACCCGCTGGCGGCAAAACTCGACAGTTACCTGGAAAACGTCGACCCACCGCCACGGGTGACAATCGCCGTGCAAACCTACTCCCTGGCTCGTGCCATGGTGGAGTCCGGCGCCGGCCTCACAGTCATCGACCCCTTTACGGCCCTGGGTGCCTCGACGACCACCACGTGCATCCGCCCGCTCACGCCGCCACTGCCGATCACCCTGTACGCCCTGACCCGCGCCGATGAACCGCCGCCGCACATGCTGGCCAATCTGCTGCAGATCTTTGGCCAGCGTGCCCGTGAGCTTCTGGAGCGTTTATAGGACGTAATGCATGATCGCCACGAAGTGCAGCAAACTCCCGCCGATCACAAACAAATGCCAGATCCCATGGGAGTGGCGCAGGCGATGCTCCAAGGCAAAAAAGATGATACCGACGGTGTATAAAACGCCGCCCGACGCCAGCCAGATAAACCCCGCCGTGCCCAATGCGGCAAGCAGCGGCTTGACCGCCACCAGCACGATCCAGCCCATCACCGCGTAAATCACGATCGACAGGATGCGCGCTTCGGAGCGCGGCTTGATCTCCTGCAGGATGCCGATCACCGCCAGCCCCCACACGATGCCAAACAGCGTCCAGCCCCACGGCCCTCTCAAGGTCACCAGGCAAAACGGCGTGTAACTGCCGGCGATCAGCAGGTAGATCGAAAAGTGATCGACCTTCTGCATGATCTCTTTTCGCCGCCCCTTCACGCTGTGGTACACGGTCGAGGCGCTGTACAACACCATCAGGGTAAAGCCATAGATCGCCACGCTGACGATCTTCCAGGGGCTGCCATCCAGGCTCGCCACCACCAACATCCACACCGCGCCGATACAGGCCGCAACCGCCCCAAGCAAATGGCTCCAGGCGTTGAATCGTTCCCCGTGATACATGTGTCACTCACCTCGAATAACCGTTATCACCTTAAGCATTCTGACGCCACCCACTCACTATCAGGTAACACCCTTTCTTCATTTGCACGAACACTACCGTCCATTGGATGATTCACAGCGGCGCCTACAGGGGGCGCATCCGCCCCAATCATTGGTGTTGACCATGCTCGAGTTTGAACCCGACGCGCCGCAACCCAGCCTATGGCAGCTGTTTTACAACTTTGCCATGGTTGGCCTGTTCGGCTTTGGTGGCGTGATGCCCTGGGCGCGGCAAATGATGGTCGACCGCAGGCGCTGGGTCAGCGAACAGGCGTTCAATGAGCTGCTGACCACTGGCCAGTTTTTCCCCGGTCCCAATATCGCCAACGTCGGCATCATCTACGGCCGTCGCCTGCATGGCCTGCCCGGTGCGGTTGTGACCGTGTGCGGGCTGTACCTGTTCCCGTCGCTGATCACCGTGCTTGCCGGATTCGCCTATACACAGTGGTGGAGCCATGAGGTGGTGCAGCAGATTTTCGGCGCGGTGATGCCGATTGCCACCGGCCTGATTCTGGGCACCACCCTACGCCTGCTCAAGGCCATGCCCAGGACGGTCGCCAACTACGTCGCGTTCCTGATGACCTTTGTGCTGATGGCAATCCTGGTGCTGCCGCTGTGGATGGTGCTGTTGATCTGCATCCCCAGTTCGCTGGCGCTGGGCTTTATCGATACACGCAAGGGAGCCCGCTGATGCAAGGCACGCTCCTGCACTTGATGATCCAATGCGCGCTATGGTCGTTGATGTCGATCGGCGGCAACATGGTGGCCATCGGCGATATCCATCGCTACTCAGTCAACGACATGAATTGGCTGACCGACGCACAGTTCGTCGCGTTCTTCGCCCTATCCCAGGCGTTGCCCGGCCCCAATGGCATGCTGTTGGTGTTTATCGGCCAGCAAGCCGCCGGCCTGCCCGGCGCCATCGTGGCCTTGCTGGCCAAGCTGGTGCCGTGCTCGGTGCTCACCTACGTCGGCGCCGGCTGGCTGGAGCGCCATACCGAAACGCCGTGGGTGCAGCGGGTCAAGCGCAGCCTGCTGCCGATTTCCATTGGCCTGATCCTCGCCGCCAGCTACATCCTCATGAACAGCCTGGAAAGCAACGCCACCAGCCTGGTGCTGACCCTGGCCAGTGCCGCCGTGGTGTATTACACGCGGCTGAATGCGATCTGGCTGATCCTCCTCGGCGTGCTATTGGGCCTGTGCAGTGCATGGCTGGGAGCGGACTGGTTTTAGGGGCACAATCGACGGCATTCGAACCAGAGCCACGGCCATGCTGATCGACGAAGAATTCACCCTCAAAAAGCTCGAGATCTTCCTGGCGTTCATGCGCACCGGCAACCTGGCCCGCGCCGCCGCCGAGCTGCAAACCAGCAACGTCAGTGTGCACCGCGCCATCCACTCCCTGGAAAACGCCCTGCGCTGCCCGCTGTTCAAACACGAAGGGCGCAACCTCACGCCGCTGGAAAGCGCCTACGTCTTGGAAGAGCGCGCGCAGAAACTGGTGGCCGATGTGGTCGACAGCGTGCGCCTCACCCGCGAAGCGGCCGGCTTCTCGGCCGAACGCTTCAAGCTCGGCTCACTGTACTCGCTGACGGTGAAGACCGTGCCGCAGCTGATCATGGGCTTGAAGATCCGCCGCAGCGAACTCAACATCGACCTGATCCTGGGCTCCAACTTCGACCTGCTCTACAAGCTCAAGAACATGGAAGTGGACGCGATCCTCATCTCCCTCGACGAGCACGCCAACGACCCGGACTGCGAACAGATCGCGCTGTTCTCCGACGATATCTTCCTCGCCACCCCGGCGGATTCACCGTTCGACCGCGACCAGCAAATCGACCTGGCAGATGTGCGCGACGCGACCTTCATCACCCTCACCCAAGGCTTCGCCACGCACCAGGATGGCAATCGCGTGTTCAAGCAGGCGGGGTTCGAGCCGAAGGTGGCGATGCAAGTCAATGACATCTTCACGTTGCTGAGCATGGTCAGTTCGGGTGTGGGTTATGCGCTGCTGCCGGGCAGGATTGCGGCGGTGTATGAGAACCGCGTGAAGTTGATACCGCTGCAACCCCGGTATCGGTTGCAGCAGCATATTGGCGTGGTGTTCTTGAAGGCCAAGGAGCGTGATCCGAACTTGCTGGCGTTGTTGGCGGAGTGCCGCATGTACGCCAACCGCCAGGTGACAGCCTGACAAACCGCTATCGCGGGCAAGCCCGCTCCCACATTTGAAATGCATTCCAAATGTGGGAGCGGGCTTGCCCGCGAAGACGCCCGACCAGACAACACAAATTCCGAAGTTAACCGACCAACCCGCGCACGATGAAGTACAGCAACGAAGGCCCCAGCAAACACCCAAGCCCAGTGTGAAACGTCGCCGTCAACGCGCCATAGGGCACCAACCGCCGATCTGTCGCCGCCAAACCAGCGGTCACGCCGCTCACCGTGCCGGCCAACCCACCAAACACCATCGCCGAACGCGGGTTGTCCAACCCCATCCAACGCGCCGCCACAGGCGTACCCACCATCACCAGAATCGCCTTGATCAACCCGGTGGCAATCGACAGCGCCATCACATCCGACGTCGCGCCAATCGCCGCACCGGTCACCGGGCCAACGATATAGGTCACAGCGCCCGCGCCAATGGTGGTCATGCTGATCGCATCGCGATACCCAAAGGCCCAGGCCATGCTCGCGCCGACGATAAACGGCAGGATCGTGCCCAGCAGCAACGCGATCACACCGATCATTCCGGCCTTGCGCGCCTCGGTGGCTTGCACTTCAAACGCCGTGGCGACGATGGCGAAGTCGCGCAGCATCGCGCCGCCCATCAAGCCGATGCCGGAGAACAGCGCCAGGTCAGCCAGGCCTTTCTGGCCACCGGTAATGGTGCCACCGACCCAGGCCAACACCAGACCAATGACAATGGCAATCGCCGAGCCATGGATGCGCCCGAAGGTCAGCCGCTTGGACAGCACCACGGAAATCCACATGACCACGCCGACAAAGGCAAACGCGGTGACCAGGCCGTTATGTTCCAAGCCTTTTTCAATGAGGTCCCACATATCAGCGGCCTCCCGCAGGAACGATCAGCGGTTCTTCATCGGGCAGCGGTTCACCCTTGTGGGTACGGCTGATCAGCGCAATGGTGCAACCACACACCACCACTGACCCAATCGCCGCGAGCACCGCCACAGGGCCACCGTGCAGAGCGGTCACCACGTTTTGTTGCGCAGCCATCGCCACCACCACGGGAATGTACATCGCGCCCCAGAAGCCCACGCCCATTTCGCAATCCTTGGTCATGCCGCCGCGTTTCTGCATCCACAGGCGAGCGCAGATCAGCAGGATCATCGCGATCCCCACCCCGCCCACATTGGATTTGACGCCCAGCAACACGCCAAGCATGTCGCCCATGATCACGCCCGCGAGCGTGCAGATCGCCAGCAATGCCACACCGTAGATAATCATTGTTGTTGTCCTCAAAGTGCTCGATCGAAATTGTTGTTGTTGTGCTTCGAAAGCCTTGGGTGCTGCTTTATCGGTGGCGGCGCTCCTCCTCTTGCAGCAGGGCCTGCAAGGTGTCCAGGCGTGCGCCTTCGCAGGCGATCACCGTGCCCTGTTCAAACACCCGGCGCGACAGGCCGGTGAGCACCGCGCCCGGAGGCAGTTCGATTTGCAGGCGCACGCCGCGCTCGTAGGCGCTCTGCACGGTGCCGCGCCAGTCGACGATGCGACACATGTTGAAGGCCAGGTCGTCGCGCAGTTGCTCCGGGTTGTGGATCGGCCGCGCACGGGTGCTGCTCAGGTAGGTGATACGCGGCGCCTTGAGTGGCACGAAGGCTTGCGCCAAGGCCAGGGCTGGCTGCTCCAGCAATGCGCAATGGGACGGCACGCTGACGGCCAGGCGCTTGGCGATACCGTTGCCCTTGATGCGGTTGGCAACGAGCTTCATGGCCTGGTCGCTGCCAGCGATCACCGTCTGGTTGTCGGCGTTGATATTGGCCAGGTACACCGGGGTTTCGGGGCTGTGGATTTCGGCCAGCAGGTTTTCGACGGTGGATAACTCCGGGCCGATGATCGCGGTCATGCCGTAGCCCTGTGGATAAGCGTTCTGCATCAGCTCGCCGCGCAGGCTGACCAGTTTGAGGGCGTCGGCGAAATCCAGCGCACCGGCAATCACCGCTGCCGGGTAAGCACCGATGGACAGTCCTGCGACGTAATCCGGCGTGTGCTGCAGCAAGCGGGCGTGGGCTACGCCGGCGATCAGCAGGCAAAGCTGCACGGCGCGGGTACTCGCCAGGGCCTGCACCGAATCCAATACGCGCACGTCTTCGCCCAAGGCATCGCTGGCGTGTTCCAACACATCGGCCGGCAACGCCTGGAGCATGCCGGGGCGTTGGGCGCCCTGGCCGGGGAAGACCAAAAGGCTGCTCATGCCACGGCCTGCCAAGGATCAATGACGAGGTGCGCACCGCGGGCGGTTTTCAATAGCACGCGCCGCGATGAACCGGCCCATTCGCGCAAGGCGACGGCGCCGAAAGGTGTTTGCAGTTGCATATCCACAGCGCACGCGGCGTTGTCCAAGGTGGTCAGCAAGTCACGTGCGTCGTTGCGATCCAGCGGCTCCGGCGTGCGCAGCATCAGGTCCAGATCGCTCTGGGCATGCAGCGCTTCAATGCCCGTGGCCAGCTCAAAACCCGCGCTGCCCGTGACGCCCCAATTCAAGGGCGCCAGCAGTGGCCGCAGTTGTTCGAGTGCGTGCAAAGCCGGTAAGTCCCGCATCGAGGTAACCTCACGCAGCGCTTGCGGCGTGACTCGCCGCTGCACCGCGGCAATCGGCATCTCGGCAGCAAACCGCTGCTCGCGCAAACGCCCGCGCACGCCCACCGCAATCCAGCCCGGCGCAACGATTGCGCGACGCACCACCACCGTGCCAATCGCCTCCACCGCCCACGCCGGAGCGTCGGCAGGCAGATGCGCCGGGGTCATGCCCCAGAGCAAGTCGTGGGCGTTCACCATTGCTCCCGCAGCAGTTGGCGTACGTGGCTGGAAGCGGCGCGATTGGTCGCACCGAGGCGGCCGCTCAAGTCGGTGCTGCGAATATCCTTGATCGCACTGACCAGGCAATCGCTGACCCGCGCCACATCCTCCAACGTAGGTTGTTCAATCTGGCTGACCGACAAGGTTTCCCACAGCAAGCCCAGGCTGGCGTAACTGTCTATGTCATAGGCCATGGGCGGCACGCTGGCGGCCAAGGCTTCCAACTCTTCGACGCTGCGCAGGGTCACCCGCGCCGCCGAAGCCTTACCCATGGCGTGCACCATCACACCGGGATCGCGCAGGGCAATCAGGCGATTGGCTTGATACCCATGGGCGAGAAACGCACCGGACATGGCCTTGCCCACCAACAGCGCAATCACCGGGTGCCCGGCCAGACGCGCACGGGCATAGCTGTCGGCGGCGGCCGCCAGGGCCTGGTGGATGCCGAGGGCTTCTTCGCGACGGCCATAGGCTTGGCTCGGTACATCGACGATGGCGATGATCGGGCGCTTGTCGCCACGGGCGATGGCTTCATCGACGGCCTTCGCCAGACCCCAGCCTTCCAGCAAACCGACTTCGCCATTGCGTGCGCGGGGGAAGCGGTTTTGCGCGTCGGTGACCACGGCGATGTAGCGCACGGGCTGTTCACCCAACACACCCTCAGCGACTTTCAACGAGCGTGGCAAACCCTCAACGGCTGTCGCTCCGGCGCTCAATGCGTTGAACCACTGCAAACCTCTCATGAGCGTTCTCCTTGATACAGCGCACGTACCGTTGCCGGGTCGATTTGCGGCGTGGCGTCCAGTTCGGCCAGGCGCGCCAGGTAGTGCTCGGCCTGACGGCTGCGTTGTTGGGTGGGCAGGCCTTGTTGCAGCAATGCGCTGACGGTGTGTTGAATCCCGACCACATCGTCAGCGACATAACGATCGGCCAAGCCGCTGTTGAAGCGTTGCTCACCGCCCGTAAGGCTCCAGATGAAAGGCCGGTCGCGGGAGTCGTATTCTTCCAGGCCAGCCTCTTGTTCGATCACTTGCGGGCCGTTCAAACCCAGGCGTGCTTCGCGGGTGACCACAAGGTAACTGCACAATCCAGCCGCAATGGACATGCCACCAAAGCAACCGACACTGCCCGCCACCACGCCGATCACTGGCTGGTATTGGCGCAAGTCGACAATCGCCGCGTGGATATCCGCAATGGCCGCCAGGCCCAGGTTGGCTTCCTGCAAGCGCACGCCACCGGTTTCCAGCAACAGGACGGCGCAGGTGGGAATGCCCTTGCGATTGTCCTCGGCCGCCAGCTCCAGAGCGCCCGCAATTTTTGCACCGCCGACTTCACCCAGGCTGCCGCCCTGGAAGTTGCCTTCGATGGCCGCAATGACGACAGGTTTTCCATCGATGTTGCCCTTGGCAATCACCACACCGTCATCGGCCTGCGGCACTACACCTTGGCGACTGAGCCACGGCGACATGACGCGCTGGAACGGGTCGATCAATTCGCGGTAGGAACCGGCGTCCAGCAACGCCTTGGCCCGCTGCCGAGCGCCCAGCTCAACGAAGCTGTGTTTGGCGAGTAAGTCAGTCATGGCCGATCTCCTCGAAACCCTGCTCCAGGCGCAAACGCACCACGCCGGGGGTGGCACCGAAGTCGTGGATATCAATGTTCATCGCCGGTGGCGTCTGTTCCTGGAAGATACGCTCGAACAGATGCTGCCAGCGTTGCTCGGCGCCATTCACCGAGGTCTGCACCTGGATGGTCAGCGTGCCCGGCGTGCCCGGTTCCAGCAGCACCTCCAGATCGCCCGAGCCGACGCAACCCACCAGCGCACGGCCTTTTGGCGGCTGCCCGGCGGGGAATTCAAAGGACAAGGTTTCCATCACAACGCTCCGTCGAGGCGGTCGATAAACAGGCAGGCGGCCAACAGGTCGGCGGCGCCGCCGGGGGAGGCATTCAGGGCCAGCAGTTGAAGGTCCAGCGCGTGCAGTTGGCGACGACCGCCGAGGGTTGCGCTGCCGCCTGCCTCCAGCACGGCCTGGGCGCCGCGTTGCATCGCGTAGAGGCCTTCGGTGCCAGCACGGTAGAGCACGCAGGTGTCGGCCAGGTCCGTCATGATCGCGAGCAAGGCGTCCAGGCGCGCGTTCTGTTCGCCGGCGTTTTGCTGGCGGCTTCGGTGCAGCTGCGGCAAGCCGCGTTGCACCACGGACGGGAAGCCCAGTTGCGCTTCTTCACGAGCGCCGCGTGCGCCGTAACGTTGGGCGACTTGAGCACCGTGGCTCACGGGCTGCGGCGCATAGCGGTCGTTGAGCAAGGCCAGTTTGGCTGCCGTCAGCGTGACGGCGCGGGGTTCCAGCGCCGCCGCTGCCGTGAGCAAACCAAGGGCCCAGATCGCACCGCGATGGGTGTTCACGCCGTTGGTGGTGGTCAACATTGCTTGCTCACCTTCACGGCCAATGCGCCCAAGGGCTTCACGCAGGGGCAAGCCGACTTCACCGAATTCAATTGCCGCCTCGGCCATCTCCTTAAACATCGGCCACAGCGACAACGCCGAGGCGTGCATCAGGCCCAGGTGCAAATCACTGTGGGCGCCGTTGCCACGCCGGTCCACCAGCGCGGGTTTGGGCGACAGGTCCGCTTCATCGATCAGCGCATCGACGGCCAGATCGGCCAGGCGATCCGCAAGGCTGAGTTCATGCAATTTAAGGGCGCGCATTTACCAGCTCCTGAATTTGGCGGGCGGGTTGTACAAGCCACCGGACCACTCCACCAGGTCGGCCACGCTCTTGGCGGCCAACAGTTCGCGGGTGGCGTCGGTGCGGCGGATGCCCAAGTCTTCGGGCAAGGCGATCAACCCTTCGCGGCGCATGCGCGCGGTGTCCTTGGGGTTGTGGCGCATGCCAATCGCCGTGACACCTGCGACGGCAGCGATCATCGCCTGGCGCTCTTCGAGTGAACGCGCTTTGTACAGGTAGGCAATGCCCTCTTCGGTGAGCAGGTGAGTGACGTCATCGCCGTAGATCATGATCGGTGCCAGCGGCATGCCGCTTTTGCGCGCGACCTCCACGGCATCGAGGGTGTCGACGAAGGTGGGTTTGCCGCCTTCCTGGAAGGTCTCGACCATTTGCACCACGAGTTTTTTGCCGCGTTCCAGCAGTGCTTCCGGCGCATCGTCGTGGCGCATATCCAGCCAGGCGGGCGTGCCATGGCGACGACCACGCGGGTCGTGGCCCATGTTCGGTGCGCCGCCAAACCCGGCGAGTCGGCCACGGGTCACGGTGGAGGAATGACCGTCGCCGTCGACTTGCAGGGTGGCGCCGATAAACAGGTCCACCGCGTATTGGCCAGCGAGTTGGCAGAACATCCGGTTGGAACGCATCGAGCCGTCGCGGCCGGTGAAGAACACATCCGGCCGTGCGGCGATGTAGTTTTCCATGCCCAGTTCGGTGCCGAAGCAGTGCACGCTTTCCACCCAACCGCTTTCAATCGCGGGGATCAGCGTGGGGTGCGGGTTCAGGGTCCAGTTGCGGCAGATCTTGCCCTTGAGGCCAAGGGATTCGCCATAGGTCGGCAGGATCAACTCGATGGCGGCGGTGTTGAAGCCGATGCCATGGTTGAGCGACTGCACATTGTGTTTTTCGTAGATGCCACGGATCGCCATCATTGCCATCAGCACGTGCACCGGCTTGATGTGGCGCGGGTCGCGGGTGAACAGCGGTTCGATGTAGAACGGCTTGTCGGCCACCACCACAATATCTACCCAGCTCGCCGGGATATCCACGCGCGGCAAATCGGTGACGTCATCCACCAACTGATTGACCTGCACGATCACGATGCCATCGCTGAACGCGGCGGGCTCGATCAGCGCCGGGGTGTCTTCGGTGCTGGCGCCGGTGTAGATATTGCCAGCGCGGTCGGCCATGAAGCCGGCGGAAAGCACCACATTGGGGATCAGGTCCACCACCAGCCGCGCATAGAGTTCGATGTAGGTGTGGATCGCGCCGATTTCCAGCAGGCCGTCTTCGAGCAACTGGCTGATGCGCAGGGATTGGGTGCCCGCGAAGGAGAAATCCAGCTTGCGCGCGATGCCCTTTTCAAACAGGTCCAGGTGCTCGGAACGGCCGACACTGGGCATGATCATGTGTAAATCGTGGAGCTTGGCGGGGTCGGTTTTAGCGAGGGAGCGCGAGAGGAAATCGGCCTGTTTCTGGTTGTTGCCTTCCAGTACCACACGGTCGCCGGGGAGGATCAATGCCTCAAGCGCCTCGACGATCTTGTCGCTGGACAGTACCGCACCGTCTGCAAACTGTTTGACCAGCCCGAGCCGCCGCTGCTTCTCGTCGCGCCGCCGCGTCCAGCGCGAGTCGGGGGTGATTGTTGTTGTCATGGTCGCTCCACGGGTTTGCTGTCGTGGGGCTTACCTTAGGAGTGATTGAGGGGGCCATCAATCAAGCTCGGCGGTGGATCGTTACGGCTGGAGTAACAAAGCCTGTGTAGGAGCTGGCTTGCCAGCGATAGCGGTCGCTAATTGAACAATGTGCCAACTGACAGCACGCCATCGCCGGCAAGCCGGCTCCTACAGTTGACCGGTGATTCATTCCCACCTATGACCAGCAAGCAATGCTTGCACATTGCTCATTAATATCTTCGCAACTTCCATTAATTGGCCCAGCAGCGCCTCATCTTCATCCATGTACCCTTCATATTCCGCGAGGTTCCGACGCTCATGACACAACGCCAACAACCTCACCTGCACCTTGCCAGCGTCTGCGGTATGAACCAGGCATTGGAAGACCAGATAGCGTTTATCCGAGCGATAACCTTGCAAGCGCAAGGCCGTAAGGGCGATAGCATGAGCGGCGTTGTAAGCCAGGTCGAAACGACTGGCGAATGATAACTGCGGATTACCGGCGTCCCTCAGCCGATCCCTGGCTGAACGCATCAGCCCATCACACTCTTTGCGATCCGGCGGCTCAGCCTTCAAGCCGCCGCTACGTTGCAGATTCTCCAGGTTTACCTTGTTGTCCATCCGTGGATTCCAGGGGGTTGCTCCCCATCAGGTTGATCTTGTCCTGCTGCACGACCCGCTGCACAAAACTGTTCCCGGCATTCCATTTGCCGATCCAGTCTTCAGGGGTGTAAAGCGTCGGGTTGAGGGTGCGGCCCAGTTGCTCTTCCAGCGGCATGAGCTGCTCCATGACATCACTGTAGTTGAGGCTTTCGCCGATCAACATGAGATCTATGTCACTGGATGAGTGCGCCTCGCCTTTGGCGATGGAGCCGTAGATAAACGCCCAGGTTATCTGCTTGGCGAACGGCGCCAGTGCAGTGCGCAATGGTTCATCCAGGCTCAGGGTCTTGCGCACGATGGCCAACAACTCCGAGTAAATCGGGCATTGGGGGCTGGCTTGGTAATGGGTCTGGTTGCCTTGGCGCGTCATGCTCAAGATGCCCGCCAATTGCAGACGTTCAAGCTCACGAGTGAGGCTGCCCTTGCCCACCTGGGCCCATCGCGCAATTTCATTGGTGAAGAAGCTTTGATCGGGTTTGCCGAACAGGAGGCCCAGTACTTTTTGTTGGGTGACGGTGAAGAGTGCAGTGCTGATCGGCAAGGTGTGCATGGCAGCGGCCAAAGAGTCCCAAAAAGGGAACGATAGGTCCCTTTTTGGGAACGATCAAGTTTTAAGCGACTGCAGAAGGGGAAATCTGTTCCAGGGCCCGATCCACTAATAGCTGCCCCAGCTCCGCCATTTGCTGGATGCCGAGCATGATCGCGCGCTGGGAGGTGTCCAGGTCGAAGGCGAGATTGCAGGTGAGTGCGTTAAGGGAAGACAGGGTTTCGCTGGCGTTGACCAGCAGGGTTTCGGTGTTTTCGTGCGGGTTTACGGTGAAGAGGGGCGGATTGGGGGTAGGTTTGATCATGATGAAGCTCCTAAACAGTGAGTAAGGAGCGCCACCTTTCGCTTGCACGCGAATGAGGGTGGCGACCGTGCGCAGGTGTGCAAGACCGGGCCTGTTTAGGACACCCAGCAGGTCCGAAGACCTCCTGCGCGCAGCCGCCATAAAGCAGCGAGCACAAAAAACGCCCGTTGGTTGGCTGGGCGTTTGTACGCCTAAACAGTTTCGTCGGACTTGCACGTCCGTGTCACCGTTTTTTGCGATGACGAGACGAAGACTAGGCGCGCTGGCTGCTCGCGACAAGTTCATGCACAGCCCAAAATCTTGCAGGAAAAATCCGAGAGCAGCCCACAGCCCTCAAGGCAAAGCGCTTTCTGTGGCGAGCGGGCTTGCCACAGGCAGAGGTGTAAGTGAAAACGATCAGGCCAGGCCGGACTCCACCAACAACGCCTCCAACCCCATCAAGTCCGGCACCTTCGCCACATGCTCCCCCACCTGCACCGCCGCCAGCTCCAGCGGGCACAGCGGCACGTCGACATAACTCAACTCACTGTCGAGCTTGTACGACCGGGGAATCCCCTGGATCACCAACGCAATAAACTTCAACGTCGGTCGCCCGCCCAACGCGTTCAACACCACGATCCGCGAGCGTTCGCCGGTCACGCTGGCTTCGCCGCACACCGCTTCAAAGCTGATCAGCGGGATTTGCCGATCGCGCCAGGTCACTTGCCGCAAATACCACGGCGGCGCGTCGCTGGCCGGTTCGCCGCGCTGGAAGTCGATCAGTTCGGCGATGGCGACGTTGGGCAGCACCAGGTGGCGGTCAGCCAGGGGTAGCAGCAGGCCGGTGAGTTGGCTGGCGCGGTGGTCAAGCATGGGACTTGCTCCAGTAGGCGATGCTTTCGAGCAACACCGATTCCTGGTACGGCTTGCCGAGGTAGTCATTCACGCCGATGGCCATGGCGCGGTCGCGGTGTTTCTGGCCGGTGCGCGAGGTGATCATGATGATCGGCAGGCGCATCAGCCGGGGGTCGTTACGCACTTGGGTGGCGACTTCGAAACCGTCCATGCGCGGCATTTCGATGTCGAGCAGCATCAGGTCCGGGGTGTGTTCTTCCAGCACGGCGAGGGCGTCGATGCCGTCCTTGGCGGTGAGCACGTTCATGCCGTTGCGTTCCAGCAGGCGGCTGGTGACTTTGCGCACGGTAACCGAGTCGTCCACCACCAGCACCAGCAACGGGCGCTTTTTCAGCGGGTCGTTGAGGATCAGCGGCGCATCCACCGACTGCGCCGGCAAGGCCGCTGGGCGCGCACGGATATGCGCCAGCAGGTCGATGATCAACACCACGCGACCATCGCCCAGAATCGTCGCGCCAGACAAACCCTGCACGCCGGCAAACTGCGGCCCCAGGCCCTTGACCACGATTTCCCGCGTACCAGCCATGCCGTCCACATGGATCGCCACGCGCCGCTCATTGCACTGCACCAGCAGCACCGGCACTGGTTGATATTGGCCCAACAGTTTCGGGCGGCTGACGGTGTGCAACAGGTCGCCCAGATAGAACAGCTCGTAACGCTGGCCGGCGTATTCATAACGCGGCGGGTCTTGCTGGTAATGCCCGGCCAACTCATGGGGCAACACACGCACCAGGCCTTCGATGGTGTTGAGCGGGATCGCATATTGATCGTCCGCACATTGCACCATCAGCGCACGGTTGACGGACACGGTGAACGGCAAGCGAATACGAAAGTGCACGCCCATACCCGGCGTCGAGTCGATGAACATCGAGCCGCCCAACTGACGCACTTCTTCATGCACCACATCCATGCCCACACCACGCCCGGAAATCTGCGTGATCTTTTCCGCCGTGGAGAAGCCCGGTTGCAGGATGAACTGCAACACGTCGCGGTCGCTGATCTCCTGATTCGGGTCGAGCAAACCGCGCTTGATCGCCTTGCGCCGCACGGCCTCCAGCGGCACACCCGCGCCGTCGTCGCGCATGTCGAAGACGATGTCGCCGCCTTCGTGGGTCAGGTCCAGGGTGATGCGGCCTTTCTCCGGCTTACCGGCCAGCAGCCGTGCATCGCGGGACTCCAGCCCATGGTCGACGGCGTTGCGCAGCATGTGTTCCAGCGGCGCCGCCATGCGTTCCAGCACGTTGCGGTCCATCTCGCCTTCAGCGTTGCCGACGATGAACTCCACGTCCTTGCCCAACTCACCCGCCACTTGGCGCACGATGCGTTTGAGGCGCGGCAGCATGCGTTCGAACGGCACCATGCGCGTGCGCATCAGGCCTTCCTGCAACTCGGTGTTGATACGCGCCTGTTGCTGCAACAGGTCGTGGGCGTCTTCGTTGCGGCGCTCAAGGGTGTCCTTGAGGTCGAGCAAGTCAGAGGCAGATTCGGACAATGCGCGCGACAGTTGCTGCAACTGCGAATGGCGGTCCATTTCCAGCGGATCGAAGTCTTCATAGCCCAGGCGCTCGGCCTCGGCTTGCTGACGGCTGAGGATGCGGCCCTGGGTTTCAGTGTCGAGGCGACGCAGTTGGTCGCGCATGCGCTCAATCGTAGTTTCCACTTCGGTCAGGGCGATGCGTGCGTCGTTGACTTGTTGTTCGATACGGCCACGAAAGATCGAGGTTTCACCAGCCAGGTTGACCAGGTCGTCGAGCAACTCGGCAGAGATCTTCACCATGTCGGCCATCGGATCGACGACGGCCTCCGCCTTGCCCGCCGGCAACGCCAATGGCGTCAAAGGCTCGTCGCTCGGGTGCACCAGGCTTTTGATGCGCTCGATGAGCTTGTCCACCGAGCCGACCGGCAAGCCGTCCGCCACCGCGTCGATCATCTGCGCCAGGCGGTCGTGGCAGCCTTGCAGCAATGCGAACAACGCCGGGGATGGCGCGAGCAAACCGGCGGACAGGCCTTCGTAGAGAAATTCCAGTTCATGGGCCAGGTCGCCGATGGGCGCGATCTCGACCATACGCGCGCCACCCTTGAGGGTGTGCAGGTCGCGCAGAAGGGTCTCCACTTCCTGGCGATTACCGGGCTCGGCCTGCCAGCGCGACAGCGCAGCACTGGAGCTGTCGAGGATGTCGGCCGCTTCTTCGAGGAAGATATCCAGCAGCTCAGGGTCGGCGCCAGACGCAGGCGGCGCGGCGGCCGGTGCCGCAGGCGCGCTGCCTTGGCGCAAGGCGCGCACCCTGGCGATCAGCTCAGCGCTATCGCTCAAGGGTTGGTGATGCTGCAGTTCTTCAAGCTGCAAGGCGAGGCGCTCATGGCTGGCCATCAGCACTTGGGACAATTGGGCAGAGTAGCTGTAGCGGCGGTCCACCAGCCCTTCGTACAGGCACTCCAACTCGTGGGCCAGTTCGCCAATCGGCTCGATTTCCGCCATGCGCGCACCGCCCTTGAGGGTGTGCAGATCGCGTTGCAACGACGACAGCGGCGCGGCGTTGTCGGGCTCCAGCAACCAGCGCTTGAGCGACTGCCCGGCGCTGTCGAGGATGTCCACGGCTTCTTCGAGGAAGATCTCGACGATCTCGTCGTCCATCGTCGTTTGCTGATCCAACTGCTGTGTGGCGGCGCCCAGTTCAGCAATGCTCAGCGCGCGGCTGCCATCGCTTTTGATCAGGCCGGGGGCGGACGGGTCGAGGGCTTCATCCAGCAGCTCGCGCAGGGCGTGGACACGGGCCGGTGCCGGGCTGATTTCCTGGCCGGCGGCCAGTTGGTCGAGCATGTTGATCAGCGCTTCATGGGCCTGTTCGGCCTCATGGAAAAACCGCTCGCTGACCGCCAGGCTGCTTTCCTCAACGGCGCCGTACAGGTCGAGCAAGGCTTCGCAGAGGGCGTCGATGGCATGCAGGTCTGCGACGTGCGCGCCCTCCCCTAGCGTGGTCAATTCATCCAGCAGCGCGGTGAGTTCCTGGCGTTCGCCGGGGTGTTGCTGCCAGCGACGCAGCAGGCTCTCGGCGTCGAGCAGGATATCCATGCCCTGGGCCAGGAAGTTGGCGATCAGTTGTGGGTCGCGCTTGATGTGCACGTCGAGCAGCGCTTCAAGCCGCTGATCCAGCAGGCCCTGGGTGCGGCGGATCAGGTCCTCTGCACCGTTGATCGGCGCCAGGGGATCGTTGTCCAGATCGCGCAGCCCCTGTTGGAACAGGCCTTCGGCTTCCAGCAGCAACTCCACTTCGTCCAGGTCCAGCGGCAAGCGGTGGGCCTTGTATTCGCGGGTCAGGTGGTCGAGCGGGCGCGCCAGCTCGGCAATGGGCAACACGCCAGCCATATAGGCGCTGCCCTTGAGGGTGTGCAGGGCGCGTTGCAGTTCATCGCTGACTTGCAGCGGCACATGCTCGGCGGCCTGTTGCAGGAAGTGGTTGAGGCTGTCCAGATGGCTTTGGGCTTCGTTGCGGAAAATCTCCAGCAGCATCGGATCATGAGGCTCGGCGGTCAGCGCGGGTGTACCGCTGGCCAAGGCGTGCGCGCGGGCAGCCAGGGCATCGACTTCATCGCGTTGACGCTGGTCGTCGATGGCAAAGTCCGCGATCAACTCCGGCAGCAAGGCCACCGCTTCGTCCAGCACCTGCTGCACGTCAGGGTCGAGGGACACGCTGCGCTCCAGCACACGGTTCAGCAGGTTTTCCACCGCCCAGGCCAACTCGGCCAAGACCAGGGCGCGCACCATGCGGCCGCTGCCTTTGAGGGTGTGGAAGGCGCGGCGCATTTCGGCCTGAGCGGTTTTGTCCGCGCTGTTGGGCAGGTAACGGTGCAGCACCTCAAGGACTTCGTCGGTCTCCTCAAGGAAGACTTCGCGCAGTTCATCGTCGATAGGCTCTTCATCGGCCGGCGGCGGCAACAGGCTGCCAGGGCGCTGCAGGGCGGGCGGGTTCAGCCGCGACGTGGGGCTGGCGAGTGCGTCGAACTGGGATTGGCTCGGCGCAACCTCGGCCGAGAGCGCGCCATCCGGTGCAACCAGGGCCTGGCGCCAGGGTTTTTCGGCGGGCAGGTAACCCAGTGCGGCCAAGCCTTGGGTAGCCAGTTCCAGCACCCGCTCGCCCGCAGCATCCGGGTCCTGGAGCATGCGTTCCAGGTAGTACTCCAGGCTGCTGATCACGTCGGCGAAATGCGCCAGTTGCCTCTCGGAAGGCGGTGCATCGTTGCCCATCAACTGTTCGTCGACGTAATCCGTGCAGCCGCGCATCAGGCTGGCCGCGCGGGGCAACGGGATCATCGCCAGGGCGCCGCGCACCTGGCTCAGCAGCTCCGGCAGGGACTCCAGGCGCTGGCGGTCCCAATCGGCTTCAATGCAGTCGATCACCAGTTCCTTGGCTTGCTTGAGGCACTGGCAGGATTCACGGATCACCAACTGGTGGATCTGGGTCAGGTCGGTGGTGGGCAGGCGGCTTTCTTCGCGGCTTTCCGGCTCGACAGTGCCGACCATGCCCGCCAACGTGGCTTCGACGTAAAGCAAGGCGCCGGCGACGTCCATCAACACAGCGTCATTGGGTTCGCGCTGGCCTTGGACCAGGCTCAGCACCACGGCGAGTTGGTCGATGATGACTTTGCGCGGCTGACCGAAGCCCAGCACCGCCAGCGTATCGGCGATCTGCCGCAGCGGCGCCAGCAATGCATCAAGGTCGCTGGTGTGCTGGCGGTCGCTGCGTACGAACAAGTCGAGGCGTTCTTTGACCCGCACCAACTCTTCACACAAGGCGCCCAGCACCGAGCCCATGGCGTTGCGGTCCGGCCCGGCCAGGCGTGCGCGCTCGGCATCGACCACCGCGCTGTCAGGCAAGGCTTCATCCAGGCCGTAGCGTTCCTTGAGGCTTTGCATGCGCGGCGTTGGCCGGGTGACCTTGGCCACATAGAACAACAGGCTCTTGAGCAGCTCATCCGGCGCCGGCTGGTTGATCCCGCCAATGCCTTGGGCCAGCAGGCGCTTGAGTTGTTTGTCGCTGGCCTTGAGCAGGCTGCGCAGCGCCGGGCTGTTGGCGATCACGCCAGTGAGCATGCCTTCGACCAGTGCCGAGGTGACTTGCCACAACGGCAACAGCGGCGCGCCTTGGCACAGTGCTTCGAGGCGTGCGAACACCCGCGCCATGTCTTCCAGGTTGCTGGGGCCATGGTCTTCACGCAGCAGCCCGGCCAGCGCCTGCTGTAGAAGCTGGTGCCACTGGCGCAGTTGCTCTTTCAGGTCGGGTACCGCGCGTTGGGCCAGGGCCTCATCCGGCAGTGGCGCGATGGTCAGCAGTTGCGGGCTGAACAGGCTGGTTTCCGACAACAGGCTTTCACCGTGCGCGCTGCGCAGGTCATTGAGCAGTGGCAACACCACCAGCGGCAGGTCGCGGCGGGCACTGTGCACGCGGTCCAGGTACAACGGCAATTGAGTCAGGGCTTGTTGCAACAGGCGAATGCTTTCGTCGCGCTGACTGACGCTCCCGGCTTGCAGGGCCAGCGCCAGTTCTTCGATTTCCTCGGCCAGCAGCGCCGCGCCGTAGAACTCGACCATCTGCAACGCGCCATGCACTTGGTGGACGCACGCCAGGCACTCGCTGATCGCTTCGGCGCCTGTAGTCTCGACATAAGCGTCGAGCGCCGAGCGAGCCTGTTTCAGGGTTTCGGCAATGTCGCCCTTGACCCATTCGAGGGCCACGTAGTCGTGCCGATCAACCATAACTGCTCCGCTTAGAATTCATGGGTTGCTGATGTTGCAGATATCCCAAAACCAATGGATATCTAATGTGGGAGCGGGCTTGCTCGCGAATGCGGTGGGTCAGTTAATAGATTAGGTGACTGATACACCGCATTCGCGAGCAAGCCCGCTCCCACATTTGGATAGCATTTCAATCTTCCGGCTGCTTGGCAGGTGGAAGTGTGAAACCCGACACCGACCGCCGCAACTGGCTGGCCATTTTCGCCAGGTTGCCGATGCTTTCGGCGGTGGCCGTGGAGCCCGACGAGGTCTGGGTGGTGATCTGCTGGATCACGTTCATGGTCAGGGAGATCTGCCCGGCCGATGAGGTCTGTTGCTGCGCTGCGTTGGAAATACTCTGGATCAGCGCCGCCAGGGTCTTGGATACGCCTTCGATCTCTTCCAGCGCCACCCCGGCGTCCTGGGCCAGCCGCGCGCCGCGTACCACTTCGGTGGTGGTCTGTTCCATGGAAATGACCGCTTCGTTGGTGTCGGCCTGGATCGCCCGCACCAACGTTTCAATCTGCCGGGTCGCCGCCGATGAGCGCTCGGCCAGGCGCTGCACTTCATCGGCAACCACGGCAAACCCACGCCCGGCATCGCCGGCCATGCTTGCCTGGATAGCAGCGTTGAGGGCGAGGATGTTGGTCTGGTCGGCAATGTCGTCGATCAGGCTGACGATGTCGCCAATTTCCTGCGACGACTCGCCCAGGCGCTTGATGCGCTTGGCGGTGTCCTGGATCTGCTCGCGGATGTTGTCCATGCCATGGATGGTGTTGTGCACCACCTCGTTGCCCTTGTTGGCGATTTCCACCGAGCGCTCTGCCACCGCCGAGGACTCGGCAGCGTTGGCCGAGACCTGGTCGATGGACTGGGCCATCTGGTTGATCGCGGTGGACGCCTCGGCGATCTGCTGGGCTTGATGCTCCGAGGCCTGGGCCAGGTGCATGGCGGTGGCCTGGGTATCCTGCACGGCGCCGGCGACTTGCCCGGCGGTGAGGTTGATGGTGGCGACCAGGTCGCGCAGTTGGTCGACGGAATAGTTGATGGAATCGGCAATGGTGCCGGTGAAGTCTTCGGTCACCGAGGCAGTCACCGTGAGGTCGCCGTCGGCCAGGTCTTCGATTTCATCCAGCAGGCGCATGATCGCGTTCTGGTTGCGTTCGTTCTTCTCGGCGGTTTCGTGCAGCTGGCGGTTGGTCTCGCGCACCATCACCAGGCCGATCAAAATGATCGAGGTCAGTGCGAGCAGGCCCAGGACATAGCCGCCGATGGTGTCAAAACTGCGCCCGCTGGCGAGGTTTTCGAACCCGGTGGCCAGGTGCGAGGCTTCATCGAGCAGGGTTTGCGACAGATTGAAGATGTTGCTCGCTGAGGCCCGCACCTGGAACAGCTGCGGCGAGGTTTCGAGGATTTCATCCACGGAGCCGGAAACGAATTCGAACAGCTCGGCGATTTCCGCCAACCGCGCGCGGGCGTCGCGGTCCTCGACCTGGGTGATGCGCAAACCGGGGTTGCCCTGGAGCATGCCATTGAGCACCTGGCCGAAGCGGTTGGCGTCGCGGCCAAAGGCATCGGCGGCCTGCACGGCGGTTTCGTCGCCGGCCAGCACGGTGTTCACCGCGCCAAGGATACGTTCGGCCAGCAGTGATTGGCGCTGGGCCAACGCTACCTGGCTGGCCGGAGCACCACGTTGCAGGAGGATATCGACGACCTTTTCCGACTCCATCTGCAGTTGCGGCACGGTTTCGGCCAGGGTCGCGGCCACCTGATGCAGCGACAGCACGGTCTGCTCGCTGGCGAGGATCGCGTCGGTGTTTTTCAGCAGTGCTTCCCAGTCGGTCTGCACCGCGCGCATTTCGGCACGCACTGCGCTGGGCGCGGCGGGCAGACCGGTTTGCGGGTCACCTTTTTTCAGGAAGCCCCAGCGCTGGGCGAAGTCGTTACGCGCGTCGCCCAGCAGCTTGAACGCCGCAGCCTTGCCGGCGGCGGCTTCGGTGGCGTTCTTGGCGATGCGCTGGGACAGCACGCGCAGCTCACCGGCGTGGCCGATGTACTGTTTGTCGTAGGTGGACTGGGTATTGAGGTACGCGAAGTTGGCGAACAGCAACATGATGAACACGATCAGTGCGATGAACAGCACGATGATCTGCGAGCGGCTGCGTGAGCCGGCCTGGGGTTTGAGTGCGGTAGCGGTGGTCATGCGGCAACATCCATGAAGCCAGGGGCCTGGGCCAGGGCGAAGGGGCTGAACACCTGCCACGACGGGTCGCCGTCGAACCGGCCTTGAATAAACACTGCGTCGGGCGCGGTGTTCGCCCGCCAGGCGTCTTGTGCGAAATGCTGCATCCCCACCACCTCGTCGACCAGCAGCCCGACAAACACGTCGTTGAACTCCACCACCAGCACCCGCCGTTGCTTGCGCGCCTTGGACAACTCAAGGCCGAGGAATCCACCCAGGTCCATCACCGGCAACAGGCGCCCACGCAGGTTGGCCACGCCCTTGACCCAGGCCTTGACCCCGGGCATCAAGGTGCAACGTGGTTCGTGCAGGACTTCGGCGACTTCGCCCATGGGCGCCACATACCAGTGCTGGTCCAGGCGAAAGCCGATCCCGCTCCAGCGTTGCAGGCGGGTTTCCTGGGACGGCAGGTCAGCGGCCAGCAGGCGGCAGCGGCGGTCAATGTCCAGCAGCAGCTCGAAGGCGGTTTGCGACTCGGTCATGATGGCGAACCGTCAGCCGGCCAGCACCTTGTTCAGGGTGGCGATCAGGGTTTCTTCATCCACCGGCTTGGTCAGGTAGTCCTTGGCGCCCTGGCGCGCGCCCCAGATCTTGTCGGTTTCCTGGTCCTTGGTGGTGATGATGATGATCGGGATGCCGTTGGTTTCCGGCTCCTTGGACAGCTGGCGGGTGGCCTGGAAGCCGTTGAGGCCCGGCATCACGATGTCCATCAGCACGGCGTCGGGCAATTCCTGGCGGGCAAGCGCCACGCCGTCCGCGCCGTTTTCGGCCTTGAGGACCTGGTGACCATGCTTTTCCAGCATGCCGGTCAGTTTGTACATTTCGGTCGGCGAATCGTCGACGATCAGAACACGTGCCATGGTTTTCCCCACTACATAGGTGGACGCCGGCCCTTGTGAGGCGGCGTCAGTGTGCTTGTTCTACTGCGGCGAACCCCGGCACGTAGGCCTTGATCGCGCCCAGCAGTTCTTCCTTGCTGAATGGCTTGGTCAAAAACTGATCGACCCCCACGATGCGCCCCTTGGCCTTGTCGAACAGGCCGTCCTTGGACGACAACATGATCACCGGGATCGACTTGAACGCCGGGTTGTTCTTCACCAGCGCGCAGGTCTGATAGCCATCCAGGCGCGGCATCATGATGTCGACAAAAATAATATGCGGGTGATGATCAACAATCCGGGCCAGGGCATCGAAACCGTCGATGGCCGTGATGACATCGCACCCCACGTTCTTCAACAAGGTTTCAGCGGTGCGGCGGATCGTCTTCGAATCGTCGATCACCATCACTCTCAAGGCGTTGGAATGCTGTTCCATATCTGCTCTGCCATCGCCACAGCGAATCGGTTTTCGGTGTGTACTGCCTGATGTTGCACAGGATGAGCGCCGCGGGCCTTGGAATTCAAGGGCTGCTGCGCCGTGGCAGTCTTTTTAGCACAGTCTCCGGGCGCAATCTATCGAGCAACCGGCCAGGTGGTTTTTCCTTGACCCACAACAGCCGCAGCGCCACTCTGACGCCACTTTTATGCGCCCTTATTTGCTAGAGGAAATCCCCCATGAGCGTTCGCGTCGGCATTGTCATGGACCCTATCGCCAGCATTTCCTATAAAAAGGACAGCTCGCTGGCCATGCTCCTGGCCGCCCAGGCCCGCGGCTGGACCCTGTTCTATATGGAGCAGCGCGATCTTTACCAGGGCGACGGCGAGGCCCGTGCACGCATGCGCCCGCTGCAGGTGTTTGCCAACCCGGAAAAGTGGTTCGAACTGCAAGATGAAATCGACAGCCCGCTGAGCGATCTGGACGTGATCCTGATGCGCAAGGACCCGCCGTTCGACATGGAGTTCGTCTACTCCACCTACCTGCTGGAGCAGGCCGAGCGCGCCGGCGTGCTGATCGTCAACAAGCCGCAGAGCCTGCGCGACTGCAATGAAAAGCTGTTCGCCACCCTGTTCCCACAGTGCACGCCGCCGACCGTGGTCAGCCGCCGCGCCGATGTGCTGCGTGAATTCGCCGCCAAACATGGCGATGTGATCCTCAAGCCGCTGGACGGCATGGGCGGCACCTCGATCTTCCGTCACCGCGCAGGCGACCCGAACCTGTCGGTGATCCTGGAGACCCTGACTGCCCTGGGCACCCAGCAGATCATGGGCCAGGCCTACCTGCCGGCGATCAAGGACGGCGACAAGCGCATCCTGATGATCGACGGCGAACCGGTGGATTACTGCCTGGCACGCATCCCGGCGGCGGGCGAGACCCGTGGCAACCTGGCGGCCGGTGGTCGTGGCGAAGCGCGCCCGCTGTCGGACAAGGACCGCTGGATTGCAGCCCAGGTCGGCCCGACCCTGCGTGAAAAGGGCTTGCTGTTTGTCGGCCTGGACGTGATCGGCGAGAACCTGACTGAAATCAACGTCACCAGCCCGACCTGCATCCGCGAGATCGACAACGCATTTGGCACGAACATCGGCGAAATGCTGATGGTGGCCATTGAGCGCAAGCTGCAAGCCAAGTGATATAGAACAGCCGGACACAAACCAACATTGCGTTATCATGCGCCACCTGTGAAACGCGCGATGTTGGTTTTCTTGTCATGACACTCCCGTCCGATCTGCCCCCCGAACTCTCCCACAGCGGCGTGCGCCCGGCTGATCGGCTCGGATTTACCCTGTTCCTGGCGGCGTTGATTCACCTAGCCCTGATCCTCGGCGTGGGTTTCACCATGGTCGAGCCCAAGCAGATCAGCAAAACCCTGGAAATCACCCTCGCCACATTCAAAAGCGAAAAGAAGCCCGAGAAGGCTGACTTCCTCGCCCAGGACAACCAGCAAGGCAGCGGCACCCTCGACAAGAAAGCCGTGCCCAAGACCACCGAAGTGGCGCCGTTCCAGGACAACAAGGTGAATAAAGTCACCCCGCCGCCGGTGCCCAAGCCGGAGGTCAAGCAGGCCGCGCCCAAGGCGGCAGTGACCACCGTCGCGCCCAAGCCGCAAAAAGCCCCGACCCAGCGTGAAAAGACCAAGACCGAACCCACGCCCGAGCCCGTAAAGCCAGCGCCGACCTTCGACAGCTCGACCCTGTCCGACGAAATCTCCAGCCTCGAAGCCGAACTGGCCAACGAACAGCAGCTGTACGCCAAGCGCCCGCGCATCTACCGGCTCAACGCCGCCTCGACCATGCGCGACAAAGGTGCCTGGTACAAAGACGAGTGGCGCAAGAAGGTCGAGCGCATCGGCAACCTCAACTACCCGGAAGAGGCCCGGCGTCAGCAGATTTACGGCAATTTGCGTCTATTGGTTTCAATCAACCGCGACGGCACGTTATATGAAGTGCAGGTACTGGAGTCGTCCGGCCAGCCGTTGCTGGACCAGGCCGCCCAGCGCATCGTGCGCCTGGCCGCGCCTTTTGCCCCTTTCAGCGGCGACTTGAACGACGTCGATCGCCTGGAAATCATCCGCACCTGGAAGTTCGCCAAGGGCGATCGGTTGTCGAGCAATTGATGACAATTGCCACCTGTGGCACATCACCAGCTTGTCAGTTCGCCCCTCCACCGCCACACTATCGAACATGAAAAACGTCAGCCCGACCTACCTCAAGCATCAATTCCTGATCGCCATGCCCCATATGGCCGACCCGAACTTTGCGCAGACCTTGACCTACATCGTCGAGCACACGGCCAATGGTGCGATGGGGTTGGTGGTCAACCGCCCGCAAGAGCTGAACCTGGCGGATATCCTTGAACAGCTGCGCCCGGAAGTCGACCCGCCTGCCCGTTGCCAGGGCGTGCCGATCTACATCGGCGGGCCGGTGCAGACCGATCGCGGTTTTGTGCTGCACCCGACGGGGCCGAAGTTCCAGGCCACGGTCGATCTGGACGGTGTGTCACTGTCCACCTCCCAGGACGTGTTGTTCGCCATCGCCGACGGCGTGGGCCCTGAGCAAAGTGTGATCACCCTCGGTTATGCGGGCTGGGAAGCGGGCCAATTGGAAGCCGAACTGGCCAGCAACGCCTGGCTGACGTGCCCCTTCGACGCCGACATCCTGTTCAACACGCCCAGCGAATTGCGTCTGGAAGCGGCGGCCGCCAAGCTGCGGGTCAACCTCAGCCTGTTGACCAGCCAGGCGGGGCACGCCTGATGGCTTTGCGACTGATCCTGGGTTTTGACTACGGCACCAAACAGATCGGCGTCGCGGTCGGCCAGGTCATCACCGGCCAGGCCCGCGAGCTGTGCACCTTGAAAGCCCAGAACGGCGTGCCGGACTGGAACCAGGTCGAAGCCCTCATTAAAGAGTGGAAGCCCGATGCGGTCGTGGTCGGCCTGCCCTTGAACATGGACGGCACCCCCAGCGACATGTGCCTGCGCGCCGAAAAATTCGCCCGCCGCCTCAATGGCCGCTACAACCTGCCCTTTTATACCCACGACGAACGCCTCACCACCTTTGAAGCCAAGGGTGAGCGCCGTGACCGTGGCGGGCAGAAGGGCAGCTACCGCGACAACCCCGTGGACGCCATCGCCGCCGCCCTGTTGTTGCAGGGATGGCTGGATGAAAACACTGCATTATTTGAATCCTGACTGACGCGGCTTGCCGCGTCTTTTTACGTTTGAGCCCGGACCTTGCCTGCGCCAAGGTCCTGAAGGAGCCTGCATGAGCCTGCCGAACCCCGCCGAACTGATCAGCCAGATGGCCACAAGCCTCACGGCCCATCTGCAACACCGCAACATCAGCGAGCCGCGCTTCATCGGCATTCGCACCGGTGGTGTGTGGGTGGCCCAGGCATTGCTGGAAGCACTGGGCAGCGACTCGCCCCTCGGCACCCTCGACGTGTCCTTCTACCGTGACGACTTCAGCCAGAACGGCCTGCACCCGCAAGTGCGCCCGTCGGCCCTGCCGTTCGAGATCGAAGGCCAGCACCTGGTGCTGATCGACGACGTGCTGATGAGTGGCCGCACCATCCGTGCCGCCATGAACGAACTGTTCGACTACGGCCGCCCGGCCAGCGTGACCCTGGTGTGCCTGCTCGACCTGGATGCCGGCGAACTGCCGATCAGCCCGGATGTGGTCGGCGCCACACTGTCGCTTTCAGCCCACCAGCGGGTAAAATTGTCCGGTCCCACGCCGCTCGAACTCGAACTGCAAGACCTCGCCCTTTAAACCGCCTTGTAAAGAGTCCCCGCGATGACGCCTCTCGATGCCAAGCGCCCGCTGCAGCTCAATGCTCAGGGCCAGTTGCAACACTTCTTGTCCCTCGACGGTTTGCCCCGCGAACTGCTCACCGAAATCCTCGACACCGCCGACTCGTTCCTTGAAGTCGGTGGCCGCGCGGTGAAGAAGGTCCCGCTGCTGCGCGGCAAGACCATCTGCAATGTGTTCTTCGAGAACTCCACGCGCACCCGTACCACCTTTGAACTGGCGGCCCAGCGGCTGTCGGCCGACGTGATCACGCTGAACGTGTCCACGTCGTCGGCGAGCAAGGGCGAAACCCTGCTCGACACCCTGCGCAACCTGGAAGCCATGGCCGCCGACATGTTCGTGGTGCGCCACGGCGACTCCGGTGCCGCGCACTTCATCGCCGAACACGTGTGCCCGCAGGTGGCGATCATCAACGGCGGCGACGGCCGTCACGCCCACCCGACCCAGGGCATGCTCGACATGCTCACCATCCGTCGGCACAAGGGCAGCTTTGAAAACCTCTCGGTGGCCATCGTCGGCGACATCCTGCACTCGCGGGTTGCACGCTCCAACATGCTGGCCCTGAAAGCCCTGGGTTGCCCGGATATCCGCGTGATCGCCCCGAAAACCCTGCTGCCGATCGGCATCGAGCAGTACGGCGTGAAGGTCTACACCGACATGGCCGCCGGCCTCAAGGACGTGGATGTAGTGATCATGCTGCGCCTGCAACGTGAGCGCATGGCCGGTGGCCTGCTGCCGAGCGAAGGCGAGTTCTACCGCCTGTTCGGCCTGACCACTGCGCGCCTGGCCGGCGCCAAGCCGGATGCCATCGTCATGCACCCGGGCCCGATCAACCGTGGGGTAGAGATTGAGTCGGCGGTGGCCGACGGCCCTCAGTCGGTGATCCTGAACCAGGTCACCTACGGTATCGCCGTGCGCATGGCCGTGCTGTCCATGGCCATGAGCGGGCAAACCGCGCAACGTCAATTCGAGCAGGAGAACGCCCAGTGAAGCTCAGCATTCTTGGCGCTCGCGTTATCGATCCGGCCAGTGGCCTGGATCAAGTCACCGATTTGCATCTGGAAGCCGGCAAGCTTATCGCCATCGGCGCTGCTCCGGCAGGTTTCAGCGCGACTGAAACCCTCGACGCCAAAGGCTTGGTGGCCGCGCCGGGCCTGGTCGACCTGAACGTCGCCCTGCGCGAGCCAGGCTACAGCCGCAAAGGCAACATCATCAGCGAAACCCGCGCCGCCGCTGCCGGTGGCGTGACCAGCCTGTGCTGCCCGCCGCACACCAAGCCGATCCTCGACACCTCGGCCGTGACCGAACTGATCCTCGACCGCGCCCGTGAAGCCGGCAATTGCAAGGTGTTCCCTATCGGCGCCTTGAGCAAAGGCCTGGAAGGCGAACAACTCGCCGAACTGATCGCCCTGCGCGACGCCGGTTGCGTGGCGTTCGGCAATGGCCTGGAAAGTTTTCGCAGCACACGCACGCTGTTGCGCGCCCTGGAATACGCGGCCACCTTCGACCTGACGGTGATCTTCCATTCCCAGGACCGCGACCTGGCCGAAGGCGGCCTGGCCCATGAAGGCTCCGTGGCCAGCTTCCTCGGCCTGCCGGGCATTCCGGAAACCGCCGAGACCGTGGCCCTGGCCCGTGACCTGCTGCTGGTGGAACAAAGCGGCGTGCGTGCGCACTTCAGCCAACTGACCAGTGCACGAGGTGTCGCCTTGATCGCCCAGGCCCAGGCCCGTGGCTTGCCGGTAACGGCGGATGTGGCGCTGTATCAGCTGATTCTGACGGATGAAGCGCTGATCGACTTCTCCAGCCTGTACCACGTGCAGCCGCCGCTGCGCACTTTGGCCGACCGCGACGGTTTGCGCGCAGCGGTCAAGTCCGGTGTGGTTTCGGCGATTTCCAGCCATCACCAGCCCCATGAGCGGGATGCCAAGCTGGCACCGTTTGGCGCGACAGAGCCGGGCATCAGCAGTGTCGAACTGCTGCTGCCGTTGGCGATGACGTTGGTGGAAGATGGGTTGCTGGACTTGCCGACACTGCTGGCACGCCTGAGCGCTGGCCCGGCCGAGGCCCTGCGCCTGCCGGCGGGTAAGTTGGCGGTGGGATCGGCGGCGGATCTGGTGCTGTTTGATCCGGCCAGCTCCACGGTTGCCGGGGAGCAGTGGTTGTCCAAGGGTGAAAACTGCCCATTCATCGGGCACAGCCTGCCGGCGACGGTGCGTTACACCCTGGTTGACGGCCGTATCAGTTACCAGGCCTGACGCTGGTCTAGAGTGGGCACAGTAACTGTGGGAGCGGGCTTGCTCGCGAAGGCGAATTGTCAGTCAACAGATTAATAGACTGATCCACCGCCTTCGCGAGCAAGCCCGCTCCCACATTTGGTTTTCTGTATGGCTTGAGAAACTCAACGCCCGTTATTACGCTCGGCATTGCGGATCGAAATCTGCGTATTCAACGTCCAGAAGTCATACAGCACCCCCACCAGGAACAAGCCGCCGGTCAGCAGGTAGATCAGGCCGGTGATCCATTTGCCCTGGTACATGCGGTGTACGCCAAATACCCCCAGAAACGCCAACAGGATCCAGGCCACGTTGTATTCGATGGGTCCGGCGGTAAAACGCAGGTCCGCTTCACGGTCCATCGCCGGGATCAGGAAAAAGTCGATCAGCCAGCCAATACCCAACAGGCCGAGGGTGAAAAACCAGATCGTGCCGGTGACGGGTTTGCCGTAATAGAAGCGATGCGCCCCGGTAAAACCGAAAATCCACAGCAGGTAACCGATCACCTTACTGTGGGTGTCTTGCTGCGGGCCAATCTGCTGATAGGTGTTCATCGCGTACCTCTTTTGCCTCGATAGATAAATTTTTTCATTTTCTTTGTGACTTTTTTACAGGCGCCCGACGTACGGCAAATGGTATCTTCCCTGCCCTGAAAGCCTTATGCCACCTGACTTGTGTAGGACAATTGCGGCGAATCGTCGCGTTTTTCCTGATTTTGACGTCAAGGTTCAGTCGACAAACGGCCTGAGAACGACACAAAAAGCTGTTATAAAGTTGCGCGCAAACCCATAAGAGCCACGCCTAATGCGACCATTTTTCAAGACATGGCTAACCATTTGCCTATTAATGCCACTGGCCGCCCACGCCACCAATCGTGAGCAACGACTTCCTAACGTTAACGGTTTCACCCCTAAAGTCCACAGCACGCCAAGCACCGCCAAATCGGTAAAGCTGACCGTCAACCGCCCGACTCAACTGAGCAAGGCCCATAACGGCAAAGCAGTCCCAGGCCTGGTCGGCGTCAACACCAAGCAGAGCAGCACCGTCCTCAGCCGCGCCGTGAACGTGCTCGGTACCCCTTATCGTTGGGGCGGCAGCAGCCCAAGTAAAGGGTTCGACTGCAGCGGCTTGGTGAAATATGCGTTTAATGATGTTGCAGCGGTGGACTTGCCGCGCACGTCCAACGCCATGGCCGCTGGCCACGGGCAGAAGGTTGATCGCAAGGACCTGAAACCCGGAGACCTGCTGTTCTTCAAGCTGAAGAGCCGCCAGGTGAACCACGTTGCCATCTACCTGGGCAACGACCGCTTCATCCACGCACCGCGTCGTGGCAAGTCGGTGAGTATCGACACCCTGAAGAAGCCGTTCTGGGACAAGAATTACGTGATTGCCAAGCGGGTGCTTCCGAAAGAGCAGAACAACTTGCGGGTCGTACAACGCTGATTCCTGGCTAAACGCGTTACAAAATGTGGGAGCGGGCTTGCTCGCGAAGGCGGTGCTTCAGTCGATATGTAAGTTGACTGACACACCGCTTTCGCGAGCAAGCCCGCTCCCACATTGGTTCCTCATAAATCTGCTGGCACCCTCGCCTTCTCCCTCGCATCCTCCCGGCTGATCACCCCCGCCCCGACCAGCGCCTTCAAGCTCATATCCAACGTCTTCATCCCCAACGCCCCGCCCGTCTGAATCGCTGAAACCATCTGCGCCACCTTGTCCTCCCGGATCAAATTCCGAATGGCCGGCGTGCCCAGCATGATTTCATGGGCCGCTACGCGCCCGCCGCCGACTTTCTTCACCAGCACCTGAGACACCACTGCCTGCAACGACTCCGACAGCATCGAGCGGACCATGGCCTTTTCCCCGGCCGGGAACACGTCCACCAGCCGGTCGACAGTCTTAGCCGCCGAACTGGTGTGCAGGGTGCCAAACACCAGGTGCCCGGTCTCAGCCGCCGTCAGCGCCAGGCGGATGGTTTCCAGGTCGCGCAGTTCGCCCACCAGGATCACGTCCGGGTCTTCGCGCAGTGCCGAGCGCAAGGCAGTGGAAAAACCATGGGTGTCGCGATGCACTTGGCGCTGGTTGATCAACGCCATTTTCGGCGTATGGATAAATTCGATGGGATCTTCAAGGGTGAGGATGTGTTGACGCCGATGTTGATTGAGAAAATCGATCATCGCCGCCAGGGTGGTGGACTTGCCTGAGCCGGTCGGGCCGGTGACCAGCACCAGACCACGTGGCAATTGGGCGATACGCTGGAACACTTCGCCAAGACCGAGGCTTTCCAGGCTCTGGATCTCAGAAGGGATGGTGCGAAACACCGCACTCATGCCGCGATCCTGCCGGAACACATTGGCCCGGAAGCGCGCCACGCCGGGCAGTTCGAAGGCAAAATCTGTTTCTAGAGATGTTTCGAAATCCTTTTGCTGGTGCTGAGTGAGCAAAGGGCTCAATAAGTCCGCTACTTGCGTAGGTGAAAGCACCGGGCCCTCCAGCGGCCAGACCTCGCCATCCAGCCGCAGCATCGGCGCCAGGCCGGCAGACAAATGCAGGTCGGAGGCACCACGGCGCACGCTGGCCGTGAGTAATTCAGTGATATCCATAGGGCTTTCCATTTCCAGTAGAATGCCGCGGACTCCATATCCACGGGCGCATCTTGAATGTCGACGATAGCAGACAACATCGGCCAGGTTAGCCAGCGCATCCGCGCCGCAGCCGACGCCGTGCAACGTGACGCAAGCAGCATCCACCTGCTGGCCGTGAGCAAGACCAAACCCGCGCAAGCCGTGCGCGAAGCCTATGCCGCCGGCATGCGCGACTTTGGCGAGAACTACCTGCAGGAAGCCCTGGGCAAACAGGCCGAATTAACCGACCTGCCCTTGAGTTGGCACTTCATCGGCCCCATTCAATCGAACAAGACGCGCGCTATCGCCGAGAACTTCGCTTGGGTGCATTCCGTGGACCGCCTCAAAATCGCTCAACGCTTGTCCGAACAACGCCCGGCCGACCTGCCACCGCTGAATATCTGCATCCAGGTCAATGTCAGTGGCGAAGCCAGCAAGTCCGGCTGTACACCCGCCGACCTGCCGGCCCTGGCCCATGCGATCAACGCCCTGCCGCGCCTGAAACTGCGTGGCCTGATGGCGATTCCGGAGCCGACTGAAGATCGGACCGCGCAAGACGCAGCGTTCGCCGCGGTATGCAACCTGCAAAACAGCCTGAACCTGCCACTGGACACACTTTCCATGGGCATGAGCCATGACCTTGAGTCGGCTATTGCCCAAGGCGCCACTTGGGTGCGGATCGGTACCGCCCTGTTTGGCGCCCGCGACTACGGCCAGCCATGAAATGGCTGACTTCCCTCTGAGTAAGGACCTGTCATGAGCAACACGCGTATTGCCTTTATCGGCGCCGGTAACATGGCGGCCAGCCTGATCGGTGGCCTGCGGGCCAAGGGCCTGGACGCCGCGCAGATCCGCGCCAGCGACCCAGGCGCCGACACCCGTGGCCGCGTCAGCGCCGAACACGGTATTGAAACCTTTGCCGATAACGCCGAGGCCATCCAGGGCGTCGATGTGATTGTGCTGGCCGTTAAGCCGCAGGCCATGAAAGCCGTGTGCGAAAGCCTGCGTCCGAGCCTGCAGCCGCAGCAACTGGTGGTGTCCATCGCTGCCGGCATCACCTGCGCCAGCATGAACACCTGGCTCGGTGCCCAGCCGATCGTGCGCTGCATGCCCAATACGCCAGCACTGGTCAGCCAAGGTGTGAGCGGGCTGTATGCCACCGCGCAGGTGAGCGCCGAACAACGTGACCAGGCGCAGGAGCTGCTGTCCGCCGTGGGCCTCGCCCTGTGGCTGGAGCAGGAGCAGCAACTGGACGCGGTCACCGCCGTGTCCGGCAGCGGCCCGGCGTACTTCTTCCTGCTGATCGAGGCCATGACTGCGGCCGGCGTGAAACTGGGCCTGTCCAAGGACGTGGCCGAGCAACTGGCCGAGCAGACTGCCCTGGGCGCCGCGCATATGGCGGTGGCCAGCGATGTGGACGCCGCCGAGTTGCGCCGTCGCGTGACCTCGCCAGGCGGCACCACACAGGCGGCCATCGAGTCGTTCCAGGCCGGGGGCTTTGAAGCCCTGGTGGAAAAAGCATTGGGTGCCGCTGCGCACCGCTCGGCGGAACTCGCCGAACAACTGGGCAAATAAGGAGCCAACATGATTGGTTTGAACACCGCAGCCGTCTATGTGCTGCAAACCCTCGGCAGTCTGTACCTGCTGATCGTCCTGATGCGCTTCGTGCTGCAGCTGGTGCGTGCGAACTTCTACAACCCGCTCTGCCAGTTCATCGTCAAGGCCACCCAGCCGCTGCTCAAGCCGTTGCGTCGGATCATTCCGAGCCTGTTCGGCCTGGACATGTCGTCGCTGGTCCTGGCGATCCTGGTACAGCTGGCCTTGATGGCGCTGACCCTGCTGCTGACCTACGGCACCACCGGCAACTTCGTGCAACTGCTGGTCTGGGCCATCATCGGCGTGACCGCGCTGTTCCTGAAGATCTTCTTCTTCGCCCTGATCATCAGCGTGATCCTGTCCTGGGTCGCCCCGGGCAGCCACAACCCTGGCGCCGAGCTGGTGAACCAGATCTGCGAACCGGCCCTGGCGCCGTTCCGCAAGCTGCTGCCGAACCTGGGCGGCCTGGATATTTCGCCGATCCTGGCGTTCATGGTGCTCAAGTTGCTCGACATGCTGGTGATCAACAACCTGGCAGCCATGACCGGCATGCCAGAGATTCTGCGCCTGCTGATCTGATGTTCCATGGCGAGGGAGGCCCCTCCCTCGCCATTGCTTGCCGCTAGGTGCAGCGGTCTTTAGACTTACGCCTCATTTAAACGAGAGCAGGGTCGATGCCAGCTGCCTTTCCCCCCGATTCTGTTGGACTGGTCGTGCCCCAAGTGGCGCACTTCAGCGAACCGCTGGCCCTGGCCTGCGGGCGTTCGCTGCCTGCCTATGACCTGATCTATGAAACCTATGGCCAACTGAATGCCACGGCGAACAACGCCGTGCTGATCTGCCACGCCTTGTCCGGCCATCATCACGCCGCCGGTTTCCACTCGGTCGACGAGCGCAAGCCCGGCTGGTGGGACAGTTGCATCGGCCCCGGCAAGCCCATCGACACCGACAAATTCTTTGTGGTCAGCCTGAACAACCTCGGCGGCTGCAACGGTTCCACCGGCCCGAGCAGTATCAACCCGGAAACCGGCAAGCCGTTCGGCGCCGATTTCCCGGTACTGACCGTGGAAGACTGGGTGCACAGCCAGGCCCGCCTCGCCGACTTGCTCGGCATCCACCAGTGGGCCGCCGTGATCGGTGGCAGCCTGGGCGGCATGCAGGCGCTGCAATGGACCATCACTTACCCGGACCGCGTGCGCCATTGCCTGGCCATCGCCTCGGCGCCCAAGTTGTCGGCGCAGAACATCGCCTTCAACGAAGTGGCGCGCCAGGCGATCCTCACCGACCCGGAGTTCCACGGCGGTTCGTTCCAGGAAGCCGGGGTGATCCCCAAGCGCGGCCTGATGCTGGCGCGGATGGTGGGGCATATCACCTACCTATCCGATGACTCCATGGGCGAGAAATTCGGCCGTGGGCTCAAGAGTGAGAAGCTCAACTACGACTTCCACAGCGTCGAGTTCCAGGTGGAAAGCTACCTGCGTTATCAGGGTGAGGAGTTCTCCGGGCGTTTCGACGCCAACACCTACCTGCTGATGACCAAGGCATTGGACTATTTCGACCCGGCCGCCAATCACGACGACGACCTGGCGAAAACCTTCGAAGGCGCCACGGCCAAGTTCTGCGTGATGTCGTTCACCACCGACTGGCGCTTCTCGCCGGCCCGCTCCCGTGAGCTGGTGGATGCGCTGATGGCCGCGCGCAAAGACGTTTGCTACCTGGAAATCGATGCGCCGCAAGGCCACGACGCCTTCCTGATTCCGATCCCGCGTTACTTGCAGGCGTTCGGCAATTACATGAACCGGATTACTGTGTGAGAACGCCATGAGAGCCGACCTGGAAATCATCCAAGAATGGATCCCCGCCGGCAGCCGCGTGCTCGACCTGGGCTGCGGCGATGGCGAACTGCTGAGCTGGCTGCGCGACAACAAGCAAGTCACCGGCTATGGCCTGGAAAACGACCCGGATAACATCGCCCAGTGCGTGGCCAAGGGCATCAACGTGATCGAACAGGACCTGGACAAGGGCCTGGGCAACTTTGCCAGCAACAGCTTCGACATCGTGGTGATGACCCAGGCCCTGCAAGCCGTGCACTACCCGGACCGCATCCTCGACGAAATGCTGCGCGTCGGCCGCCAGTGCATCATCACCTTCCCGAACTTCGGCCACTGGCGCTGCCGCTGGTACCTGGCCACCAAGGGCCGCATGCCGGTGTCGGACTTCCTGCCCTACACCTGGTACAACACGCCGAATATCCACTTCTGCACCTTCGAAGACTTCGAAGCCTTGTGTGGCGAGCGTGAAGCCAAGGTGATCAACCGCCTTGCCGTCGATCAACAGCACCGCCACGGCTGGGCGAGTAAACTATGGCCCAACCTGTTGGGCGAAATTGGTATTTACCGGGTCAGCAGTCCTGGCCTGACCGACCACAAGATTGCCGTCTAATCATCTTCAAGAGGGACGCTCATGAGTCGTTTGGCTATTTTTCTATTGACCGCCTGCCTGGGCGCCAGCGCCGTGGCCGCAGACGCAATAGACGCTAACCGCAAGAAAGACTTCGGTGACATCACCGTGCACTACAACACCTTCACCTCCAGCTTCCTGCAACCGGAAACGGCCCAGGCTGTCGGCGTGGTACGCAGCAAGGAGAAGGGCCTGATCAACGTGACCGTGATCAAGGGCGTGACCCCGGTGGCCGCGCAAGTCACCGGCACCATCAAGGACCTGGGCGGCAAGAGCGAGATCCTGACCTTCAAGCAGATCAACGAGAAAGGCGGCGTCAACTATCTCGCGCCCTACTCCGTGACCCAGCGGGAATACAAGACGTTTACCATCAATGTTGAAACCGGCGGCAAAGCCCATAGCTTCCAATTCAACCAAGAACTGTTCCCGGCCGAATGATGAAACTCACCCAACTCGTACTGGCCAGCCATAACGCCGGCAAACTCAAAGAATTGCAGGCGATGCTCGGCGACTCCGTGCACCTGCGCTCCATTGGCGAGTTCAGCCAGGTGGAGCCGGAAGAGACCGGCTTGTCGTTCGTCGAGAACGCCATCCTCAAGGCGCGTAACGCAGCACGCATCTCCGGCCTGCCGGCGCTGGCGGACGACTCGGGCCTGGCGGTGGACTTCCTCGGCGGTGCCCCTGGCATTTATTCGGCACGTTATGCCGACGGCAAGGGCGACGCGGCCAACAACGCCAAGCTGCTGGACGCCCTCAAGGACGTGCCGGATGAAGAGCGCGGCGCGCAGTTCGTCTGCGTGTTGGCCCTGGTGCGCCACGCCGATGACCCGCTGCCGATCCTGTGCGAAGGCCTGTGGCACGGGCGCATCCTGCATGCGGCCAGTGGCGAACATGGTTTTGGCTATGACCCGCTGTTCTGGGTGCCCGAACGCAATGTTTCCAGTGCCGAACTGAGCCCGACCGACAAAAACCAGATCAGCCACCGTGCTCGCGCAATGGATTTGCTGCGCCAACGCCTGAGCCTGAAATGACCCAGAACACCTCTGCGCAGCCGCTGATCCACGGCGGCGCGCAAACACCTCGGGCGGCCTTGCCGGTACTGCCGCCCCTGGCGCTGTATATCCACATCCCGTGGTGCGTGCGCAAATGCCCCTATTGCGACTTCAACTCCCACACCGCCAGCAAGGTGCTGCCGGAAGAGGAGTATGTGGACGCCTTGCTGGCCGATCTCGACCAGGATCTGCACGCTGTGTACGGTCGCGAGCTGAGTTCGATCTTCTTTGGCGGCGGTACGCCAAGCCTGTTCAGCGCCGCCGCATTGGGCCGCCTGCTCAAGGGTGTGGAAGCGCGCATCCCGTTTGCCAGTGATATCGAGATCACTTTGGAAGCCAACCCCGGCACCTTCGAACAAGAGAAGTTCGTGGCGTACCGCAAGCTGGGGATCAACCGGCTGTCCATCGGCATCCAGAGTTTCCAGCAGGAAAAGCTTGAAGCGTTGGGGCGTATCCATAATGGCGATGAAGCCGTGCGCGCAGCGGGCATGGCGCGCCTGGCCGGGTTTGATAACTTCAACCTGGACTTGATGCACGGTTTGCCCGATCAGTCCCTGGACGACGCCCTGAGCGACCTGCGCCAGGCCATCGCGCTGAAGCCGACGCACTTGTCCTGGTACCAGCTGACCCTGGAACCCAACACCGTATTCTGGAACCAGCCGCCCACGCTGCCAGAAGACGACACGCTGTGGGACATTCAGGAAGCCGGCCAGGCGCTGCTTGCCGAACACGGTTACGCGCAATATGAAGTGTCGGCCTACGCGCAACCGGGTCGCCCGGCGCGGCACAACCTGAACTACTGGAGCTTCGGCGACTTCATCGGCATCGGCGCCGGTGCCCACGGCAAGCTCAGCCACCCCGACGGGCGCATCGTGCGCACCTGGAAGACCCGAGCACCAAAGGACTACCTCAACCCGGCCAAAAGCTTTCAGGCCGGCGCGAAGGAACTGACCAATGAAGAACTGCCATTCGAGTTCCTGATGAACGCGTTGCGCCTCACCGAGGGCGTCGAGGCCAGGCTCTACGCCGAGCGCACCGGCCTCGATCTGGCGAGCCTCGATGAAGGCCGTCGCGAGGCCGAACAAAGTGGCTTAATGCAGGTCGAACCGTCACGCCTGGCGGCGACCGACCGTGGGCAACTCTTTCTCAATGACCTGTTGCAAAAGTTTTTGAGCTGATCGCTCTTAAGGAAATCGAATGGATTTGGTACTCGACCTGCTCGCCACCGTATCCCGCTGGAGCCGTAGCAACCTGTCGGAAATCTCCCTGGCCCTCGTCGGCTGCCTGCTGGTGCTGTTCGGCGCGGATATCAAAGGCTGGGTGGAAGCGCGCTTGGGCAGCATCGCCGGCGCGTTGCGCGTACCGTTGATGGCGCTGGTGTGCATGATCGGCAGCGGCGCCGCGTTGATCTACGCCACGCCGTGGATTGTGCGGGGGTTGAGCCAGTTCAATAACTACAGCCTGGCGCCGGTGTTGGTGGTGGTGCTGGTGTTGATTGGCGTTGTGGCAGACCGCCGCTGACTCCCACGCCAACGCAGATACAAATGTGGGAGCGGGCTTGCTCGCGAATGCGGTGCATCAGTCAACATTTCCGGTGACTGACACTCCGCTTTCGCGAGCAAGCCCGCTCCCACATTTTTGACCGCATTCCAAATCAACGGTTTGTCAGTCAACCTTCTCTAACTTCAAATCCCACACCCCATGCCCCAACCGCTCACCACGGCGTTCAAACTTGGTGATCGGACGCTCAGCCGGGCGTGGCACGCATTTGCCATCTTCGGCGATGTTGCGGTAGCCGGGGGCGACGTTCATCACTTCCAGCATGTATTCCGCATACGGTTCCCAGTCGGTGGCCATGTGCAGGATGCCGCCCACTTTCAGCTTGCTACGTACCAGCTCCGCGAAGGAGGCCTGGACGATGCGGCGCTTGTGGTGACGGGATTTGTGCCATGGGTCCGGGAAGAACAACATCAGGCGGTCGAGGCTGTTGTCGGCGATGCAGCGGTTGAGCACTTCGATCGCGTCGCAGTCATACACGCGCAGGTTGGTCAGCCCTTGGGTCAGCACGCCATTGAGCAGCGCGCCTACACCTGGGCGGTGCACTTCCACGCCGATAAAGTCCTGGTCCGGCGCGGCGGCGGCCATTTCCAGCAGGGAATGGCCCATGCCGAAGCCGATTTCCAGGGAACGCGGGGCCGAACGGCCGAACACCTGGTCGTAATCCACCGGCGCATCGGCCAGCGGCAACACGAACAGCGGCGTACCTTGCTCCAGGCCCTTTTGCTGGCCTTCGGTCATGCGACCGGCGCGCATCACAAAACTCTTGATGCGGCGGTGCTTGGACTCGTCGCCTTCTTCTACGGTGTTCGGCGTTTCGTTTGATTCAGTCATCAATGGCTCTTACTTGATCAGACCATCCAGCGGCGAGGAGGCGCTGGCGTAGAGTTTTTTCGGCATACGGCCGGCGAGGTAGGCCAGGCGGCCCGCGACGATGGCGTGGTTCATGGCTTGCGCCATCATGATCGGCTGCTGGGCATGGGCGATGGCCGAGTTCATCAGCACCGCGTCGCAGCCCAGCTCCATGGCGATGGTCGCGTCGGAGGCGGTGCCCACGCCGGCATCCACCAGCACCGGGATCTTGGCTTCTTCCAGGATGATCTGCAGGTTGTACGGATTGCAGATACCCAGGCCGGAACCGATCAGGCCGGCCAGTGGCATGACGGCGATGCAGCCGATTTCTGCCAGTTGGCGCGCGATGATCGGGTCATCGCTGGTGTAGACCATCACGTCAAAGCCTTCCTTGACCAGCGTTTCAGCGGCCTTGAGGGTTTCGATCACGTTGGGGAACAGGGTTTTCTGGTCGGCCAGCACTTCCAGCTTCACCAGGTTATGGCCGTCGAGCAGCTCACGCGCCAGGCGGCAGGTGCGCACGGCTTCGATGGCGTCATAGCAACCGGCGGTGTTCGGCAGGAAGGTGTAGCGATCTGGCGACAGCACTTCGAGCAGGTTCGGCTCGCCTTCGATCTGGCCCAGGTTGGTGCGGCGCACGGCGAAGGTGACAATCTCGGCGCCCGAGGCTTCGATGGCCAGGCGGGTTTCTTCCATGTCGCGGTACTTGCCGGTGCCGACCAGCAGACGGGACTGGAAGGTACGACCGGCCAGGACGAAGGGCTTGTCGCTACGAACGATGCTCATGGGAAATCCTCGAAATGGGGTGAGGTTCTGCAGAATTCAGGAAGCTGCGCGACTAGCCGCCGCCGATGGCGTGGACCACTTCGACCTGGTCACCTTCGGTGAGCGCAGTTTCGGCGTGCAGGCTACGCGGGACGATATCCAGGTTGAGTTCCACTGCGACGCGACGCCCGGTCAGGTCCAGGCGCGTCAGCAGGGCCGCAACGGTTTCACCGTCGGGCAGTTCAAAGGATTCGCCGTTCAACTGAATGCGCATGCCACGGGCCGCCATCGTTTTAAGGGGCCCGCATTCTAGCCCGATTGACGTTGCCGGCCCAAGCCCCTTGGTCAGGCGGCCTGCAGGCGCCATGCCGCCAGACCGAGGAAAAACCAACCTAAAAGGAACGCCAGCCCACCAAACGGCGTGATGATGCCTAGCTTGCTGAAACCTGTCAGCGTCAGCACATACAGGCTGCCGGAGAACAACAGGATGCCGACGGTAAACGAGATGCCCGCCCAGCTGACCAAACGGCCAGGAATATGCGCCGCCAGCAACGCCACACCGAACAACGCCAGGGTATGCACCAGTTGGTAGGTCACGCCGGTATGGAAGATCGCCAGGTACTCGGCGCTCAAGCGGTTTTTCAGGCCATGGGCAGCAAACGCGCCGAGGGCGACACCGGTAAAGCCAAAAAAGGCAGCCAACATCAGAAAGCCACGCAACATGAGGAACTCCAGTCAGACTCAAAGGGCCGGGTCTGTATAATGGCCCGCTCAACGGGTTCGGCCAAGCCATCTCTATGCTGCGTCTCCTCTTCAAACGCTTTCTCAACGTCGTGAAATGGTTTGCCATCGGCAGTGTGCTGCTGGTGTTGCTGTTTCGTGTCGTCCCGCCGCCGTTCACCGCGCTGATGGTGGAACGCAAGGTTGAATCCTGGTTCGACGGCGAACCCATTGACCTGCAGCGCACCTGGGTGCCGTGGGATGAGATCTCCGACGACCTCAAAGTGGCGGTGATGGCCGGCGAAGACCAGCGCTTCCCGCAGCATTGGGGCTTTGACTTCGGTGCGATCCAGGCGGCGATCCTGCACAACGAGCGCGGCGGCTCGATTCGTGGCGCCAGTACGTTGAGCCAGCAGGTGTCGAAAAACCTGTTCCTGTGGACCGGCCGCAGTTATTTGCGCAAAGGCCTGGAAGCCTGGTTTACCGGGTTGATCGAGGTGTTGTGGCCCAAACAGCGGATTCTTGAGGTGTATCTCAACAGTGTTGAGTGGGATGAGGGGGTGTTTGGCGCGGAAGCAGCGGCGCGGCATCACTTCGGCGTGAGTGCCAAGGGGCTTTCGCGGCAGCAGGCCAGCTATCTGGCGGCAGTGTTGCCTAACCCTCGGGTGTGGAGTGCCAGTCATCCGACGGCGTATGTGGCGCGGCGCGCAGCGTGGATTCGGCAGCAGATGAGTCAGTTGGGTGGGGATGGCTATTTGGTGGAGTTGAATACCTCGCGCAAGGCCCCCTGGTCCGACTGACACAACACAGAAACAAATGTGGGAGCGAGCTTGCTCGCGAAAGCGGTGGATCAGTCAATATCTCCAGTGACTGACACTCAGCTTTCGCGAGCAAGCCCGCTCCCACATTTAGACCGCGTCGCGTATTAGGCGGCGATCGACAACTTCAGCTTGTTCATCGCGCTTTTCTCAAGCTGACGAATCCGCTCGGCCGACACGTTGTACTTCTGCGCCAAGTCGTGCAGCGTAGCTTTGTCTTCCGCCAGCCAGCGCTGGTAGAGGATGTCACGGCTGCGGTCGTCGAGCACTTCCAGCGCTTCGTGCAGGTTGTGGTTGGAGTTGTCACTCCAGTCCGCATCCTCCAGTTGACGCGCCGGGTCGTACCGGTGGTCTTCCAGGTAGTTGGCCGGCGATTGGAAGGCGCTGTCGTCGTCCGCTTCAGCGGCCGGGTCGAAGGCCATGTCATGGCCGGTCAGGCGGCTTTCCATCTCGCGCACTTCACGGGGCTCCACGCCGAGGCTTTCGGCCACGCGGTGGACTTCCTCGTTGTTCAGCCACGCCAGGCGTTTCTTCTGGCTGCGCAGGTTGAAGAACAACTTGCGCTGGGCCTTGGTGGTCGCCACTTTCACGATGCGCCAGTTGCGCAGGATGAACTCGTGGATTTCCGCCTTGATCCAGTGCACGGCAAACGACACCAGACGTACACCCATTTCCGGGTTGAAGCGTTTCACAGCCTTCATCAGGCCAACGTTGCCTTCCTGGATCAGGTCAGCCTGGGCCAGGCCGTAGCCGCTATAGCTACGGGCGATATGTACGACAAAACGCAGGTGGGCGAGCACCATCTGCCGAGCCGCCCCCAAATCCTGCTCATAGTAGAGACTCTCGGCCAGTTCACGCTCCTGCTCGGGCGTCAGCAATGGAATGCTGTTGACCGTGTGCACATAGGCTTCCAGGTTCGCACCCGGGACCAAGGCATATGCAGGTTGCAAAGAAGTGGTCATACAAAACCTCCGACTTACATAACTCGTGCAGTGAAGCACTGCGAAAATTGACCGGGAACCGTAGGACAAGTTCCCTAAACCACCAATACGGTCAATACAAACGAAACCACATTAATCTGACATTAACTACTTCGGTGCCAACTCGCGTAAATGACGAGCGACCGCAATCCAAGCACCGATATACCCCAACAATACCGCGCCAAGCAAGAGACTCAGACCATCGGCTACCGGCACACCCGCCAGCGCAAAATCACTGCCGTAGAGTCCGGCCAGCCCGACCACCGCGTCGTTCAGCCAGTCCAGGCCGAACGCCAGCACGCCCCAGGACAAAATCCCGGCACCGAAACCATAAAGCGCGCCCATGTACAGAAAAGGACGACGCACATAGCTGTCCGTGCCGCCGACCAGTTTAATCACTTCTATCTCAGTGCGACGGTTTTCAATATGAAGACGAATGGTATTACCTATCACCAAAAGTAATGCAGACACCAACAGCACCGTCAGGCCGAATACAAAGCGGTCGCCCAGCTTGAGGATCGCCGCCAGGCGCTCTACCCAGACTAGATCAAGTTGCGCCTGTTGCACCTTGGGCATCTCTGCGAGTTTTTGTCGCAGGGCTTCCAGCGCCGGCTTGTCCACTTCATTGGGCGTCACCAGCACCACGCCCGGCAACGGGTTCTGTGGCAGCTCTTTAAGCGCCTCGCCCAGGCCGGATTGTTGCTGGAACTCTTCAAGGGCCTGGTCGCGGCTGATGTACTCGGCATCCGCCACACCTGGGATGTTCTTGATGTCGTCGCGCAACGCTTCGCCATCTTTGGCGCTGGCGTCGATGTTCAAGTACAGCGAGATCTGCGCCGCACGCTGCCAGGAACCGCCGAGGCGCTCCACATTATTGAGCAGCAGCGACAAACCCATCGGCAGGCTGAGGGCGACTGCCATCACCAGGCAGGTGAAAAAGCTGCCGATCGGCTGCTTGCCCAGGCGGCGCAGGCTGTCGACCAGACTGGCGCGATGGCTTTCGATCCAGGCGCGCAGCAAGGTGCTGAAGTCCGGGCCGTCGTCATCATGATCGTGTTTTTTCTTCTGCGGTTGCGGGTCGGCCGGTTTCGGCGCCACGCGCTCGGAGACTTTAGGGCTGCGTGTCGCACTCATACGCCGGCCTCCCCGTCACCGATCAGGCGGCCGCGCTGCAGGGTCAGCATGCGATGGCGCATACGCGCGATCAGCGCCAGGTCGTGACTGGCGATCAGCACGCTGGTGCCCAGCCGGTTAATGTCTTCGAACACCCCCATGATCTCGGCCGCCAGGCGCGGGTCGAGGTTACCGGTGGGTTCGTCCGCCAGCAGCAGAGCCGGCCGATGGACGATGGCGCGGGCAATGCCGACGCGCTGTTGCTGGCCGGTGGACAGGTCGCCGGGGTAGAGATCGGTCTTGTCCGACAGCGCCACGCGCTCCAGGGCCGAATCCACGCGCTTGACGATCTCGGCCTTGGACAGCCCGAGGATCTGCAACGGCAACGCCACGTTATTGAACACGGTGCGGTCGAACAGCAACTGGTGGTTCTGGAAAACTACGCCGATCTGGCGGCGCAGGAACGGAATCTGCGCATTGCTGATGGTGGCCAGGTCCTGGCCCGCCAGCAGCAACTTGCCGGTAGTCGGGCGTTCCATGGCCAGCAGCAGGCGCAACAAGGTACTTTTGCCGGCACCGGAGTGCCCGGTTACAAACAGAAACTCGCCGCGACGCACTCGAAAGCTCAGCTCATGCAAGCCCACATGCCCGTTGGCATAGCGTTTACCGACCTGTTCGAATCGAATCATGAACGCTCCCGCTCGGCAAACAGTGCCTGTACAAAGGGTTCGGCTTCAAAGGTGCGCAGGTCGTCGATGCCTTCACCGACGCCGATATAACGAATCGGCAACCCGAACTGTTTGGCCAGGGCAAAAATCACGCCGCCCTTGGCCGTGCCGTCGAGCTTAGTCAATGCCAGGCCGGTCAGCTGCACCGTCTGGTTGAATTGTTTGGCCTGGCTGATGGCGTTCTGGCCAGTGCCGGCATCCAGCACCAACAGAACCTCGTGCGGCGCGTCTGCATCAAGCTTGCCGATCACACGACGGACTTTCTTCAGCTCTTCCATCAGGTTGTCTTTGGTGTGCAGGCGACCGGCGGTATCGGCGATCAACACGTCGATGTTGCGGGCCTTGGCGGCTTGCACGGCGTCGAAGATCACCGAGGCGGAATCCGCGCCAGTGTGCTGGGCGATCACCGGGATCTTGTTGCGCTCGCCCCACACCTGCAGCTGTTCAACCGCTGCGGCGCGGAAGGTATCGCCGGCGGCCAGCATGACTTTCTTGCCTTCGGATTGCAGCTTCTTGGCCAGCTTGCCAATAGTGGTGGTCTTGCCAGCACCGTTGACGCCCACTACCAGGATCACGAACGGCTTGTTCGGAGTGATCACCAGCGGTGCCTCAACAGGCTTGAGCATGGCGGCCAGCTCGGCCTGCAGGGATTTGTACAGCGCATCGGCGTCCGTCAGTTGCTTGCGCGCGACCTTCTGCGTGAGGCTCTGGATAATCACGGCGGTGGCTTCGACGCCCACGTCGGCGGTGAGCAGACGGGTTTCGATGTCTTCCAACAGTTCGTCATCGATGACTTTTTTGCCGAGAAACAGGCTGGCCATGCCTTCGCCGATGCTGGCGCTGGTCTTGCTCAGGCCCTGCTTGAGGCGGGCAAAGAAGCCGGTCTTGCTGGTTTCGACGGCAGCTGCCACGGGTTCTGGCTCGATCACCGCAGGCGCAGCGACCTCGACCACAGCCGGAATCGGCGGAGTCACGTGCTCAGCCTGCACATCTTCGACCAGGGCCACGGGCTCTTCGGCCACCGGCAGTTCTGGCCAGGGCTTGTGCTCTGGTTCTGGTTCTGGCTCAGGCTCAGCTTCGACCACCGGCTGCAACACCGGCTCGGCCATCGGCAACACCACCGGCTCCGGCGCTTGCGCGACCGGCTCGGCTTCTACTATAGGCTCAGGGATGGGTTCAGGCTGAACCGGCGGCTGTTCGTCGACGGTTTCCTGCGGCTTTTTGCGCAGCCATCCGAACAGGCCTTTTTTCTCGCCAGCCGCAGCTGGGGTCTTCTTGTCGTCGTTGGAACCAAACATGGAGACGGCTATCTCAAGGTAGCGACGCGCCAGTAGGCGCGTCGGTAAATAAAATTCGATGCGTAACAGACTGTTTTTTAGCCAGCTCGTTCATGCGCAACATTTTGAAGGCCAAAATAGGGCCTCAACAAGACAGCCGCAGTGGCCGTCACTCAGTCGGATCAGTATCCTAGCACCTCCTCGCCCGCCGACGCTAAGACCAAGCGGGCAGCCCAACAGGTTTAAAAACGAATGAATGCTCTAGCCCGCCGCGCCGCAGGCCTGCTGTTCAGCACAGTTTGTCTGCCTCTTTCAGCCTTGGCTGCCGACCCACAACCCACCCATGAATTCACCCTGGACAACGGCCTGAAGGTGGTCGTACGCGAAGATCATCGCGCGCCAGTGGTGGTTTCCCAGGTTTGGTACAAGGTTGGTTCGAGCTACGAAACCCCGGGCCAGACCGGTTTGTCCCACGCCCTGGAACACATGATGTTCAAGGGCAGCGCCAAAGTCGGCCCCGGCGAAGCCTCGCTGATCCTGCGCGACCTGGGCGCCGAAGAGAACGCCTTCACCAGCGACGATTACACCGCCTACTACCAAGTACTGGCCCGTGATCGCCTGGGCGTCGCCTTCGAACTGGAAGCCGACCGCATGGCCAGCCTGCGCCTGCCGGCCGACGAGTTCAGCCGCGAAATCGAGGTCATCAAGGAGGAGCGCCGCCTGCGCACCGACGATAACCCGATGTCCAAGGCCTACGAGCGCTTCAAGGCCATGGCTTTCCCGGCCAGCGGCTATCACACGCCGACCATAGGCTGGATGGCCGACCTGGACCGCATGAAGGTCGAAGAGCTGCGTCACTGGTACCAATCCTGGTACGTGCCGAACAATGCCACGTTGGTGGTGGTCGGCGACGTCACCCCGGACGAGGTGAAAAACCTGGCCCAGCGCTACTTTGGCCCGATTCCCAAGCGTGACGTGCCACCGGCCAAGATCCCGATGGAACTCGCCGAGCCTGGCGAGCGTCTGCTGACCATGAAGGTGCAGACCCAACTGCCAAGCGTGATCCTGGGCTTCAACGTGCCTGCCCTGGCCACCGCCGAAGACAAACGCTCGGTGCAGGCCTTGCGCCTGATCTCGGCGTTGCTGGACGGCGGCTACAGTGCACGGATCTCCGAACAGTTGGAGCGCGGTGAAGAGCTGGTGTCCGCCGCCTCCACCAACTACGACGCCTACACCCGTGGCGACACCCTGTTCATGATGACCGCCACGCCCAATCAGCAGAAGAAAAAGACCGTCGCCCAAGCCGAAGCCGGCCTGTGGCGTCTGCTGGAAGAGCTGAAGGCAAAGCCGCCGACCGCCGAAGAGCTGGAACGCATCCGCGCCCAGGTGATTGCCGGCCTGGTCTACCAGCGTGATTCCATCACCAGCCAGGCCACGGCCATTGGCTCCCTGGAGACCGTTGGCCTGTCCTGGAAACTGATGGACACCGAGCTTGCCGACCTGCAAAGCGTGACCCCGGAGGATATCCAGAAAGCCGCGCGAACCTATTTCACCCGCGAACGTCTCAGCGTCGCCCATGTCTTGCCTCTGGAGACCGCTCATGAGTGATCGCAAAAGCAGCCGCCTGATTTTCCCCGGCCTGATCGTTGTCACCCTGATCGCCGCCAGCGCCGTGTATTTCCTGCGTCCGAGCGACTCCGTCGCCAGCCCGGCGCTGGAAAAAGCCCAGTCGAGCAACAAACTGCAATCCCTGGCAGAGCTGGACGACAAGGCACCGACCAACCGCAAGCTCGACGTACAAACCTGGACCACCGCCGAAGGCGCCAAGGTGCTGTTCGTCGAAGCCCATGAACTGCCGATGTTCGATGTGCGCATCCTGTTCGCCGCCGGCAGCAGCCAGGACGGCAACGTGCCGGGCCTGGCGCTGATGACCAACGCCATGCTCAACGAAGGCGTGCCGGGCAAGGATGTAAGCCAGATCGCCCGTGACTTCGAGGGCCTGGGCGCGGACTTTGGCAATGGCGCGTACCGCGACATGGCGCTGGTGTCCCTGCGCAGCCTCAGCGACAGCGATAAACGCGACGCCGCCCTGAGCCTGTTTGACCAGGTGATCGGCAAGCCGACCTTCCCCGCCGACTCCCTGGCGCGGATCAAGAACCAGATCCTCGCCGGCTTCGAGTACCAGAAGCAGAACCCCGGCAAGCTGGCGAGTCTGGAGCTGTTCAAGCGCCTGTACGGCGATCACCCTTACGCACACCCGAGCGAAGGCACGCCGGAGAGCGTTCCGAAGATTACCCTGGCGCAGTTGCAGGGGTTCCATGCCAAGGCCTATGCGGCCGGCAACGCGGTGATCGCGGTGGTGGGTGACCTGACCCGCGCCGAAGCCGAAGCCATGACCGGCAAGATTTCCGCCTCGCTGCCTAAAGGCCCGGCCTTGCCGAAAATCGCCCAGCCGACCGAACCCAAGCCGGGTTTGAACCGCATCGAATTCCCGTCCAAGCAGACGCACCTGCTGTTCGCCCAACTGGGCATCGACCGCGCCGACCCGGACTATGCGGCTTTGTCCCTGGGTAACCAGATCCTTGGCGGCGGTGGTTTCGGCACCCGCCTGATGAGCGAAGTGCGTGAAAAACGCGGCCTCACCTATGGCGTGTACTCCGGCTTTTCACCGATGCAGGTGCGCGGCCCGTTCATGATCCAGCTGCAGACCCGCGCCGAAATGAGCGGCGGCACCCTGCGCCTGGTGGAAGACGTGGTGAAGGACTACCTCGACAACGGCCCGACGCAAAAGGAACTGGATGACGCCAAGCGCGAGCTGGCTGGCAGCTTCCCGCTGTCGACCGCGAGCAACGCCGATATCGCCGGGCAGTTGGGCGCGATGGGTTTCTACAACCTGCCGCTGACCTATCTGGAAGATTTCATGAAACAATCCCAGGCCCTGACCGTAGAGCAGGTCAAGGCTGCCATGAACAAACACTTGAGCGCCGACAAGATGGTCATCGTGACCGCCGGCCCGACGATTGCGCAAAAGCCACTACCGCCCCCCACTGACAAACCCGCCGAGCAGCCGCTCGGGGTTCCGGAGCATTAATGGCCAGTTCATCTCGCCCGAAAAAACCTGTCCACAACGTGCATAACGGTGTGGGCCAGCTGCGCATCATTGGCGGCGAATGGCGCAGCCGCAAGCTGAGCTTCCCTGACGTGGTCGGCCTGCGCCCGACGCCGGACCGCGTGCGTGAAACCCTGTTCAACTGGCTCGCGCCGTACATCGCGGGCGCCAAGGTGCTGGACCCGTTTGCCGGCAGTGGCGCGTTGTTCCTGGAGTCGTTGTCCCGTGGCGCCGCCCAGGCTCAGGCGCTGGATGCGAGCAATATCGCAGTCTCCAGTCTCAAGGAACACCTGGGCACCCTGCGCTGTACCAATGGCCAGGTGCAAACCGCCGACGCGCTGCGGTACCTGGAAACCCAGCCAGCCAGCCCGTTCGACGTGGTGTTCCTCGACCCGCCGTTCAACCAGAACCTGCTGCCGACCGTGTGCACGCTGCTGGAAGAGCGCGAGTGGCTGGCGCCGGATGCATGGATCTACACTGAAAGCGAGACCGCGCCTTCGACCCTGGGCCTGCCGGCAAGCTGGCGCCTGCACAGGGAGCAGAAGTCCGGACGGGTGTATTACGCGTTGTGGCATCGGCTGGTCGAAAGCGCCGCTTAAACTGTGGTGAGCGGGTTTGTTGTGGCGAGGGAGCTTGCTCCCGCTGGGCTGCAAAGCAGCCCCAAAACCTGCAACCGTGCTCTGACTGAACAAACGCGGCGCTCTTGATAGGGCTGCTGCGCAGCCCAGCGGGAGCAAGCTCCCTCGCCACAGTTAAATGTGCTTGCTGCTGAGAGTTTCATGAAGCCTTCTACCCACCTGTTCACCCCCGCCTTCGGCCTCGGCAACCCCCACCTGCAAACACTGTGGGGGCCGCTGTGGCGTCCCACCACCCACATCGACCGCCAACGCGAGCGCCTGTGGCTGGAAGACGGCGACTTCCTCGACCTCGACTGGCATGGCCCCCACGACGCGCAAGCGCCGTTGGTGCTGGTGCTGCACGGGCTGACCGGTTCATCCAACTCGCCTTACGTGGCCGGCCTGCAAAAAGCCCTGGCTGCGCAAGGCTGGGCCAGCGCCGCGTTGAACTGGCGTGGCTGTTCGGGCGAACCGAATCTGTTGGCGCGCAGCTATCACTCCGGTGCCAGCGAAGACCTCGCGGCAGCGATTGCCCATCTGCGCACCAAGCGGCCGTTGGCGCCGCTGTATGCCGTGGGTTATTCGCTGGGCGGCAATGTGTTGCTCAAGCACCTGGGCGAAACCGGCGCGGCATCGGGGTTGGAAGGTGCGGCGGCGGTTTCGGTGCCGTTTCGCCTGGACCAATGTGCAGACCGCATCGGACTGGGCTTTTCGCGGGTTTATCAGAAGCACTTCATGCGTGAAATGCTGGCGTATATCCGCGTCAAGCAGCGTCGTTTTCTGCAGGACGGCCAGGCAGATGGGCTCAAAACCCTGGAAGCCTTGGGCTCACTGGAAAAGATGCGTACGTTCTGGGATTTCGATGGGCGGGTGACTGCGCCGCTCCACGGGTTTCTGAGTGCCGAGGACTATTACCGCCGTGCGTCGAGCCGCTATTACCTGGGCGATATCCGCACGCCCACCCTGATCATCCAGGCCGCCGATGACCCGTTTGTGTTCGCCCATAGCCTGCCCGAGGCGAGTGAATTATCGGCGTGCACGGAGTTTGAGCTGCTGGCCAAGGGTGGGCATGTGGGGTTTGTCGATGGCACCCTCAAGCGCCCCGGTTATTACCTGGAGCGCCGTATTCCCGCCTGGTTGCTCAGTCGCCGGTAGCGATTGCCCGCGTCGGATCAGTAATCCACTCGCTCCATGACCCCGCATACAACTTGCCCAACGGGTAACCCGCCAAGCTCAGGGCGAACAGGTTGTGGCACGCCGTCACGCCCGAACCGCAATACGCCACCAACTCATCCGGCGAGCGGCCTTGCAGTTGGGCGGCGAAGCGCTGCTTGAGCTGTTCAGCCGGCAGGAAGCGGCCGTCCGCGCCAAGGTTTTCGTTGAAGGCCGCACATTGCGCGCCCGGGATGTGCCCGGCAATCGGGTCAATCGGCTCCACTTCGCCGCGAAAGCGTGGTTGAGCACGGGCATCGATCAGCGTCAGTCCCGGCTGGCCCAAGCGTTTTTGCAGGTGTTCGGCGTCCAGCAACAAGTGGCTGTCCGGCGTACCAGCGAACGTCCCAGGCTCCACCAGCGGCGCGTCCAGGCTCAGCGGGAAACCTGCGGCGTGCCAGGCCTTGAGGCCGCCATCCAGGATAAACACGCCATCGCGCTTGCCCAGCCAGGCCAGCAGCCACCAGGCGCGGGCGGCATAGGCGCCGGGGCCGTCGTCGTACAGCACGATTTCGGTATCTGCGTTGATGCCCCACGCCCGCAATTGCTGGCCCAAGGTGTCCGCCGCCGGCAATGGGTGACGTCCCGTGACGCCCTTGGTCACCGGGCCACTGAGGTGTCGCTCCAGGTCGGCGTATTGCGCGCCTTCGATATGCCCCTCGGCATAGCTGCAACGCCCGTAGTCCGGGTCTTCCAGGGCAAAACGGCAATCCAGGATCACCACCCCGCCGGCCTTCTGGCGCTCGGCCAGTTGCTGGGGGCTGATCAGTTGGGCAAGCGGCATGACGGACTCCTAGTGAACAGATTCGGGAAAGGTCCTACTTCACTTCTTCCAATGCCTGATTCAACGGCACGTAAAACTCTTTGAACAATGCATCCACGGCGTCTTTGGCTTGAGGGGTGACAAACCCGGCCTCCAGCACCAGCACCTGATACACCCCACGCTTGATCGCCTCGGCGCTCAAATGGGCAGAGTTTTCATTGGTGGTGCACAAGAAACGCACCCAGGAGGTGAGGATGATCCAGGCGTTGAGGGTCAGGGCTTCGGTTTGCACCGGGTCCATATTGAGGATGCCGGCATCGACAAACCCTTGGTAAATAGCCCCGCCCTGGGTCAGGCAGCGCTGGGAAAAGCGCCGATAGCCGGTCGCCAGTTCGGGGTCGCTTTCCAGCAGATGTTCGAGGTCGCGGTGCAGGAAACGGTAGCGCCACATGCCGGCCAGCACGGCCTGCAGGTAGAAACGTTTGTCTTCGACGGTGACGGCACGGCCTTGGGGCGGGCGCAGGAAACTGTCCACCAGCGCTTCATATTCGCGAAACAGCACGGCGATGATCGCCTGCTTGTTGGGGAAGTGGTAGTACAGGTTGCCCGGCGAAATTTCCATATGGGCGGCGATGTGGTTGGTGCTCACACTGCGTTCGCCCTGCTGGTTAAAAAGCTCCAGGCTGGTTTGCACAATGCGCTCGCTGGTCTTTACTCGTGGTGCCATAGGGGATCAGCTTCTGTACACGTGATGGAGCATCTTACGGCCTAATCTTGCAGGGATAAATCCGCATCTGCGTAATGATATTTGACAATTTAGAGCAATGACTCTAAAAATCCAGGCAGACCTATAACAATCGGGAACGCCGCCATGTCTGCCAACGTTGCCTATCTGCAAGATTCCCAGGTGCTGGACCAGCTCCAAGACCGGTTCGACACCCAGCGCCGCGCCTACGCCGCCAACCCGATGCCGCCGGCCGCGCAACGCCAGCAATGGCTCAAGGCCCTGCGCGGCCTGCTCAGCGACGAGCGCCAGGCGCTGATCAACGCGATCAGCCAGGACTTCAGCCACCGCAGTGCGGACGAAACCCTGTTCGCCGAGCTGATGCCCAGCCTGCACGGCATTCACTACGCCAGCAAACACCTCAAGGGTTGGATGAAACCTTCCCGTCGCGCCGTAGGCATTGCCTTCCAGCCCGCGTCAGCCAAAGTCATCTATCAACCCCTGGGCGTGGTGGGCGTGATCGTGCCCTGGAACTACCCGTTGTACCTGGCCATCGGACCGCTGGTCGGCGCATTGGCGGCGGGCAATCGGGTGATGCTCAAGCTCAGCGAGTCCACCCCCGCCACCGGCGAGTTGCTCAAGGCACTGCTGGCGAAGATCTTCCCCGAGGACCTGGTGTGCGTGGTGCTGGGTGAGGCAGAAGTCGGCATGGCCTTCTCCAAGCTGCCCTTCGATCACCTGCTGTTTACCGGCGCCACCAGCATTGGCAAGCATGTGATGCGTGCAGCCGCCGAACACCTCACGCCGGTCACCCTGGAATTGGGTGGCAAGTCGCCCGCCATCGTGTCCGCCGATGTGCCGCTCAAGGACGCGGCCGAGCGCATCGCCTTCGGTAAAGCGCTGAACGCCGGGCAAACCTGTGTGGCACCGGACTACGTGCTGGTGCCGGAAGATCGCGTCGAGGGTTTTGTCGAAGCCTACACCCAGGCCGTTCGCGGGTTTTATCCGACCCTGGTCGACAACCCGGACTACACGGCGATCATCAACGAACGACAACTGGCCCGGCTCAACGCCTACGTCAAGGACGCCACCGACAAAGGCGCCACCTTGATTCCGTTGTACGACCACGGCCAGGCGCGGCGCATGGCCCACAGCCTGTTGCTGAACGTCAGCGATGAGATGACCGTGATGCAGGACGAAATCTTCGGCCCGGTGCTGCCGATCGTGCCCTACCGCGGCATCGACCAGGCCTTTGCCTACATCAACCAACGCCCTCGCCCACTGGCCCTGTATTACTTCGGCTACAACAAGGGCGAGCAGGACCGTGTGCTCCACGAAACCCATTCCGGCGGGGTGTGCCTGAACGACACCCTGCTGCATGTGGCCCAGGACGATATGCCGTTCGGCGGCATCGGCCCTTCGGGCATGGGCCATTACCACGGCCACGAAGGCTTCCTCACCTTCAGCAAAGCCAAAGGCGTGCTGGTGAAACAGCGCCTGAACGCGGCGAAGTTGATCTATCCGCCCTACGGCAAATCGATCCAGAAGTTGATCCAGAAGCTGTTCGTCCGCTGAAACCGCCACCCACGGGATAACAATAACAATGAACCCTAGCCTGACTGAAACACCCGCGCTGTCGCGGCGCGGCGTCCTGAAAATCGGCCTGTGCGCCAGCGCCTTCCTGGCCACCGCCGGGCTGGGCGCCAGCCTCAGCGGTTGCTCCAGTAGCACGCCGGCCAGCGGTTTCGTGATGTTGCGTAGCAGTGATCTGCCATTCCTGCGCGCCGTGATCCCGGTGTTGCTGGAAGGTGTGGCCAGTGCTCAGGCAGTTGCCAGCGGTGTTGAAGACACCCTCAAGAAGCTCGATTTCAGCCTGCAGCGGCTGTCGCCGGAGATGTTCAAGCTCACCCAGCAACTGTTCGACGTGTTGGGCATGGCTGTCACCCGTGGCCCGCTGACCGGGATCTGGGGCAGTTGGGAAAACGCCAGCAGCGAGCAGATCCGCAACTTCCTGCACCGCTGGGAAAACAGCTACCTCAACCTGCTACGCATGGGCCAGGGCTCGCTGCTCAAGCTGGTGATCATGGCCTGGTACTTCCAGCCGGCGTCCTGGGCCCATTGCGGTTACCCCGGCCCGCCGAAAATTTGAATCGCCTCCCCCCACAATAAAAACTAGAGACGACCCTGATGCCCGTACCCGATCCCTTCCGCGACGGCATGGCCCGTGGCTGGAAAACCCACAATGGCGCCGCCCTCGACAACGACCTGACGCTGGAAGCCGATGTGGCGATCATCGGCAGCGGTGCCGGTGGCGGTACCACCGCCGAAATCCTCAGCGCCGCCGGCTACAAGGTGCTGCTGATCGAAGAGGGTCCGCTCAAGACCAGCAGCGATTTCAAGTTGCTGGAAGACGAGGCCTACACCAGCCTGTATCAGGAGGGCATCGGCCGCATGAGCAAGGATGGCGCGATCACCATCCTGCAGGGCCGTGCAGTGGGCGGCACGACGCTGATCAACTGGACGTCGAGCTTCCGTACCCCGGACGCCACGCTCAGCCACTGGGCCAGCGAATATGCGGTGAAGGGTCATAGCAGCGCCGAAATGGCACCGTGGTTCGAAAAAATGGAGCAGCGCCTGGGCATCGCGCCCTGGGCCCTGCCGCCCAACCCCAACAACGATGTGATCCGCAAAGGCTGCGAGAAGCTCGGCTACAGCTGGCACGTGATCCCGCGCAATGTACGCGGCTGCTTCAACCTGGGGTATTGCGGCATGGGCTGCCCGGTCAATGCCAAGCAGTCGATGTTGGTGACCACGATTCCGTCCACCCTGGAAAAGGGCGGCGAACTGCTCTACCTGGCCCGCGCCGAACGCCTGATCTACAGCGGCGACACGATCAGCAGCCTGGAATGCGTGGCGATGGATAACCTGTGCGTGACGCCGACTGGCCGCAAAATCACCGTGAAGGCCAAGCACTACGTGCTCTCCGGCGGCGGCATCAACAGCCCGGCGTTGTTGATGCGTTCGGATGCGCCCGACCCGCACAAGCGCCTTGGCAAACGCACCTTCCTGCACCTGGTGAATTTTTCCGCCGGATTGTTCGACGAGGTAATCAACCCGTTCTACGGCGCGCCGCAGTCAATCTATTCCGACCATTTCCAGTGGCAGGATGGCACCACTGGCAAAATGTCTTACAAGCTGGAGGCACCGCCCTTACATCCTGCGCTGGCCAGTACGTTGCTCGGTGGTTATGGCACCCAGAACGCCCTGGACATGAGCCAATTGCCCAATACCCACGCGATGCTGGCGCTGCTGCGCGATGGTTTCCACCCCGACAGCCCCGGCGGCAGCGTGGAGTTGCGCGGTGATGGTACGCCGGTACTCGACTATCAAGTGTCGGACTACGCCTGGGATGGCTTGCGCCGTGCGTTCCACAGCATGGCCGAGATCCAGTTCGCCGCGGGCGCCAAGTCGGTCAAGCCGCTGCATCACGATGCGCGCTACGTGAAAACCTTGGGCGAAGCGCGCACGATGATCGAGGAACTCAACCTGGAACTGCACCGCACCTGCCTGGGCAGTGCCCATGTGATGGGCGGTTGTGCCATGGGCGAAGACCCGAAAAATGCAGTAGCCGACAGCCTTGGTCGCCACCATCAGTTGCGCAACCTGTCGATCCACGACGGGTCATTATTCCCCACCAGCATTGGGGCCAATCCACAATTATCGGTGTACGGTTTGACCGCCCAATTGGCGACAGCATTGGCCGAACGTCTGAAAACGGCATGAAAAAACGCGCGATTAGCGGTATGTATCTACATAAGTCGACTTGGCCGACCGGGATGGCTGCGATACCATCCGGTTCCCCAACGGACTCCGCCAGGACGACGCGATGAACCGAGTGTTGTACCCAGGAACCTTCGACCCGATTACCAAAGGCCATGGCGATCTGGTCGAACGTGCCTCACGCTTGTTCGACCATGTGATCATCGCGGTCGCAGCCAGCCCCAAGAAAAACCCGCTGTTTCCCCTGGAACAGCGCGTGGAGCTGGCGCGTGAGGTCACCAAACACCTGCCCAACGTGGAAGTGGTGGGCTTTTCCACGCTGCTGGCGCATTTCGCCAAAGAGCAGAACGCCAATGTGTTCCTGCGCGGCCTGCGTGCAGTGTCGGATTTCGAATATGAATTCCAGCTGGCCAACATGAACCGCCAACTGGCGCCGGACGTGGAAAGTCTGTTCCTCACGCCGTCGGAACGTTATTCGTTCATTTCCTCGACGTTGGTCCGAGAAATCGCCGCTTTGGGCGGGGATATCACCAAGTTCGTGCATCCGGCTGTAGCAGATGCGCTGACGCTGCGCTTCAAGAAGTAACACCGTTCAATCGGCGCCTGCTCGCACTGCGGGCGCCAATGCGGCACAATTGCGCGCATTAGTTTTCAGATGCCTTGGCTGACGGCCCTGGCAGGAGTTTCCATGTCCCTGATCATCACCGACGATTGCATCAACTGCGACGTCTGCGAACCCGAGTGCCCGAACGCCGCGATTTCCCAGGGCGAAGAAATCTACGTGATCGACCCCAACCTGTGCACCCAGTGTGTCGGCCACTACGACGAGCCTCAATGCCAGCAAGTATGCCCGGTGGATTGCATCCCGCTGGATGAGGCTCATCCGGAGACGGAAGAGCAGTTGATGGCCAAGTACCGATTGATTACCGGTAAAGCCTAAGACTGACATTTGGGGCAAAACACGCTCGCGCGTTGCCCCAGCACCACATTGCGCAATTCGCTCCCGCAGACCTTGCACGCCTCGCCGCCCCGGCCATAGACAAACAGTTCCTGCTGGAAATACCCCGGCTGCCCGTCGCCGCCGATAAAGTCGCGCAGCGTGGTGCCGCCGCGCTCAATGGCGGCGGCTAGGATGCGCTTGATCTCGATTGCCAGCTTCAAGTAACGCGCCCGCGAAATGCCGCCCGCCTCGCGACGCGGGTCGATCCCCGCCGCAAACAGTGCTTCGGTCGCGTAGATATTGCCCACGCCCACCACCACCGCGTTGTCCATGATGAACGGCTTCACCGCCATCGAACGGCCACGGGACAGTTGGAACAACCGCTCGCCATCAAACAGATCCGTCAGCGGCTCCGGCCCCAGGCGGATCAATAACTCATGGTTGTGTGCGTCCTGGCTCCAGAGCATCGCGCCGAAACGCCGGGGGTCGGTGTAACGCAGCGCCAGCCCCGACTCCAACTCGATGTCCACATGCTCATGCTTGGCCGCCGGCATGCCGACTTCCACCAGGCGCAGGTTGCCTGACATACCCAAGTGGCTGATCAAAGTGCCCACTTCGGCATTGATCAGCAGGTACTTGGCCCGCCGCTCCACCAGCACGATGCGCTGCCCGGACAGGCGCACATCGAGGTCTTCCGGGATCGGCCAGCGCAGGCGCCGTTCACGCACGACTACGCGGCTGACCCGCTGGCCTTCCAGGTGTGGCGCGATGCCGCGTCGGGTGGTTTCGACTTCGGGTAACTCGGGCATGTGTACCTCTTGAAGAAAGGGTCAGTGGGCGCCCAGCTCGCGGATCGACAACTTCATGCTTTCGAAGTCGTAGTCCGACAGGCCCACGTAGTCCAGCACCAGATGGCCGATGGCATTCCACTCATGGTCCACCGCCTGGTTGCCCAGCACGCGATAGGACGAGCAGATGTGCTCGGCCATCTTCAGGATCGCCAGCAGGTTTTTCAGCTGCGAATTGCGCGACGACTCATCGCTGAACACCGCCAAGGCGTTGTGGTGGTTGGCGATGGCGTCGGTCACATGTTCCGGCAGGCGCCAGGACTTGGCGGTGTAGTAACCGACCACGGCGTGGTTGGTGTTGAACGCGTTGTTCTCGGTGTCGACCACGCGGCAGTCGGGGCCGGCATTGGCATAAGCCTGCTCCAGCACCGACATGTAGTTGGGGAAGCGCTTGAGCATCAGCGGCACGCCGCAATCGTGGAACAGGCCCAAGGCATAGGCTTCGTCCACCGCCTGGGCGCCGGTACGCTTGGCCAGGGTCAGGCAGGTCATCGCCACATCCTGGGCGGTGTCCCAGAAGCGGTTGAGGGTGACGATGGTGTCGTCGCTCATTTCGCCCTTGATCGACAGCGCGTTGATCAGGTTGATGATCGAACGGCTGCCCAGCAGGTTCACCGCGCGCTGGATCGAGGCGATCTTGTTGCTCAGGCCGAAATACGACGAGTTGACGATCTTCAGCAATGCGCCGGAAAGACCCGGGTCTTGGGCGATCAACCGTGCGATCACTTCCAGGTCCGGATCGGGCATGTACTGCTCCATCTGCAAATCCACCATGATTTGCGGTTGAGGCGGCACGCTGATGCCTTGCAGGGCCTGCTGGATCTGTTCGGCGGAAAGCTCTTGGGACATAAGTACACACTCTGGGCTAGGCGGGGATTCTAACCCTTATCCGCCGCGTGCTGACACCTTCCCGCACATCCGGCTACCCGGCCATTTCCTACACAACAAGGTATACTCCCGCTCTTTTTTCCGGAGCGACGTCATGTCCCTGCCAAGCCTGCGTCTCAAAGCCAACGCCGATCGTCGTTTGCGCAACGGCCACCTGTGGGTCTACAGCAACGAAATCGACGTGGCCGCCACCCCACTCCACGGCTTCCAGGCAGGCGACCAGGCTATCCTGGAAGCGGCCGGCGGCAAGACCCTGGGCATCGTGGCCATGAGCCCGAACAACCTGATCTGCGCCCGCCTGCTGTCGCGCGACATCAAGCTGCCGTTGGACAAGTCGCTGCTGGTGCACCGCCTGAACGTCGCCCTGTCCCTGCGTGATCGCCTGTTCGACAAGCCGTTCTACCGCCTGGTCTACGGCGATTCCGACCTGTTGCCAGGCCTGGTGGTCGACCGTTTCGGCGACATCCTCGTGGTGCAGATCGCCTCGGCGACCATGGAAGCCCATAAAGAAGACGTGATCGCCGCGCTGACCCAAGTGCTCAAGCCGAGCGGCATTCTGTTCAAGAACGACTCCGCCGCGCGCGACGCAGAAGGCCTCAACCGCTACGTCGAAACCGTGTTCGGCCTGGTGCCGGAGTGGGTTGCGCTGGAAGAGAACGGCGTGAAATTCGAAGCCCCGGTGATCCAGGGCCAGAAGACCGGCTGGTTCTACGACCACCGCATGAACCGCGCACGCCTGGCCCCGTATGCCAAAGGCAAGCGCGTACTCGACCTGTACAGCTACATCGGCGGCTGGGGCGTGCAAGCTGCGGCCTTCGGCGCCAGTGAAGTGTTCTGCGTCGACGCCTCCGCCTTCGCCCTCGACGGCGTGGAGCGCAACGCCGCGCTGAACGGCTTTGCCGAGAAGATGACCTGCATCGAAGGCGACGTGTTCGAAGCCTTGAAAGAACTGAAAGCCAGCGAAGAACGCTTCGACGTGATCGTCGCCGACCCACCGGCCTTCATCAAGCGCAAAAAAGACATGAAGAACGGCGAAGGCGCCTACCGCCGCCTGAACGAGCAAGCCATGCGCCTGCTCAGCAAGGACGGCATCCTGGTCAGCGCATCGTGCTCCATGCACTTGCCGGAAGACAGCCTGCAAAACATCCTGCTGACCAGCGCCCGTCACCTCGACCGCAATATCCAGATGCTGGAGCGCGGTGGCCAGGGTCCCGATCATCCAGTTCACCCCGCGATCGACGAGACGCGTTACATCAAGAGCATTACGTGCCGGTTGCTGCCGAATAGCTGATGCCGTTGGCCTGTAGGCACCTTAGGGCTCCTACAGGCTTTTATGAAAGTTCGTACCGCTCCAGTCTTTGACTTTCCCTTACATAAACTTGATCCTCGAGCGCCTCACGGAATCGAGGCCCGCCCATGTCGACGGCAATCACGCACGCTGAAAAACCCTTCATTGTTTTCTGGCTGATGACCATGACCCTGCTGGGCGTCTTCCCGCTTGACGTCGTGCTGCCTTCCTTTCCCGCCCTGGCGGAACACTTCTCCACCTCGACCACCCAGATCGCCCGCTCAGTCAGCCTGTTCGCCATCGGTTTTTCCTGCTCCATGCTGTTGATCGGCCCGCTGTCCGACAGGATCGGCCGCAAGAAGCTGCTATTGGCCAGCATGGCCGTTGCAATCATTGGCGCGGCCGGGTGCCTGGCGGCCAGCAACACACCGCAATTTCTGTTCTTCCGTGTTATCCAGGCCATGGGCTGCGGCGGTTTCATATTGTCCCAAGCACTGGTGCAAGACCTGTTCTTCGGCAGAGAACAGGAGCGGTTGCGGATCGCAATGGTCACGGCCGGAGGCATCTTCATATCGATTTCCCCGCTGCTGGGTGCGTGGCTGCAACTGCACTGGGGATGGCAAGCCAGCTTCTATGTGTTTATCGCGCTGTGTGCCGCAACCTTGATCATGGCGCATCGGCTGCTCCACGGCGGCTTGCCTCAAGCAGCACCGAGCCACCAGAGCCTGCTCAAGGCCTACGCCAAGGTCTTCGCCAACCGCCACTTCGCCAGCTATGCCACGATCTCGGCCATTACGTTCGCCTGCCATTTCTCGTTCATCGTGGTGTCCCCGCTGATTTTCATGGACCAGTTGCAGTTGTCGCCCCATGAGTACTCCCTGACCTTGCTCCTCTACGGCGCCGCTTACGTAATGGGCGGAATCTGTGCAGGTTTCCTGCACAAACGGCTACCGGCTGCGACCCAGATGGCCATCGGGCTGGTGCTGATCGCGATCTCGGGCGGGGTCATGTTGTTCCTGGCCTATCAGTTCGGCGTATCAATCCCGACCGTGCTGGTGCCCATGCTGCTCTGCACCGCAGGCACCACCATCACCCGACCTATTTCCAACTCCAAGGCCATGAGCTTGTTTCCAGACAATGCAGGTACGGCGGCATCAGCCGTTGCAGCGGTGCTGTTCATTGCCGGTGGCCTTATCAGTGCCTTCATCAGTACCTTTACCCACTACCTGAGCACGGCGCTGGGTCTGTGCTTTCTGATCCTGAGCATCGTCGCCCTGGTCTTGAACGCATGGGCACGGCGCCACCCGCACGTCCCGTAGCCGCTATCTTCACGGTTTCGGCCATTCCCTCCAGGCGCCAGCGGTGTAGAATCGGCCTTATTCATCGCCAGTCATCCCCCGGCGGGTTTATGAGCTCAAGGCCAATGCGCACGGCGATCCCGTAACGTTTGCGGCAACTTCCGGACACACGGCCATTTTTCGGGTGTTCCTGACGTCAATAGAAGCTCACTCCCCTTTGATACCGATTAGCCGCCCGGAGTGCTCCATGCCAGATTACCGCTCGAAAACATCCACCCACGGCCGCAACATGGCCGGCGCGCGCGCACTGTGGCGTGCCACGGGGATGAAAGATGACGACTTCAAGAAGCCGATCATCGCGATTGCCAACTCGTTTACCCAGTTCGTACCGGGCCACGTCCACCTCAAGGACCTGGGCCAACTGGTCGCCCGCGAGATCGAACGCGCTGGCGGTGTCGCCAAGGAATTCAACACCATTGCCGTGGATGACGGCATCGCCATGGGCCATGACGGCATGCTGTATTCCCTACCGAGCCGCGAGATCATCGCCGACTCCGTGGAATACATGGTCAACGCCCACTGCGCCGACGCCATCGTCTGCATCTCCAACTGCGACAAGATCACGCCTGGCATGCTGATGGCGTCCCTGCGCCTGAACATCCCGGTGATCTTCGTGTCCGGCGGCCCGATGGAAGCCGGCAAGACCAAGCTCGCCTCCCACGGCCTGGACCTGGTCGACGCCATGGTCATCGCAGCCGATTCCAGCGCTTCTGACGAGAAGGTCGCGGAATACGAGCGCAGCGCCTGCCCAACCTGCGGTTCGTGCTCCGGCATGTTCACCGCCAACTCGATGAACTGCCTGGTGGAAGCCCTGGGCCTGGCCTTGCCGGGCAACGGTTCCACCCTCGCCACCCACAGCGACCGTGAACAACTGTTCCTGCAGGCCGGCCGTACCATCGTCGAGCTGTGCAAGCGCTACTACCACGACAACGATGAGTCGGTGTTGCCGCGCAACATCGCCAACTTCAAGGCGTTTGAAAACGCCATGACCCTGGACATCGCCATGGGCGGTTCCACCAATACCATCCTGCACTTGCTGGCCGCCGCCCAGGAAGCCGAGATCGATTTCGACCTGCGCGACATCGACCGTCTGTCCCGCCACGTGCCGCAGCTGTGCAAAGTCGCGCCGAACATCCAGAAGTACCACATGGAAGACGTGCACCGCGCCGGCGGGATCTTCTCGATCCTGGGTTCGCTGGCCCGTGGCGGCCTGTTGCACACCGACCTGCCGACCGTGCACAGCAAGTCCATTGCCGAAGGCATCGCCAAGTGGGACATCACCCAGACGGACGACGAAGCCGTGCACACCTTCTTCAAGGCTGGCCCGGCGGGTATCCCGACGCAAACCGCGTTCAGCCAGTCGACCCGTTGGGACACCCTGGACGACGACCGTGAAAACGGCTGCATCCGCAGTGTCGAGCACGCCTACTCCCAAGAAGGCGGCCTGGCCGTGCTGTACGGCAACATCGCCCTCGACGGCTGCGTGGTGAAAACCGCCGGTGTGGATGAGTCCATCCACGTCTTCGAAGGTCGCGCCAAGATCTACGAAAGCCAGGACAGCTCGGTTCGCGGCATCCTCGCCGACGAAGTGAAGGAAGGCGACATCGTGATCATCCGCTACGAAGGCCCGAAAGGCGGTCCAGGTATGCAGGAGATGTTGTACCCGACGTCCTACCTGAAATCCAAAGGCCTGGGCAAAGCCTGCGCCCTGCTGACCGACGGCCGTTTCTCCGGCGGTACGTCGGGCCTGTCCATCGGCCACGCTTCGCCAGAAGCCGCAGCCGGTGGCGCGATTGGTCTGGTGCAGGATGGCGACAAGGTGCTGATCGACATTCCGAACCGCTCGATCAACCTGTTGATCAGCGATGAAGAACTGGCGGCACGCCGGGTCGAGCAGGACAAGAAAGGCTGGAAGCCAGTGGAGAAGCGTCCGCGCAAAGTGACGACCGCGTTGAAGGCTTACGCCCTGCTGGCCACCAGTGCCGACAAGGGTGCTGTGCGCAACAAGGCGATGCTTGACGGTCTGTAAGCTGCGCCCATGAAAATGCCCCGCCAAGTGCGGGGCATTTTTTTTCTGGCCGAATCTCCAATCCACTGGAGATCAAATGTGTGGCTTGCCTGCGATGGCGGTGTATCAGCCAACTATTTGCTGGCGGACCCACCGCCATCGCAGGCAAGCTAGCTCCCACACTGATCGCACTTCGACCTAAGACGCTTACTGGATCTCGTCTGGCTTGACGATCACCCAGTTCTTGTCCGCCGTCACCGGCAACCCTTCCTTGGCCTGCGCCGCCGCGTGCTTGGCGATCATGCCGTTCAGTTGGGTCATGTATTTGTCCTTGCGGTTGATCCACAGGTGGATGCCGCCCTTGGCCACGTCCACATCGTGGAACAGCATGTAGCCATCGCTGGTCGGCGTGTCGCCACCCACCAGTACTGGTTTTTTCCACTCGTCGATGTAGGTGAGGATCGCCGCGTGTTTACCGGCCATCCAGGTCGCCGGGGTCCACAGGTACGGGGTGAGTTCCAGGCCGAGATTGGCCTTCTCGTCATAGTTGCCAGCGCTGATCTGTTTGCGCGCGGTGGTCAGTTCGCCGGTCTTGCGGTCCTTGAGCAGGGTGGTCACGCCGATGACGTTCTCGGGTTTGACGTTGTAGCCGTACTTCGGATCGGCGGCGACCATGCGCACCAGTTCTTCCGAGGCGGCGGTCATCACATACACCTCGATGCCGTTTTCCATCAGCTTGTTGTACAGCTCGGCCTGGCCGGTGAAGACTTTCGGCGGTTGCACCTCGGACTTCTTCACCACATCGCCTTCAAAATAGCTGACGGGCACGGGCTTGCCGGAGGCCATCAACTCATCGACCTGCACTTTGAGTTCTTTGAGAGTGAACCCCGAAAACACCTGGGCGACCCACGGGTAGCACACCATGTCGTCCACTTCGCAGAGGCGATAGTAGTAACTGAACAGACTTTCCTTATGGTCGGCGGTGTCTTTGAACGGCATAAGCTTGAGGGATGGATCAAGGCTGTCGCGGGTGATCAGGCCTTTGTTTTCCATGTAGGGCAGCAGGGATTCTTCGAGGTCGTAGCGGTAGCTAGTGTTATCCATGTCGAACACCGCGAAGTTACCCTTGTTGGCGTTGGCGGCGATCATTTCGTTCAGTTGCTTGGCGGCCGGGGCTGGCCAGTGTTTCAACTCGGTGGCGGCCATGGTTTGGCCGGCAAGGCCAAGGCACAGCGCGGCGGCAAACAATCTCGAAGCGAGCTTCATAAACGTTTCTCCCTGAGTGAAAGACATCGACGCTAACAAATCCCTGTGACAGTTATCGCCCGAGCGCGACCGCTTGCGTCGTGATCGCGCCAACGGCATGTGCCTGAGCGTCAAACACTTATTCCAAAAACGACAGTCGCCATTCCATATCGGTATTAAATCAATATATTTCAAGCTGTTAGGCTTTCCGGTTCGCAATCGCAGGCTCACGCGATTGGCTGCCTTCTCAACGGAGCTTCAATGAATCTGCCCCTGATTCTCAACCTACTGGTGTTCGTGGCCCTGTTGCTGGGCCTGGCACAAACCCGTCGTACTAACTGGAGCCTCGCCAAGAAGGTGCTATTTGCCCTCGTACTTGGCGTGGTGTTCGGCACCGTTCTGCACACGATCTACGGCGATGGCAATCCGGTACTCAAGGCCTCCATCGGCTGGTTCGACCTGGTCGGCAACGGCTATGTGCAACTGCTGCAAATGATCGTGATCCCGCTGGTATTTGCCTCGATCCTCAGCGCCGTGGCACGCCTGCACAATGCCTCGTCCCTGGGCAAGATCAGCTTCCTGACCATCGGCACGCTGCTGTTCACCACGGCGATTGCGGCGCTGATCGGTATCGGCCTGACCAACCTGTTCGGCCTCACCGCCGAGGGCCTGGTGGCCGGCACCCAGGAAATGGCGCGCCTGCAAGTGATCCAGAGTGATTACGCGGGCAAGGTCGCCGACCTGAATATCCCGCAGCTGCTGCTGTCGTTCGTGCCAGCCAACCCGTTTGCCGACCTGGCACGGGCCAAGCCGACCTCGATCATCAGCGTGGTGATTTTCGCTGCCTTCCTGGGGGTTGCCGCGCTGCAATTGCTCAAGGATGACGTGGAAAAAGGCCAGAAAGTCCTTAACGCCATCGACACCCTGCAAGCCTGGGTGATGCGCCTGGTGCGCCTGGTGATGAAGCTCACGCCCTACGGTGTACTGGCGCTGATGACCAAGGTGGTGGCCGGTTCCAACCTGCAAGACATCATCAAGCTCGGCAGTTTTGTGGTGGTGTCGTACCTGGCGCTGGGCGTGATGTTCGTGGTGCACGGCCTGCTGCTGTCCGTGGCCGGGATCAACCCGCTGCGTTTCTTCCGCAAAGTGTGGCCGGTGCTGACGTTTGCCTTCACCAGTCGCTCCAGCGCGGCGGCGATCCCGCTGAGCATTGAAGCGCAGACCCGTCGCCTGGGCATCCCGCAGTCCATCGCCGGTTTCGCTGCCTCGTTCGGCGCGACGATTGGCCAAAACGGTTGCGCGGGCCTCTACCCTGCCATGTTGGCGGTGATGGTGGCGCCGACCGTGGGCATCAACCCGCTGGACCCGTTGTGGATCGCGACCCTGGTGGCGATTGTGACCTTGAGTTCGGCAGGCGTTGCCGGCGTGGGCGGCGGTGCAACCTTCGCCGCGCTGATAGTACTGCCTGCGATGGGCTTGCCAGTGTCACTGGTGGCGCTGCTGATTTCCGTAGAGCCGCTGATCGACATGGGTCGTACGGCGCTGAACGTGAATGGTTCGATGACGGCGGGGGCGATTACCAGCCAGGTCATGGGGCAGACGGATAAAGCGCTGTTGAATGCGGATGAGCATGCGGAGTTAGCGCAGGCCTGAAGCCAAACCAATAACTGTGGTGAGCGGGCTTGCCCCGCGTTGGGTGGCGAAGCCGCCCCAAAACCGGATGTCGCAGTCTACCTGACACAACGCGGCGGTCTTATTTGGGGTGGCTTCGCCACCCAGCGCGGGGCAAGCCCGCTCACTACAAGGGTTAGGCTTTTTCCCAGACTTCGAAGTTGTAAGCTGGTTTGTCGCCTTCCGCCGAGTTCTCCCGGTTCGACACCAGCTTCCACTGGCCAGCATCAAACTCCGGAAACCAAGCATCCCCCTCCGGACTCAACGCCACCCGCGTCAAATACAGGCGATCCGCCTGCTCCAACCCCTGCGCATACAACTGCGCACCGCCGATCAGCATCAGCTCGTCCGCGCCCTGCTCCAGTGCCCACGCCTCGGCGCGTTCTACAGCAGCCTCCAGTGACGGAAAAACTTCCGCACCTTCCAGCGCCAGATCGGTCTGACGGCTAACCACCAGGTTCAAGCGCCCCGGCAACGGTCGACCGAGGGAATCCCAGGTCTTGCGCCCCATGATGATCGGCTTGCCAAGCGTGGTGGCCTTGAAATATTTGAAATCCCCCGGCAAATGCCAGGGCATGCTGTTGTCGACGCCGATCACACGGTTTTCACCGAGGGCTGCGATCAGGCTTAAAGGGAGAGTTTTTTTCATGCCGACGAGAATACCAGAGCCCCGAGCCAGGGGTTATGCTCCAGGCTCACAAACACAACAGGACAGCGCGTGACTCCTCTGCACACACTCTGGCTGACAGAAACCGTGCGCCTGCGCGAAGAACACGCAGGCCCCCTGGAAGACCTGGAGGCCAACCGCCTGGCGCGCACGTCCGGCGGCGATCTGCCGACACGCATCCAGCAGCGCGCCTTGCACCTGGCCGAACGCGATGGGCTCACGAATGCCCTCACCCGCTGGCTGCAAGGTGCACGTCTGGCGTTGGTGTTGCTGGCAATTGTCGCGGTCATCAGCGGCGCCGGGCTGGCGTTTGCGGCACTGGGCAACGGCCTGACGCCAGTCAACGTGTTCTGGGCGCTCGGCAGCTTGCTCGGCTTGAATCTCATCCTGTTGATCAGTTGGGCCCTGGGCCTGCTGTTTGCCGGTGAACACAGCGCCAGCCTGGGGCGACTGTGGTTGTGGCTCAGCGAAAAGCTCGCCCGTGATGCCAAGGCTGCACAGTTGGCGCCAGCACTTTTACTGTTGCTGCAACGGCAAAAACTCAATCGCTGGGCCGTGGGCGTGTTGGTCAACAGCCTGTGGTTGCTGGCATTGCTCAGCGCCTTGGTGATTCTTCTGACGCTACTCGCCACCCGCCGCTATGGCTTCGTGTGGGAAACCACCATTCTCGGTGCCGACACTTTCGTCGCTGTCACCCAGGCCCTCGGCACCCTGCCCGCGTTGCTGGGCTTCAACGTGCCGACCGTCGAGATGATCCGCGCCAGCGGCGACTCCGCCCTGAATATCGAAAGCGCACGCCAAGCCTGGGCCGCCTGGTTGGTCGGTGTGCTGCTGGTCTATGGCCTGCTGCCCCGCCTGATCCTCGCTTTACTGTGCCTGTGGCGCTGGAAACGCGGGCGCGCCGCCCTGCGCCTGGACCTCAACCTGCCCGGCTATAGCCAATTACGCGAACGCCTGATGCCGAGCAGCGAGCGCCTTGGGGTCAACGATGCTGCCCCCGAGCAACTGCACGCCATCAGTGGCGGCGTCAGTGAATTGGAAAGCGACGGCGCCCTGCTGGTCGCCATCGAACTGGACGACCAACATCCCTGGCCGCCCAAGCTGCCCGCCAGCGTGAAGAACGCCGGCATCCTCGACAGCCGCGAATCACGCCACAAGCTGCTGGAACAACTCACGCGCTTCCCACCCGCCCGCCTGGCCATCGCCTGCGACCCACGCCGCTCGCCGGATCGTGGGAGCCTCGCACTCATCGGCGAACTCGCGCGCAGCGCCACCGACACCCGCGTCTGGTTGCTGCAAGCCCCGCCCGGCCAGGCGCTGGACGCCGAACGCCTGGGCGACTGGCACGCCGCGTTGCAGCAACTTGAGCTGCCGTTCGCCGATTGCGCGCCGTTGAACTGGCTGGAGACGGGTCATGACTAAGCCGCTGAAACTCGCCGTGGTCGGCCACACCAATGTCGGCAAGACCTCGTTGCTGCGCACGCTGACCCGAGACGTAGGCTTCGGCGAAGTCTCCCATCGCCCCAGCACCACCCGGCATGTCGAAGGCGCGCGCTTGTCGGTGGACGGCGAAGCCTTGCTGGAGTTGTACGACACACCCGGACTGGAAGATGCCATCGCCCTGCTCGATTATCTGGAGCGACTGGATCGCCCCGGCGAACGCCTCGACGGCCCTGCCCGCCTGGCGCGCTTCCTCGATGGCAGTGAAGCCCGCCAGCGTTTCGAACAGGAAGCCAAGGTGCTGCGCCAACTGCTGGCCTCCGACGCCGGCCTGTATGTGATCGACGCCCGCGAACCGGTGCTGGCCAAGTACCGCGACGAACTCCAAGTGCTGGCCAGTTGCGGCAAGCCGTTGCTGCCGGTGCTTAATTTCGTCAGCAGCAGCGACCATCGCGAGCCGGACTGGCGCGAAGCCCTGGCTCGCCTGGGCCTGCATGCGCTGGTGCGGTTCGACAGCGTGGCCCCCCCGGAAGACGGTGAACGTCGGCTGTATGAAAGCCTCGCCCTGCTGCTGGAAAGCGCACGGCCACAGTTGGAACGCTTGATTCTTGATCAGGAGGCCCAGCGCCAGGCCCGCCAGCAAAGTGCCGCGCGACTGATCGCAGAATTGCTGATCGACTGCGCCGCCTGTCGCCGCAGTGTGGTCACCGAAGATGAACAACAAGCCATCGGCGACCTGCGCAAAGCCGTGCGCCAACGTGAACAGAAATGCGTGGAAGCCCTGCTCAAGCTGTTCGGCTTCCGACCGCAGGACGCCGCCGCCAGCGACTTGCCCCTGCTCGACGGGCGCTGGGGCGATGACCTGTTCAACCCGGAAACCCTCAAGCAACTGGGCGTGCGCGTCGGCGGCGGGATCGCCGCTGGGGCGGCGGCCGGTGCGGGCGTGGATTTGTTGGTCGGTGGATTAACGCTGGGCGCCGCCGCCCTGGCCGGTGCAATTGCCGGTGGCGCGCTGCAAACCGCGCGCAGCTATGGCAGCCGGTTGCTGGGCAAAATCAAAGGCCAACGCGAGCTGACCGTCGACGACAGTGTGTTGCGCCTGCTCGCCCTGCGTCAGCGCCAGTTGCTCAAGGCCCTGAACCTGCGCGGCCATGCGGCGATGCACAGCATCAAGGTCGACACGCCCCAGGACAAGACCTGGCGCGAAGGCAAGTTGCCGGATGCCCTGCACAAGGCTCGCGCGCACCCGCAATGGTCGTCCCTTAATCCGCACGCCAAGCTGAGCCAGGCCGAACGCCAAGAGCAGGTCGAAGCCCTGGCCCAACGCCTGGACGAAACCTAAGCTGCCAACATCTGCCGGGCCTTGGCCTTGAGCACATCTAGGTCAAGCACCGGCACGTGCATCTCCTTAGCCTGCTCATCCCAATGGCGCATGCGCAAACTCACCGTGTACAACGGGTCCTGTTCAAACGCCTGGGCCTCCTCGGCGCTCATCACACCGCCCTGATAGGCCAGGGTGCGGCGGCTGGCTTCGCTCAGGCGCGCGTAGTAGTCCGGCTGGCTGAAGGTCAGGTAGCGCTTGGCCTGCACGTGATATTCCACCAACTTGGCCATGCGCTCGCTGAACCCTGCGCGACGCAGATAATCCGCGCCCAGCCGTTCATGGCTGACCACGCCATAACCGCCCATGTTTTCCCCGCCTTGGCCGCAGAGATGCCCGATGTCGTGGAAAAACGCCGCCAACACCACCTCATCATCAAAGCCTTCGGCCATGGCGAGTTGCGCAGCTTGGGACATGTGCTCGATCTGCGACACCGGCTCGCCGATGTAATCCGCGGTGCCGTGCTGTTCATACAAGCCGAAGACGTCGGCGATGGTCTGTTCCGGGTTCATCACGCCGCTCCCCACAAGGTACTGATATTGCGCTCGGCCATCGCCGGCCCCACGCTCATGCCGACGCCGGTGTGCATCAAGGCCGCGCTCACTCCCGGCGCCGCGCGCAGGAACGAAAACGGTCCCGGCCCCCTCGAGCCGTACACACCCTGCCAACGCTCCACCACCTGGATCTTGCAGCCCAGGGTCTGCTCCGCCAGTTCGATCATCCAGTCATCCACCTGCTCGGCGTTGAAGGGCGATGCGTCACTGCCGTAGTCATGGGAATCACCGATGATCAGTTCGCCGTGGGGCGTGGGGCTGATCAGCAGGTGAATGCCGTGTTCGTGCAGGTGCGGTGCATCGCGCAAGATCTGTGCCTGCACCGGCGCCGCCTCGGGCAGGTCGGCGAAAGCGCCGTAATGCACGCAGCTCAAGCCGGTGAGCAACGCGTGTTGCAGGTTCAGGTTGACCGCTGGCCGCACGCGCAGCATTTGCAGGCGGCAGATGCTCGGGTTGAGTTCAGCCATGGCGTCGGCCAACAAGGTCTGGTAGTCATGGCCGGAGCACACGACGATCTGCTCACCGCGAAAGCTTCCCGCCGTGCTGTGCAACTGGCCCGGTTCGACGTCGCGCACCAAGGTGGAGAAATAGAACTCCACCTTAAGTTCTTGCGCCAGGTAGTTGATCAGCGCCGGGACCGCTTCACGGGAATACAGTTGCTGGTCGTCCTTGCCATGCAGCGCAGCGCGGTGATGGCGGAACTGGCCGCCATACAAGTCCTTCATCGCCGCGCCTTGCAGCAGTTCGACGTTGTAGCCGTGCTCTTTTGCCCGCCCCTCACAGAAGGCTTCCAGCAAGTGTTCTTCCGCTTCGGTACGGGCGAACAGGTATGCACCGTTGCGCTTGAGTTGCAGCCCGGCGACCTGCGCCCAATGGCCCCAGATTTCGCGGCTTTCCCGCGCCAGCTCCAGCATCGGCCCCGGCGGTTGGCCGGTGACCAGGGCCTGGCCGAAGTTGCGTACCGAGGCGCCCAGTGGCGTGGCACTGCGCTCGAACACCTTGACCTTGAGGCCGCGCTTGGCGGCGGCGAAGGCGTGGGACAGGCCGAGAATGCCGGCGCCCACGATCAGCAGATCGCTGTGGTGTGTCATGAAATGATGTCCTGTATTCGAAGCCGCCGTCGCAGGCAAGCCAGCTCCCACATTTTGAATTGCGAACACCTTCAAATGTGGGAGCTGGCTTGCCTGCGAAGAGGCCATCAGCCCTAACGAAAACCTTATTGACCCGCTACCTTTTCCGACTTGCCGTCATAGCGCTTGCGCCACTCGGTGAGAATGCTGTCGCGGTTTTTCGAAGCCCAGGCAAAATCATTCTTGATCAGGCGCTGTTCATAGTCGGCCGGCAATTCGGTCTGCGGCTTGGCAATGCCAGGCTGGGCGAGGACGGCGAAGTTGTCCTTGTACAGGTTCATGGCAGCCGGGCTGGCGGAGAAATCCGCGAGTTTTTTCGCAGCGTCGGCGTGGCTCGTGCCTTTCATCACCGCAGTGGCTTCGATGTCCCAACCCAAGCCTTCTTTCGGCAGGATGATGTCCAGCGGCGCGCCCTGGCGTTTCAACTGCACGGCCGGGTATTCGAAGGAAATGCCGATCGGGAACTCACCCGAAGCCGCCAGCTTGCACGGCTTGGAGCCGGAGTGAACGTACTGGCCGATGTTCTGGTGCAGGTCGTCCATGTACTGCCAGCCCTGCTTCTCGCCGTAGGTCTGCAGCCAGGCACTGACGTCCAGGAAACCAGTGCCGGACGAGGCCGGGTTGGGCATGACGATCTTGCCCTTGTACTCAGGCTTGGTCAGGTCCTGCCAGCTCACCGGCTTGGTCAGGCCCTGTTTTTCGGCTTCGACGGTGTTGAAGCAAATCGTTGCGGCCCACACATCCATGCCGACCCAGGCCGACGGGTTGGCAGCGTCGCGGTAGTTCTTGCCGATCTTGTCCAGGTCCTTCGGCGCGTAGTTGTCCAGCATGCCCTGCTGGTCGAGGATCGCCAGGCTGGACGCGGCCAGGCCCCAGACGGCGTCGGCTTGCGGGCGGTCTTTCTCGGCCAGCAGCTTGGCGGTGATGATGCCGGTGGAATCGCGCACCCACTTGATCTCAATGTCGGGGTTGGCCTGTTCAAAGGCCTTTTTGTAGGTCTTCAACTGCTCGGCTTCGAGGGCCGTGTACACGGTCAACTCGGTCTTGGCGAAGGCATTCAGGCTGAATGCAGTCAGTACGGCAGCGACCAGCGCCAGGGGCTTGAACATGGAGCACCTCCTTCAGGGATATTTAGTGGCCGGGTGCGCTCTGGCGCCAGGCTTGGGAGCGGCGCAACGCGCCACGTGAGGCCCACGCCAGCAACAGCGAGACGCCGGCCGAAGTGAACAGGATCAAGGTCGACATGGCCGCCGCGCCGCCCACATTGCCGGCGTCGTCCATGTTCAACACGGCGACGGCGGCGAGGATGGTGTCGGGGCTGTAGAGGAAGATCGCGGCGGACACAGTGGTCATCGCCGACACAAACAGGTAGCGCACGATGTCCAGCAATGCCGGCAGGCAGATCGGCACCGTGACTTTCAGGTAATGGCGGTACAGCGGCGCCTTGAGGGACATGGCGGCAGCTTCGAACTCGGCGTCCAGTTGGCGCAGCGCTGTGGTGGCGGTCATCTGCGCGGTGGTCAGATAGTGAGCAATGGTGCACACCACCAGCAACGTCATGGTGCCGTAGAACACATGCAGCGGGTTGCCGTTGAGGTTGAAAAAGAACACGTAGCCCAAGCCCAGCACCAAGCCCGGAACGGCCATCGGCACAAAGCTGAGCATGCGCAGGGCCAGGTTCAGCCCCTTCTGGCCCTTGGTCTTTTCCATCAGGTACGCGCCGGTGAAGATCAACACGCTGCCGATCAATGCGGTGCACAGCGCCATGGTCAGGCTGTTGCGATAGGCCAGCCAGCCGCCGCCAGCAGTGTCTTCGAACTGGTAATGGCTGAGCGACAACGACAGGTTGTACGGCCAGAACTTCACCAGCGACGAATACACCGCCATACCGAACACCAGCAGTAACACGGCGCAGATCAGCAGCACGATGGCCAGGTAGCAGCCGTCTCTCATGCGCGATGGCGCCGGCTGGAACACTTGGGCACGGCCACTCATGGAATCGCCATGACGGCGGCGCAGCCACGCGTCGACGCCAAAGCTGAACAGCGCCGGCAGCAGCAACACCATGCCGATCAATGCGCCGCGGCCGAACTGTTGCTGGCCGACCACTGCCTTGTAGGCTTCCAGCGCCAGCACCTGATAATCGCCTCCGACCACCACGGGCACGCCAAAATCGGTGATGGTCAGGGTGAATACCAGGCAGAACGCAGCGAACACCGCCTGACGCGTGGCCGGCCAGGTAATGCTGCGAAACGCCCGCGCCGGGCTGGCGCCCATGCTGGAGGCCGCATCGAACAGGCGCGCATCCGCCAGGGACAGCGCCGACAGCAAAATCATCAAGGCATGTGGGAAGGTGTAGATCACCTCACCCAGCACAATGCCCCAGAAGCCGTAGATATTGTCCGAGAGCAACCCGCGCAACATGCCCTGGTTACCGAACAGGTAGACCAGTGCAATGCCCGGCAACATCGACGGCGCCATCAACGGCAGTAACGACATGCCGCGCCAGATCGACTTGCCGGGGATCAACGTGCGTTGCAGGGCGTAGGCAAACAGGTAGGCCAGCGGTACGACGATAGCCGCCACGCTGAGGGAAACTTTCAGGCTATTGCCCAGCAACCAATGGAAGTTGGCGCTGGTGATCAGTTCTTGTGCAGCCACCAGACCACCGCCCTGCCCGGCCTCGCTGCTGAAACCGCGCCAGAAGATCGCCAGCAACGGCATCAATACCGCGAGGCCCAGCAACAACAACCACAACAGTTTGCCGCCGACGACGAAAATTTTGTCGCCGGTTTCGGCGCGGGACACCGGTCGTGGCAGCGTCATGACAGCGGCCATCTCAGGCAAACACCTGCAGACTGCGCGGCGGCAAAGCCACCCAGATGTCCTGGGCGCCCAGGCGCGGCATGGCTTCCGGGGCTAACTCGGCCAGCAGCGCATGGCCGGGCAATTGCTCCAGCTCGAAACTCATGCGGCAACGGTTGCCGAGGAAGGTGATCTCGCGGACCTTGGCCGGGAACAGGTTTTCTTCATGCACTGGAGGGTTGACGCTGATCGCCTCCGGGCGACAGAACAAGCGGCCGGACTTGGCCACGCCGGCATCGTCGGCCAGGCGCATGTTCATCCCACCGACCTGGGCATGGCTGGCACTGTTGCGGCTGAACGGCAGCCAGTTGCCCTGGCCGACAAACTCCGCCACAAACGGCGTCGCTGGGCGGTCATAGATTTCCTGGGGCGTGGCGTATTGCTCGACCTTGCCGTTGTTCATCACGGCAATGCGGTCGGCCATCAGCATGGCTTCATCCTGGTTGTGGGTGACCATCAGCGTAGTGATGCCCAGGCGGCGTTGCAGTTGGCGCAGCTCGGTGCACAGATGCTCACGGACGCGGGCGTCGAGGGCCGACATCGGTTCATCCAGCAACAACAACGAAGGTGCAGGCGCCAAAGCACGGGCCAGGGCGACGCGTTGCTGCTGGCCGCCGGAGAGTTGGCCGGGGTATTTCTTTTCGCTGCCGACCAGGCCGACCAATTCCAGCATCTGCCCGACGCGCTTGCGCACTTCATCGCGACCGCTGCCGGTAAGGCCGTAGCCGATATTCGCTTCGACAGTCAGATTGGGGAACAACGCGTAGGACTGGAACAGAATGCCGTAGTCCCGTGCCTGGGGCGGCAGCAGGGAAACATCACGGCTGCCCAGGTAAAGTTCGCCGCTGTCCTGGCGCTCCAGGCCAGCGATGCAGCGCAGCAAAGTGGTCTTGCCGCAACCGGACGGGCCCAGCAGGCACACCAGCTCGCCGGCGGCGACGTCCAGGGAGACGTTGTCCAGCGCAGTAAAAGCGCCGAAGCGTTTCTGGATACCGCGCACTTTCATCGGCGCGCCGGGTTGGGTCAGGGCTGTGTTCATGCAAGGCACCTCATCGAACGGATGAAGCCCATGCTAGGCAGGCAATGCGTCCCTCATGTGGCAGAAAGGCAAAACGTGGTGATAGTGGTATTGGTGGATTTGGGTTAAAGCGGCGACATTTCCTGCGCCAACCCCAGAAATGCCGCCGGCAACCGTGCGCCTTTGCGTTCCTTCAGGCAGTAGAGGTACTCCGGAATCTGCGGCGCATTCTCGAAGGTCAGCACCCGCAGTTGCGGATCATGGGGCACTTCCTGACGCGCAATGATGCTGATGCCGATGTTGCGCAACACCGCCTCACGGATCGACTCGCGGCTGCCGATTTCCAGCAACGGGCCGTAGCTCACGTTGGCGCTTTGCAGGAGTTCTTCGGTGAGGCGTCGCGTGGTTGAGCCCGCTTCACGCATCAGCAAGGTGTGCCCGGCCAAAGCGCTCAGCGGCACGTGATCCAGCTTGGCCAGGGGATGGTTGCGATGCACCGCCAGCACCAGCGGGTCGGTGCCCAGCACACGACGAATCAGGCGCGGGTCTTCCAGCAGTTGCGAGGAGGCGGCGACGTCGACGCGATAATCATCCAGCGCTTCGAGCACCTGTTGGGAGTTACCGATTTCCACCGACACTTCCACTTGCGGCAGGCGTTCGCGAAAGGCTTTGACCAGGTCGAGGATGTAGTAAGGCGCCGTGGCGGCAATCCTCAATGCGCCCTGGACCTGGCCATTGTTGCGCAGGAAAAACTCGATGTCCGCTTCCTGCTGCAACAGCGCCTTGACCATCGGCAGCAGCCGCGCGCCCTCGTCGCTGACGGTGAGGCGGCGACCGCCGCGGTAGAACAGCTCGACGCCGTACTGGCTTTCGAGGTTACGGATCTGGGTAGTGACCGTGGGCTGGCTCAGGCCGAGTTTTTTCGCCGCCTGGGTGATGCTGCCCAGGCGGGCGACCATGAAAAAAGCCTTCAGCTCGGCACTCAGCACACCACCCTCTCATCGTCTATTTGCGCAGCAGGCGCAGGCCATTGAACACCACGAGCAGGCTCACGCCCATGTCGGCGAACACCGCCATCCACATGGTGGCCAAGCCCAGGAAGGTGACCGCCAGGAAGATCGCCTTGATCACCAACGCCAGGGCGATGTTCTGCTTGAGGATACTCGACGTTTGCCGCGACAGACGAATGAATGCCGGAATCTTGCGCAAATCATCGTCCATCAGCGCCACGTCGGCGGTCTCGATGGCAGTGTCGGTGCCCGCTGCGGCCATGGCAAAACCGATCTCGGCACGGGCCAACGCCGGGGCGTCGTTGATGCCATCACCGACCATGCCCACGCGGTGGCCTTGACCGTAGAGAGCCTCGATGGCTTGCAGTTTGTCGGTCGGCAACAGGTCACCCTGAGCCTGGTCGATGCCCACCTGGGCGGCAATCGCCTGGGCGGTGTGGGTGTTGTCGCCGGTGAGCATCAGGGTCTTGATGCCCAGCTCGTGCAGTTGCTGGATGGCTTCGCGGCTGCTGTCCTTGACCGTGTCGGCCACGGCGAACAGTGCCAATGGGCCGGACTTGTCGAGCAACAGCACCACGGACTTGCCCTGCTTTTCCAGGGCGAAAAGTTTTTCTTCCAGCTCCGGCGAGCACAGGCCCAGGTCTTCCACCAGGCGGTGATTGCCCAGGTGGTAGGTTTCGCCGTTGATGTCGCCACGCACGCCGCGACCGGCCAGGGCCTCGAAGTTATCCACAACATGGGTGGGCAGGTTTTTATCCACAGCCGCGTTGGCGATCGCCAGCGACACCGGGTGATCGGAACGCCCGGCCAGACTGGCGGCCAAAGCCGGCGCGCTGTCTGCGACGTTGGGGAACAGCGCCAGGTAGTCGGTTTGCACCGGCTTGCCGTGAGTGATCGTGCCGGTCTTGTCGAGGGCCAGGTAGTCGAGTTTGTAACCACCCTCCAGGTACACGCCGCCCTTGATCAGGATGCCTTTGCGCGCCGCTGCCGCGAGGCCGCTGACGATGGTCACCGGGGTGGAAATCACCAGCGCACATGGGCACGCCACCACCAACAGCACCAGGGCGCGGTAGATCCAGTCAAACCAGGCGCCGGCCATGAACAGCGGCGAAATAATGGCCACGCCGAGGGCGAACAGAAACACCGCCGGGGTGTAGATTTTCGAGAAGCTGTCGACAAAGCGCTGGGTCGGCGCGCGGGCGCCTTGGGCCTGTTCCACCGCGTGAATGATGCGCGCCAGGGTGGAGTTGTTGGCCGCGGCGGTGACTTTGTATTCCAGGGAGCCGGCCTGGTTGATGGTGCCGGCGAAAACTTTATCGCCCACGGTCTTTTCAATCGGCAGGCTTTCACCCGTGATCGGTGCCTGGTCGATGGTGGATTGGCCGGCGGTGACTTCACCGTCCAGGCCGATGCGCTCGCCGGGTTTTACCCGCACGATTGCACCCAACTCAATGCTTTTGACTTCCTGTTCAGCCCACGAACCATCGGCCTGCTGTACCGTGGCCTGCTCCGGCGTCATCTGCATCAAGCCGCTGATGGCATTGCGCGCACGGTCCAGGGACTTGGCTTCGATCAACTCGGCCACGGTGAACAGGAACATCACCATGGCGGCTTCCGGCCATTGCCCGATCAGGATCGCACCGGTCACGGCAATGCTCATCAAGGCATTGATGTTCAGGTTGAGGTTTTTCAGGGCAATCCAGCCCTTTTTGTACGTGGTGAGGCCGCCGCTGAGGATCGACACCAGCGCCACCAGCGCGATCACCCAGGTGGGCGCGACGCCGCTGAAGTGCAGCACTTCGGCCCCCAACGCACCCACGCCGGACAACGCCAGTGGCCACCAGTGCTTCTTGGCCGGCGGCTCAGCGGCAGGGGTGCCTTCTTCGATGGGATCAGCCTGCATCCCCAGGGATTTGATGGCGTCGATGATCGGCGCAGTGCTCGGCAAGTCGTGAGTGACGCCGAGGATACGGTTGATCAGGTTGAACTCAAGTTGCTGCACGCCGGCCAGCTTGCCCAGTTTGTTCTGAATCAGCGTCTGCTCGGTGGGGCAGTCCATGGCTTCGATGCGAAAGGTGCTCAACCGCGAGCCGGCGGTAGGCGCCTCGCTCAGCTGCACCAGCGCCGGGGCCGGCGTTCCGGCACAGCAGGAGCCGCCGTGGCCGTGGTCATGCACCGGCGTGAGTTTTTTCGGGCCATGATCGTGGTCGTGATCATGCTCGTGTTTGTGCGGGGTGTGGATGGAATCGCTCATTCTGTCGCGTCCGTAAAGGTGCCTGTTGCCAAGTAAAGACCCTGTAGCCACTATAGGGTCAAGCACCCATTTGGAGATTGCTGCGATGAAGATCGGCGAACTGGCCAAACTGACCGACTGCCCGGTGGAAACCATCCGTTACTACGAGAAGGAAGGCCTGCTGCCACCCCCGGCGCGCACCGACGCCAATTACCGCGTCTACACCCAGGCGCACACCGAGCGACTGGTGTTTATCCGTAACTGCCGCAGCCTGGACATGACCCTGGAAGAAATCCGCAGCCTGCTGGGCTTGCGCGACAGCCCCCAGGACCAGTGCGAAAACGTGAATGCGTTGATTGATGAGCATATCCACCATGTAAAAGCGCGGATCGATGGGCTGTTGGCGTTGCAGGAGCAATTGCTGGACCTGCGCCAACGTTGTGGTGGCGGACCGGAGTGTGGGATTTTGCAGCGGCTGGAAGTCAGCGGGAGTGTGGCAGCCAGCGAGGCTGAGCCCTCACATGTAGGGCGCAGCCATGGGCATTGATCAGATCGCCACGTCGGCCTTGATGCTTGGGTCGGCGTCGTAACCGACGATTTCGAAGTCTTCGAACTTGTAATCGTAGATCGACGCCGGTTTGCGCTTGATCACCAGCTCCGGCAGCTTCTTCGGCGTGCGCGCCAGCTGGGTGCGGATCTGTTCCATATGGTTGCTGTAGGCATGGGTGTCGCCGGTGGTGACGATGATCTCGTGAGGAATCAGGTCGCACTGCTGGGCCAGCATATGGGTGAGCAAGGCCAGCGCGGCGGTGTTGTACGGCAGGCCGAGGAACACGTCAGAGCTGCGGATGTACAACTGCATCGACAGGTGACCGTCGTGCACAAACGCCTGGTACAGCAGGTGGCACGGCGGCAGGGCTTGCTTGCCGTTGCGCGCGTTTTCCTGCGGGCTCTGGGTCTCGTCGGGCAGGTACTCGACGTTCCAGCCGTGGAACAGGATGCGCCGACTGTTGGGGTTGGTCTTCAGCGTGTGGACCATGTAGTCGATCTGGTTGATCGTGCCGCCGTCCTTGGTCGGCCAGGCGGTCCACTGTTCGCCGTACACCGGGCCCAGGTCGCCGTCTTCGGTGGCCCATTCGTCCCAGATTTTCACGCCGTTCTCGTTGAGCCACTTGATGTTAGTGTTGCCACTCAACATCCAGATCAGCTCGTTGGCAATGCTTTTGAAGTGAAGCTTCTTGGTGGTCAGCAGCGGGAAGCCGTCGGCCAAGTTATGCCGATACTGACGGGCAAACACGGCCTTGGTGCCGGTGCCGGTGCGATCGCCCTTTGTCAATCCATTGGTCACGACGTCGTTCAGTAGCTCGAGATATTGCTTCATTTTTTTACCCGTATCGTTGAAGCCGAGGCTGCGCAACCGCCTCGGCATTCGAATTTAAAGCGCGGTGTTCTTCAGCGGCTGCGGGCGATTGTACGCCCACCACAGCAAGCCCAGGCCACCGAGGATCATCGGCAAGCTGAGGATCTGACCCATGGTCACCCAACCGAACGCCAGGTAGCCCAATTGTGCATCCGGCACGCGCACGAACTCGACGATAAAGCGGAAGATCCCGTAGAACAGCGCGAACATGCCGGAAACCGCCATGGTCGGGCGAGGCTTGCGCGAAAAGATGTACAGGATAAGGAACAGCGCCACGCCTTCCAACGCGAACTGATAAAGCTGCGACGGGTGGCGCGGCAGTTGCGCCGGGTCGCTGAACGGTGGGAACACCATGGCCCACGGCACGTCGGTCGGCTTGCCCCACAACTCGGCGTTGATGAAGTTACCAATGCGCCCTGCGCCCAGGCCGATCGGCACCATCGGTGCGACGAAGTCCATCAGCTGGAAGAACGACTTGCCGTTGCGGCGACCGAACCACCAGGCGGCGATCATCACGCCGATAAAGCCGCCGTGGAACGCCATGCCGCCCTTCCACACTTCAAATATCAGCGTCGGGTTGGCTATGTACGCGGAGAGGTCGTAGAACAGCACATACCCCAGGCGTCCGCCGACAATCACGCCCATCGACAGCCAGAAAATCAGGTCGGAGAGCTTCTCCTTGGTCCAGGTCGGGTCGAACCGGTTCAGGCGGCGGGAAGCCAGGAACCAGGCACCGCCGATGCCGATCAGGTACATCAACCCATACCAGTGGATTTTCAGCGGACCGATGGCCAGGGCCACCGGGTCGATCTGCGGGTAAGGCAGCATTGCGACTCCTCGTTAATCATTCGTTATAGCGCCCGGGACCATGCCGGGCCGCGATTAAGCCTGCATTATCCAAATTCTTTAAAGCAAAAAGTTTAAGCCGACACAGAACAGCAGTCCGGCGAATAGCCGTTTCAGCAAACGCGGCGACAGCTTATGCGCCAAGCGTGCGCCGAAGCGGGCAAACACCATGCTGGTCAGGGCAATGCCCAGCAGCGCCGGCAAATACACGAACCCTAGACTATGAGCGGGCAACAGCGGGTCATGCCAGCCCAGAATCATGAAACTTAATGCACTGGCCAGCGCAATCGGCAGGCCGCAGGCCGATGAAGTGGCCACCGCCTGTTGCATCGGCACGCTGCGCCAGGTCAAAAACGGCACGGTCAGCGAGCCGCCGCCAATCCCGAAAATCGCCGAAGCCCAGCCGATAAACGTACCGGCGACGGTCAGGCCAAACTTGCCCGGCACCGTTCGGCTGGCCTTGGGCTTGACGTCCAGTGCCAGTTGAACGGCTACCAGCAAGGCAAATACACCGATGATCTTTTGCAGGTGCGGGCCGGAAATCGCCTCGGCGGTCAATGCGCCAAAGCCCGCGCCGATCAGGATGCCCACGGTCATCCACACAAAGATCGGCCAACGCACCGCGCCCCGTCGGTGGTGCTCACGCACGGCATTCACCGAGGTAAAGATGATGGTCGCAAGCGAAGTGCCCACGGCCAGGTGGGTCAGCACCTGCGGGTCGAAGCCCTGCAAGGTGAAGCTGAACACCAGCACCGGCACGATGATGATCCCGCCGCCCACGCCAAACAGCCCGGCGAGTACACCCGCACAGGCGCCGAGCAGCAAATACAGCAGAAATTCCATGGGAGCCCCCGAACCAAGTCCGGCATGTTAACGGATGGAAGGCATGCGACCCAACTGGATACGATGGAACGCCTCGACTCGAGTGGGTAGAGTGGCTAAAAACACAAAAGGGATCGCCTGATGTGCCTGATTGTTTTCGCCTGGCGGCCGGGCCACGCCCAGCCGCTGATCGTCGCGGCCAACCGCGATGAGTTCTACGCCCGCCCCAGCCTGCCGCTGGCCCAGTGGCTGGATTCGCCCGAGGTCTACGCCGGCCGTGATCAGGAGGCAGGCGGCACCTGGCTGGGGGTGAATGCCGATGGGCGCTTTGCCGCCCTGACCAATATCCGTGACCCGCACCAGCCACCGGCCCGCAAATCCCGTGGTGAGTTGGTTGCGCGATTTCTCAGCGGCTCGCTGCCGATTGAGCAGTATTTGGCCGACGTTAACGGCCGTTCGATTGAATATGCCGGGTTTAACCTGCTGATCGGCACGCGCGATGAGCTGTGGCATTACAACGCCAACCACACTGAGCCGACGCGATTGGAGGCCGGAGTGTATGGGTTGTCCAACGCCGGGCTGGATACGCCGTGGCCCAAGCTGCTCAAGGCCAAGGCGGCGCTGAGTGCGGTGCTGGATGATCCGCAGCCGGAAGCCTTGTTGGGGATTTTGAGCGATCCGCAGACGGCGCCGTTTGCAGACCTGCCGGACACCGGGGTGGGGTTGGCGACGGAGAGTTTGTTATCGAGCGTGTTTATTGCCAGTCCAAGTTATGGGACGCGGGCAAGTACGGCGTTGATTGTGAATGCTGACGGGTCGCGGCGGATGGTGGAGCGCAGTTTTGGACCGCATGGTGGGCGCTTGGGTGAGGTCGAGCTCAATATCTAGCACGCCACAAAACCAATGTGGGAGCGGGCTTGCTCGCGAATACTGTGTGTCAGGCGCCGGATGTGTGACTGATACACCGCATTCGCGAGCAAGCCCGCTCCCACATTTTGATCTTTGTCGGCTACAAGGTTTTCGCCGACGCTGGGTTGATCATCCGCGTCAGCCCCAAATTCTTCAGTGCCAACTGCAACGAGCTGTGGATAACTTGCGGGTTGTCGATGGTCATCAACTCCGCCAGCAAGTCCTTGGCCATGCTCAACTCAACCTGGCGCAGCATCCACTTCACCTTTGGCAAGTTGGTGGCGTTCATCGACAGGCTGTCAAAACCCATCGCCATCAACAGCACTGCCGCCGCCGGGTCGCCGGCCATTTCACCGCAGATACTCACCGGCTTGCCTTCGGCATGGGCGTCGCGCACCACGTGTTGCAGGGCTTGCAGCACCGCCGGGTGCAGGTAGTCGTAGAGGTCGGCCACCCGTGGGTTGTTACGGTCCACGGCCAGCAGGTATTGGGTCAGGTCGTTGGAACCCACTGACAGGAAGTCCACCTGCCGCGCCAGTTCCTTGGCTTGGTACACCGCTGCAGGGATTTCGATCATCACGCCAATTGGCGGCATCGGTACGTCGGCGCCTTCGTCGCGTACTTCGCCCCAGGCGCGGTGGATCAGGTGCAGCGCCTCTTCAAGCTCATGAGTGCCGGAAATCATCGGCAGCAGGATGCGCAGGTTGTTCAGACCTTCGCTGGCCTTGAGCATGGCGCGGGTCTGTACGAGGAAAATTTCGGGATGGTCGAGGGTGACGCGAATTCCGCGCCAGCCGAGGAACGGGTTGTCCTCTTTAATCGGGAAATACGACAGTGACTTGTCGCCGCCGATGTCCAGGCTGCGCATGGTCACCGGCAACGGGTGGAAGGCCTGCAGTTGCTCGCGATAAATCGCCAGCTGCTCCTTCTCGCTCGGGAAACGCTGGTTGATCATGAACGGCACTTCGGTGCGGTACAGCCCCACCCCTTCGGCGCCGCGCTGTTGCGCTCGGGCCACGTCGGCCAGCAGGCCGGTATTGACCAACAACGGCACGCGGTGACCATCGGTGGTTACACACGGCAGTTCGCGCAAGGAATCGAGGCCCAGCGCCAGCTGCTTCTCTTCTTCAACCACCTCGGCGTATTGCTTGCGCAACACTTCGCTGGGGTTGGTGAACACTTCACCGCGATGGCCATCGACGATCATGCCGATGCCGTCGACCTTGGCATACGGCAGGTCGACCAGGCCCATCACCGTCGGGATGCCCATGGCACGCGCCAGGATCGCAACGTGGGAGTTGCCCGAACCCAGTACCGAGACCAGGCCCACCAACTTGCCCTCTGGCACTTCGCCGAGCATGGTGGCGGTCAGCTCTTCACTGACCAGGATGGTGTTGTCGGGGTAAACCAGGTTGGTGGTGCGGTCTTCCTGCAGCTTGGCCAGCAGACGGCGACCGAGGTCGCGCACATCCGAGGCCCGCTCACGCAGGTAGTCGTCATCCATCATTTCGAAACGGTTGACGTGATCGGTGACCACCTGGCGCAGTGCGCCCTGGGCCCACTGGCCGGTCTTGATCACCGTCTTGACTTCGTTACCCAACGACGCGTCGTCGAGCATCATCTGGTACACGTCGAACAGCGCACGCTCTTCGGGGCGCAGCTGGGTGGCCAGCTTGTTCGACAGGTTGCGCATGTCGGCGCGCACGCCTTCGAGGGCGGTCTTGAACAGTTTGATTTCAGCGTCGATGTCGTTGACGGTCTTGTCCGGCACCACATCCAGGTCTGCCGGCGGCAACATGACCACTGCCGTACCGACAGCCGCGCCCGGCGAACCTGGCACGCCGACGAACTTGGCTTCCTGGATGCCCTTGCCTTCACGCCCCAGGCCGCGAATCGAGCCGGTGGCTTCGGCGTGGGCGATTACGCCTGCGAGCTGCGCGCTCATGGTCACGAGGAAGGCTTCTTCACCTTCGTCGAACTGGCGGCGTTCTTTTTGCTGAATGACCAACACGCCGACGACACGGCGGTGGTGAATGATCGGTGCACCGAGGAACGAGGCGTAACGCTCTTCGCCGGTTTCGGCAAAGTAGCGATAACGCGGGTGATCGGCCGCGTTTTCAAGGTTCAGGGGTTCTTCACGCGTCCCCACCAGGCCCACCAGACCTTCATTGGGCGCCATGCTGACCTTGCCGATCGAGCGCTTGTTCAAGCCCTCGGTGGCCATCAGCACAAAACGGTTGGTCTCGGGGTCCAGCAGGTAAACCGAGCAGACCTGGCTGCCCATGGCTTCCTTGACGCGCAACACAATAATCCCCAACGCCGCCTTGAGATCCTTGGCGGAGTTAACTTCCTGGACGATCTTGCGCAGCGTATTGAGCATGGCTCGGGGTCGAACTCCGTCGTCAGTCGCGCGCTAAAAGGCGCGGGGCAAGCTCTTTGAGAGCGCGACGATAAACCTCGCGCTTGAATGTCACCACCTGGCCCAACGGGTACCAATAGCTGACCCAGCGCCAACCATCGAACTCCGGTTTACCGGTCAAATCCATCCGCACCCGCTGCTCGTTGGAGATCAGGCGCAGGAGAAACCATTTCTGCTTCTGGCCGATGCACAGCGGTTGGCTGTGGGTACGCACCAGGCGTTGCGGCAAACGATAGCGCAACCAGCCACGGGTACAGGCCAGAATCTGTACATCTTCGCGCTCAAGGCCGACTTCTTCATTCAACTCACGGTACAAGGCGTCTTCAGGGGTTTCGTCGGGGTTGATTCCGCCTTGAGGAAACTGCCAGGCATCTTGGTTGATTCGGCGAGCCCATAGCACCTGTCCGGCATCATTCGTAAGAATAATCCCGACATTAGGACGGAAACCATCGGGGTCGATCACGGCAACAACCTCGCAAACGCATGTCGCCGCATTGTTCCACAAAGGTTGATGAAGCGGCAACGAGGCTTCTTACCTTATGTGCACTCTTGTGAAAAGACCGTATTCTGGACGCCTTTTTACAGACATTTCAGCGAGTAACTGCAATGCGCCTGGCTTTATTCGACTTGGACAACACCCTCCTCGGCGGTGACAGCGATCACGCCTGGGGCGATTACCTCTGTGAACGCGGGATTCTCGACCCGATCGCCTACAAGGCCCGCAACGACGAGTTCTACCAGGATTACCTGGCCGGCAAGCTCGACAACGCCGCCTACCTGAACTTCAGCCTGGAAATCCTCGGCCGTACCGAGATGGCTCAGCTGGACGAGTGGCACAATGATTTCATGCGCGACTGCATCGAGCCGCTGATGCTGCCCCTGGCGGTTGAACTGCTGGCCAAGCACCGCGCCGCCGGTGACAAGCTGGTGATCATCACCGCCACCAACCGTTTCGTCACCGCGCCGATTGCCGCACGCCTGGGCGTGGAAACCTTGATCGCCACCGAATGCGAGATGGAAAACGGCCGCTACACCGGGCGCAGCACTGACGTGCCGTGCTTTCGCGAGGGCAAGGTGACGCGCTTGAACCGTTGGCTGGAAGAGACCGGGTACAGCCTGGAAGACAGCTACTTCTACAGTGACTCGATGAATGACCTGCCGCTGCTGGAGCAGGTGACTCATCCGGTGGCGGTGGATCCGGATCCGAATCTACGGGCTGAAGCCGAGAAGCGTGGCTGGCCGGTGATCACACTGCGAAGCTGATGACCGTGGTGAGCAGGCTTGCCCCGCGCCGGGCTGCGCAGCAGCCCCAAAACCTGCTGGTCGGTTCTATCTGGAAAAATGCGGCGTCCTCATTGGGGCCGCTTCGCGCCCCAGCGCGGGGCAAGCCCGCTCACCACAAAAGCCTTACATCGGCTTGGCCACCATCAGATAGAAAATCACCATGAACGCCAAAAACGCCGGCCACCCCAGGCCAAACCACCAGCGCATATAGGTCGCGGCCTTGATCGGCATCGCCGTGCCGTCCCGCAGTGTCTGCTCCGCCATCCTGTGCACCCGAATCTGCAGCCACACCACCGGCAGCCAGCAGATCCCCGCCAATACATACAAGCCGAACGTCCACTGCAGCCAGCTCTGCTGCAACGACCACCCTGCCAGGTGCATCAAGCCGATCCCGCTCAGTGGCTGGAACACCGCCGTGGTCGCGGTAAACGCCCAGTCGGCGAACACCAGGTGCTTGAAGGTTGCGGCGATCACTTCCACATTGCCCGTGCGCCAGGCGCGCATCGCGTAGTAAGCCGAGCCCGCGCCCAGCCCGAACAGGACGGTCGACGACAGGATATGCAGGGTTTTCAGCAGCAGGTAAGCGCTCATCTAGACGGGCTTGGCACCCATCAACCCGGCAATCGCGACGAACCCCACCAGGCTGACCACCGCCAGCACCAGCGTGAAGTTCAGGCTACCGCCCTCGCCCTTGCGCAGGCGATTGAGGCGCGCCACCAGCCAGAACCAGGCCAGCGCCGCCACGGTATAGAGGAGGCTGGAACCCAGAATCCAGGTCTGCCCCAGCGGCCAGCCGACCAGGTGCACCAGCCACCAACCGGTAAACGGCATGCTCACCACACACACGCCCATCAACAACCAGACGAACGCCCACGGGCGCTGCACGGTCACCGCCGGACCCGCGCTGCGTTTGCGCCAGGCCAGTATCGCCAGGCCCAGGCCGCTAAGCAGCAGCAATACCGTGGCCGCGATGTGGATAACTTTCAGGGTGATCAGGGTTTCCATGTCTCGTCTTCCTTAAAGGCCGCCCCAATCAGCGTAGTCGCTCAACCGAGGAACAGTTTGTAGGCCGGGTTATCGCTTTCATCCCAGTACGGGTAGCCAATGGCTTCCAGGGCCGCCGGTACCAGATGACGCTCGTCCGCCGGTACTTGCAGGCCGGCGACCACACGGCCATCGGCTGCGCCGTGGTTGCGATAGTGGAACATCGAGATGTTCCAGCGCCCGCCCAATTTGTTAAGAAAGTTGAACAAGGCCCCCGGACGCTCCGGGAATTCGAAGCGAAACACCACTTCATTGCTGACGTGGGCCGCATGGCCGCCGACCATATGGCGGATGTGCAACTTGGCCAGTTCGTTCTCGGTCAGGTCCAGCACCGGGAAACCCTGGCCTGTCAGGCTGGCGATCAGTGCGCTGCGCGGGTCATTTTCCGGGTGGGTCTGCACGCCGACAAAGATGTGCGCCTCGCTGCCGGAGTGGAAGCGGTAGTTGAATTCGGTGATCTGGCGCTTGCCCACGGCCTCGCAAAACGCCTTGAAGCTGCCGGGTTTCTCGGGGATGGTCACGGCGATGATGGCTTCGCGGCCCTCACCCAACTCGGCGCGCTCGGCCACATGGCGCAAGCGATCGAAGTTGACGTTGGCGCCGGAGTCGATGGCCACCAGGGTCTGCCCGGTCACGCCACGGGTCTCGACGTACTTCTTGATCCCCGCCACACCCAATGCCCCTGCCGGCTCGGTGATGGAACGGGTGTCGTCGTAGATGTCCTTGATCGCCGCACAGATCTCATCGGTGCTCACGGTGATCACTTCGTCGACATAGTCTTTGCAGATATCAAACGTGTGCTGGCCGATCTGCGCCACTGCCACGCCATCGGCAAAGATACCAACAGTCGGCAACACCACGCGCTCGCCTGCCGCCAGCGCGGCTTGCAGGCAATTGGAGTCGTCCGGCTCGACGCCGATGATCTTGATGTCCGGACGCAGGTACTTCACGTACGCCGCAATCCCGGCAATCAGCCCGCCGCCGCCCACCGGAACGAAAATCGCGTCCAGCGGCCCCGGGTGCTGGCGCAGGATTTCCATCGCCACGGTGCCCTGCCCGGCAATGGTGTGTGGATCATCGTAGGGGTGAATGTAGACGTAGCCTTTTTCGTCGACCAGTTTCAGCGAGTAGGCCAGGGCTTCCGGGAAGGAATCACCATGCAACACCACTTTGCCGCCACGCGAGCGCACACCTTCGACCTTGATCTCGGGAGTGGTCTTGGGCATCACGATAGTGGCCTTGACCCCCAGCACCTTGGCCGCCAGGGCCAGGCCCTGGGCATGGTTGCCCGCCGACGCCGTGACCACGCCGCGTGCGCGCTCCTCAGCCGTCAGCTGGGTCAACTTGTTATAGGCGCCGCGAATCTTGAACGAGAACACCGGCTGCAAGTCTTCACGCTTGAGCCAGACCTGGTTGCCCAGCCGCTCGGAGAGCTGGCGGGCGGTCTGCAACGGGGTTTCTACGGCAACGTCGTAAACGCGCGAGGTGAGGATCTTTTTGACGTACTGTTCAAGCATTGGCGGGCATCTACTTTCACGGTTTGGCAGGGCCAAGGAGTCTAACCCGGCTTTTGGCCGGGCGACCACACGAATCCAGAGGTTTTGTTGGGTTATACTCGCGCCCCTCGTTAACTCCCCGCCCGTTCCGGAGCCCGCATGACCCAGGATCAACTCAAACAGGCAGTGGCCCAGGCCGCTGTCGATTTAATCCTTCCTAAACTCGACGACAAGAGCATCGTCGGTGTCGGCACCGGCTCCACTGCCAACTGCTTCATCGACGCACTGGCCCAGCATAAAGGCGCGTTCGACGGCGCCGTGGCCAGCTCCGAAGCCACCGCCGCGCGCCTGAAAGGCCATGGCATCCCGGTGTACGAGCTCAACACCGTGAGCGACCTGGAGTTCTACATCGACGGCGCCGATGAAAGCGACGAACACCTGAACCTGATCAAAGGCGGCGGCGCAGCCCTGACCCGCGAGAAAATCGTCGCGGCTGTGGCCAAGACTTTTATCTGCATCGCCGACGCCAGCAAGCTGGTGCCGGTACTCGGCGCGTTCCCGCTGCCGGTGGAAGTGATCCCGATGGCCCGCAGCCACGTGGCCCGCGAGCTGGTGAAACTGGGCGGCGACCCGGTGTACCGCGAAGGCGTGTTGACCGACAACGGCAACATCATCCTCGACGTGTTCAACATGCAGATCACTAATCCGGTTGAGCTGGAAACTCAGATCAACGCGATCGTCGGTGTGGTCACCAACGGCCTGTTCGCAGCGCGCCCAGCGGATGTGCTGTTGCTGGGCACCGCTGAAGGCGTGAAAACCCTCAAGGCTTCCTGAATACGTAAAACAGGTTCGGCTCGCTGGTGAGGTAGAGGTTACCGTCATCGTCCATCGCGATCCCTTCCGCCTGAGGCAGCCGCTTTTTCAGGCCATGGCGCCCGTTCAGCAGTGACAGACTGCTCAACGGGCGACCGTCGATATCCAGTTCCAGCACCAGGAACGATTCATCCGACAGCGCCAGCAGATGGCCGCTGCGCTCGTCGTATTGCAGGCTCGACAGGTCACGCACAAACAATCCGGCATCACGCTTGGGGTTGTTGACCACGTGTACCGAGTAGGTTTTTTCCGGTTTGAAGTGGGGGAAGCCGTGGATCTCGTAGATCAACATCGGGTCGCGCTCCTTGGCCACGAACAGGCGCTTGCCCACCGAGTCATAGGCCAGGCCCTCAAAGCCCTTGTTGCCGCCAACATGCAGGCCCAGGGTCATCTGCTCCGCATCCGCGGCGTCGAGGAATTGGGTGTCGTCGTCCACATGCACCTTGATCAAGCGCTGCTGACGCTCATCGCTGATGACGTAGATGTTCTCGCTGATGTACTCCACGGCCTCGGCGTCGCCAAACCCGACCAAAGGAATGCGCCGCAGGATCTTGCCCTCCAGGGACAGCTCGATCAGTTCGGCGTTTTGATTGGTGACGGTAAACAGGCTTTTACGGATAGGGTCGTAGGTGAGGGCCGACACATCGTCATTAAGCCCTTCGATCACCCGGGCTTCCACGGCGACCTGATAATCCGCCAGGCCGATGGAGCGCTCATTCGCTGGCTGGCGCCACACTTGCCAGTTGAACCAGGCGCGCTCGAACAGCCGAAAGTGCTGCGCAACGACCCCGGCGCCGATCAGGACGATCAGCGCAAGCATAAAGAGCATCGGTTTGGGGCGGGCTAGTCGTCGCATCAGGGGGGCTCAAATTCAAAAGTGGCGAATGAATATCACGCCTGTCTGAATTTAAACTTAAACGCGCCCCGGTGTCTGGCGAATGCCGCTGATAGAGAACTATCCGACGTAAACTGTCCGTTATTTCTGTTTTTCAAAACGATAGAACAGGTTGGGTTCACTGACGATGTACAGCGTGCCGTTCTCGTCCATGGTCACGCCTTCCGCTCGAGGAATGGTGTGTTTGAGACCATTGAAACCACCGAGCAGGGTCATGAAGCTGACTTGCTCGCCCTTCTCGTCCAGCTCCAGCAGCAGGTGCGAGTCGGCCGACAGCACCAGCAAATGCCCGGTGCGCGGGTCGACGGCCAGGGCCGAGAGGTTACGCATGTCCAATTCCTTGCTGGCCAGCTTCTGCTTATCGCCAGACAGGGTCGCACCGCCGTCGCTTTTCCAGGTGAACAACGCCGGCGGGCGCTCCTCGCCCAGCACCAGTTGTTGGTTGCGCTTGTCCCAGGTAATAGCTTCAAAGGCTTTGTTCTGGTCCTTGGACGGGCCCAGGTCATAACTCGGGAAATCGGCCTTATTCAACGCCACGGTGGTGGCATCGACCTTGACGATGGTCAGTGTGTGCTGGCGCTCATCGACCACGGCGATCAAGCCGTTTTCCATCACCGTCACGCCTTCCGGGTTATCCCAACCGTTGAGCGGCATCTTGCGCAGCACGTCGCCTTGCAGGCTCAACTCAGCGAGGAACGGGTTCTTGCCCATCACGGAAAACAGGGTTTTGGTCTGAGGGTTGTAGGAGACGTCGGAAGCTTCGTCCTTCTCCATGCCCGGTAAAGGCTTACCGTCGATCACCGCCTGGTAGTCCGGCAGCCAGACGCTTTCCTGGCGTTCGGCCGGCGTTTCGAAACGCTCCAGCACCCACAGCACACCGCGATCATCCCAGTGCATGGCCCAGGCAACGCCATAGGAGATCACCCCCACCAGCAACAGCCAGGAATACCAGCGCAAGGCAAAGCGAGAACGCGGCTTGGGTGTAGCGGAGGGCAAGGACACGGCCATTGGGCGCTTTTTCCGGAAAGTCAGCGTTAGGTGATAGCACAGGAATGACAGGCCTGCGCGCAAGAGGCTGGGGATTATCCGGATGGCGTGTGAAAAAAATGCAAAAGCCGGGTAGCTGGATGCATGCAATCCAATGTGGGAGCGGGCTTGCTCGCGAAGGCGGAGTGTCAGTCAATGTATTAGGCGACTGATCCACCGCATTCGCGAGCAAGCCCGCTCCCACATTTTTACTGCGTTTCGTCAGCGAACGCTGCTTTCGAAGCGATTCTGGCCCGACAGTTCCAACACCAGCTCATCGCCCACATTCAGCGGGCCCACGCCAGCCGGGGTGCCGGTGAGGATCACATCGCCCGCTTGCAGCGAGAAGCAGCCGGCCATGTGCTGGATCATCGGGATGATCGGGTTGAGCATCTGCGCGCTGTTGCCATCCTGGCGCACTTCGCCATTGATGCTCAGGCGGATGCCGATATCAGCCACGTCCGGGAAGGTGCTGCCCACCACGAACGGCGCGATCACCGCCGCACCATCGAAGGACTTGGCGATTTCCCACGGCAGGCCCTTGGCTTTCAGCTCAGCCTGTTTGTCGCGCAGCGTCAGGTCCAGGGCCGGGGCGAAGCCGGAAATGGCGTCGAGCACTTCTTCACGGCTGGGCTTGGTCGACAACGGCTTGCCGATCAATACCGCGATTTCCGCCTCGTAGTGCACCGAACCGCGCTCGGTTGGGATGCTGAAACCACCTTCCAATGGCACCACGCAGCTGCCCGGCTTGATGAACAGCAGCGGCTCGGTCGGCACCGGGTTGTCCAGTTCCTTGGCGTGTTCGGCGTAGTTACGCCCGATACACACCACTTTACCGACCGGAAAGTGGATGTTGGTGCCGTCGACATACTTGTGCTGGTAGCTCATGGAACGACTCCTTCAGGGCGATTAAACAGCGAAGATCTTGCCAGGGTTCATGATCCCGTTCGGGTCGAACACGGCTTTGACGGCCTTCATGTATTCGATTTCAACCGGCGAGCGGCTGTAAGTCAGGTAGTCACGCTTTGTCATGCCTACGCCGTGTTCGGCGGAGATCGAGCCGTTGTACTTCTCGACGGTTTCAAACACCCACTTGTTCACGGTGGCGCACTTGGCGAAGAACTCGTCCTTGCTCAGGTTTTCCGGCTTGAGGATGTTCAGGTGCAGGTTGCCGTCACCGATGTGGCCGAACCAGACGATTTCGAAGTCGGGGTAGTGTTCGCCGACGATCGCATCGATTTCCTTCAAGAACGCCGGCACTTTGGAGACGGTGACCGAGATATCGTTCTTGTACGGGGTCCAGTGGGAAATGGTTTCGGAGATGTACTCGCGCAGTTTCCACAGGTTGTGCAGTTGGGTTTCGCTCTGGCTCATCACGCCGTCCAGCACCCAGCCCTGCTCGACGCAATGCTCGAAGGTTTCCAGGGCGTGGTTGGCGACTTCTTCGGTGGTGGCTTCGAATTCCAGCAGCGCGTAGAACGGGCACTCGGTTTCGAACGGGGCCGGCACGTCGCCACGGCCCATGACCTTGGCCAGGGCCTTGTCGGAGAAAAATTCGAAGGCAGTCAGGTCCAGCTTGCTCTGGAACGCGTGCAAGACCGGCATGATCGAATCGAAGTCAGTCGTACCGAGCACCATGGCGGTGAGGTTTTTCGGCGCACGGTCCAGACGCATGGTGGCTTCGACCACAAAGCCGAGGGTGCCTTCAGCGCCGATGAACAGCTGGCGCATGTCGTAGCCGGTGGCGTTCTTGATCAGGTCGCGGTTCAGTTCCAGTACGTCACCCTTGCCGGTGACGACTTTCATGCCGGCCACCCAGTTGCGGGTCATGCCGTAGCGAATCACCTTGATCCCGCCGGCATTGGTGCCGATATTGCCGCCAATCTGGCTGGAACCGGACGATGCGAAGTCCACCGGGTAGTACAGGCCTTTTTCTTCAGCGACGTTCTGCAATTGCTTGGTGACCACGCCCGGCTGGCACACGGCGGTGCGGTCGGTGAGGTTCACGTCGAGGATCTGGTTCATATAGTCGAACGACACGACCACTTCGCCATTCGCCGCCACGGCAGCGGCGGACAAGCCGGTACGCCCGCCCGATGGCACCAGCGCCACCTTGTGGGTATTGGCCCAACGCACAATGGCCTGGACCTGCTCAGTGGTCTTGGGGAAGACAATGGCGGTCGGCGCGGGTGCGAAGTGCTTGGTCCAATCCTTGCCGTAAGCCTCCAGGGAGTCTGCATCGGTCAGCACTTTGCCGGGCTCAACCAGGGTCTTTAGCTCATCAATCAGGGCAGGATGGGTCATCGACAGAACTCTCGAACAATTCATGGTCATCCTGAGAACGCTTCACGTCGCAGGAATGAGTGTTTGCGGGGCGCGTATGCTAGCATACCGCCCCCGCAGGACAGAGCCCAAGGGCGTTTCTGCGGTGACGGCTTTCCTGCCGTCCGGGTCAGCTTGTGCTGCTCGATTCCCTGCCATTTTTCTCCGGGATACAGGTTTACGCAGATGAGCAAGACTTCTCTCGATAAGAGCAAGATCAAGTTCCTTCTTCTGGAAGGCGTCCACCCATCGGCTGTCGACGTTCTGAAAGCCGCCGGGTACACCAGCATTGAGTACATCACCAGTTCTCTGCCGGAAGCCCAACTCAAGGAAAAGATCGCCGACGCGCACTTCATCGGCATTCGCTCCCGCACTCAGCTGACCGAAGAGATCTTCGATCACGCCAAGAAACTCGTGGCGGTCGGCTGTTTCTGCATCGGCACCAACCAGGTCGACCTCAACGCAGCGCGCGAGCGCGGCATCGCGGTGTTCAACGCACCGTACTCCAACACCCGTTCCGTTGCGGAACTGGTGCTGGCCGAGGCCATCCTGTTGTTGCGCGGCATTCCTGAGAAGAACGCTTCCTGCCACCGTGGCGGCTGGATCAAGAGCGCAGCCAACTCCTTCGAAATCCGTGGCAAGAAGCTGGGTATCGTCGGTTACGGCTCGATCGGTACTCAGTTGTCGGTCCTGGCCGAAGGCCTCGGCATGCAGGTGTTCTTCTACGACACCCTGACCAAGCTGCCATTGGGCAACGCCACGCAAGTGGCCAGCCTGACCGAGCTGTTGGGCATGTCCGACATCGTGACCCTGCACGTTCCGGAAACCGCTGAGACCCAGTGGATGATCGGCGAGAAGGAAATCCGTGCCATCAAGAAAGGCGGCATCCTGATCAACGCTGCCCGTGGCACCGTGGTCGAGCTCGACGCCCTGGCCGACGCGATCAAGGACAAGCACCTGATCGGCGCCGCCATCGACGTGTTCCCGGTGGAGCCGCGCTCCAACGACGACATCTTCGAGAGCCCGTTGCGTGGCCTGGACAACGTGATCCTGACCCCGCACATCGGCGGTTCCACCGCTGAAGCGCAGGCCAACATTGGCCTGGAAGTGTCGGAGAAGCTGGTCAAGTACAGCGACAACGGTACGTCGGTGTCGTCGGTGAACTTCCCGGAAGTGGCCCTGCCGGCTCACCCTGGCAAGCACCGTCTGCTGCACATCCACCAGAACATCCCTGGCGTGATGATGGAGATCAACAAGGTCTTCGCGGAAAACGGCATCAACATCTCCGGTCAGTTCCTACAGACCAACGAGAAGGTCGGCTACGTGGTGATCGACGTCGACGCCGAGTACTCGGACCTGGCGCAAGAGAAGCTGCAGCACATCAACGGTACGATTCGTAGCCGCGTGTTGTTCTAAGGTTTCGCCGCAACATGAAAAAGGGAGCCCCTCGGGGCTCCCTTTTTTGCATCTGAACAAATCTTACTTAACGTTAACCGTGATCACTTTCGAGACTACAGTGGGCTCGAACTGGCGGTGCACGTTATCGCCCGCCACCAACTGCAAGGTGTGCTTGCCAGGTGCGAGGGTCAGCTCGGTCTCGGTTTGCGCCTTGCCGAAGTGAATCGACGTGGCCGTGGCTGGAATGGCTTCGTCGGCCTTGAGCGACGTCACGTCCTGGTCGACCAGCAGGTGGTGATGGCCGGCGCCCGGTACTTGCTTGTCGATCGGTTCCAGGTCCAGGCCCTTGACGCCGAACTTGACGGTGAAGGTTTTGTCGACGGTTGCGCCGTCTTTGGGCGAGACGATAAACACCTCGGCGCCTTTGGGAGCAGGCGTACGAGGGACATCAGCAGCATTCGCCAACATCGAGGCACCCAGCAACAGGCTGGCAAGGGTTGCACGGGACAAAAGGGCTTTCATTCGCTTCTCCAGTTTTTCTGTGAAATCTGTAGGGTTATGACAACTTCGCGACAAATTGCTGTCCAAGGCACTCAACACCATAGCAAAGCGATGCTGAACGGCGCCTCGCACATTAAAAATCTCTAGGAGTGACCATGCGCTTTTCGCCTGGCCTGTTACTGTTGCTGCCCCTTCTGAGCCCTTTGGCTCATGCCGAACTGGTCGATGATGTATTCGACCGTGGCGAACTGCGCATCGCCCTTGAAGCCAACACCCCACCGTACAATTTCAAGGAAGGCGACAAACTCACCGGCTTCGAAGTGGAACTGGGCGAGCAACTGGCCAAGGAAATGGACGTGCGCCCCTCCTTCATCACCACCGATGACGGCGACCTGCTCCCAGGCGTGGCAACCGGCAAATACGACGTGGCCATCAACCATATCGCTATGACTGCCGCGTTGCAGGATCGGTTCGATTTCAGTGAGCTTTACAACGAGGAGCCGGCGCTGGCGATTCCCTTTCAGAAGGGCAATCCAGCGTTCAAGGCGAGCCTGGACAAAGCGTTGCAGCGCGTGAAGGCGGATGGCCGGTTGAAGGCCTTGGCGCAGAAATGGTTGGAAACCGAGCCGGTGGCCAAAGCCCAATAATCAGCGGTGCGCCAGGGCGGCGGCGGCTTCGGGCAATTGCAATTCACTGAATACCTGAACGCCATGCTGCCTCAGCAGCGCCGCCGTCACACCTTCGCCACTCACTTTCACACCCGAAAACGTGCCGTCATAGGTGAGCAGGTTGCCGCACGACGGGCTATTGGCCTTGAGCACGGCGATGCGGATGTTGTGGCGCTGCACCAGCGCCAAAGCCTGGCGCGCCCCCTCAAGGAACGCCGCGCTGAAATCTTCGCCCTCGGCGGTGAGCACCTGGGCGCGGCCCTCCCAGACATCCACGCCTTGCCCGCCTGGAATTTCGGCAGCAGGTCGAGGCGTCGGCAAACCACCCGACACTTCCGGGCAGATCGCCACCACCCGCCCTTCGGCTTGCCACACCGCGAGTTGGTCAAACGGCCCACTGGCGCCACCGTCGTAGCGCACCTTGTGCCCCAGCAGGCAGCGGCTGATCAGTATTTTTTCCATGTTCAGAACGGCTCGTTGCCCCGCCGACGAAACCAGCCGGTAAGGGACAGGCGTTCGCGCGTGGCGGGCATGACTTCGTGGGGCACTTCGCCCGACAGGAACACCACCAGGCAACCGCCGGTGGGCACCACATCGTATTCGACGCCGTCCTTGAGGTACATGCGCAATTGGCCGCCGTGCTCGGGCAGCCAGGCGTCGTTCAAGTAAATCACCGCCGAAACCATGCGCCGGTCATCGTCGCGGAAACGGTCCAGGTGCTTGAGGTAGAACGCTCCCGGTGGGTACATCGCGAAATGGCTTTCGAAATCTTCCAGGCCTAGGAACAGGCCACGGTTCATCGCCAAACGCAGGCTGTCCATCAGCGCCATGTAGGTGTCGCAGACCGCCGCGTCACCGTCCTCCAGCCACTGGATATGGTCACCGCGAATGCCTTCGCGAATCTCCTGGGCCGGGCCACGCCCTACCGCCGCCGGGGCCAGTTCACCCTCGGCTGCACGTTTACGGCACTCAGCCGCCAGTTCCAGGGTCAGAGCCTGGGGCAGGAAGCCGTCCTGCCGGGACCAGCCCTTTTCGGCCAGGTCGTCGACAATACGTTGCAGCAAGGGGTGATCGAGGGGTATTTGCATGGCGCGCATAGTATCCATACGCCTGTGAATCCGACAGAGCCGCCGAGCGTCTGACTGCACTTTAGTCAGGTGACTGATAGGACTTCTCGACAAATCCTACGCCCGACACGGACAATAGTGGCCGACTGACAGGAGTCCATATGCGTCGTTTGTTTTTTTCCTTGCTGATGTTCTGCGTTTTGCCCGCCTGGGCAGACGGCCATGACCAGTTGTACAAGGTCGCCGGCTGGGCCGAACAACGTGCGCATTTCAATGATGCCCTCAGTGCCGCCCAGCAGCGCTACCGCAACAGCTTGCCACCGGCGGTGTACCAGGCGCTGGTGGACAACAGCAATAAACGCTTCGCCGCCCAGGCTGTGGACCAGCGTGCCGAAGCGCAATTGCGCAAGAATCTGGCGGATCCCAAGCCGGCCCTGGCGTTTTTCCAATCGCCCCTGGGCCGCAAGATTGTCGCCGCCGAGTTGCTCGCCACGCGCCGTGATCAACTGGCGAAAAACGCCCAGGGCCTGCCGAAAATCGACGCCGACGCGACTCGTAGCCTGATCATCGGCCACCTGGCCCAAGCCCTGCCAGCCCGAGAAGCCGGCGCGGAAGTCAGCCTGGCGATTGCCGGAGTCGCGGCCGATAGCTTGAGCCAGATGATTCCCGGCCTGCTGGGCGGTGGGCAGGCCCAAGGCATGTTGAACGGCCAGCGTGAGCGGTTGATGCAGCAGATCGACAAGGATCTGAACAACACGCTGCTGTACGTCTATCGGGATTTGTCCGACCCGGAGCTGGAAGAATTCGCGACGTTTGCCGAGTCACCGGAGGGTAAGGCATATTACCAGGCGGCTCTCGCTGCCATTCGCGCCGGACTGGCAGTCGGCCAGAGCACCTCAAGCCTGGCGCCCTGATCGCCATCACACACGGTCGGTGAGGTACTTGAAATACACCTCGCGAATCTCCGGAATCTCATTGGCCAGATGATGCCTGCCACGCGGCAGCATCAGCACCTCGGGCTGGTCGAACTTGCCGCGTAACACCTGCAGGTTGTGCTGCCAGTCCACCGTCATGTCTTCCTCGCCTTGAACAATCACCGGCCGCCGGGTGCTGCGCGGTGCGGCTTCGATGCGTTTGATCCAGCGCGCCAAAGCGCCGACCCAGGCAGTCGGCAGTTGGCGCGGCTGAAGCGGGTCGGCTTCCAGGAACGGCTTGAACGCCGGATCGTGGGTGTTCTCGCTGAATCGCCGCGCAATGCCTTTGACGAAAGGACGCAGCAGGTAATAGCTGACCTGCGACCACCCCCAGGCACGCGGCCGCACCAGGGGTGACAGCAGGAAAGTCTTGCCCTGGGCCGGGCTGTCGGCGCCATGGTTGAGCAGGTGATCCACCACCACCGCGCCGCCGGTGCTTTGCCCGAACAGGTGCCAGGGTTGCGGCAGTTGCAGCACTTGCGCCTGGGTGAACAGCGCATTCACCACCTGTTGATACACCGCAAAATCATCGATGCTGGCACGCACGCCACTGGACAGGCCATGCCCCGGCAAATCGCAGGCGATCACCACGAAGCCTTGCTCCAGCGCCCACTTCACCACATGACGGTACAGCCCCATGTGGTCGTAGAAGCCATGGAACATGAACATCGTCGCCACCGGCGATTGCGGCCACCACACCTGGGCCACCACCTCAAAACCCTCCACCTCGAAACGCCCCAGGCGGCTCGCGGCCTGGTCCAGACCGTAAAAACGCTGGTAGACCCGCGCCTCGGCTGAAAGCGGTTGCGCATCCACCAGGGGCCGCAAGCTTTCGCGCAGATGATCAGGGTCAAAGGTAACGGGCATAAAGGCTTCCAGACTTGCGGCAAAGATGAATATCGAGCTGCGATATTCATCTGTCAGGACAAGCATGGCAAGCTACGCGACCTTCGAGGATACATCTGAATGCGACAGCCCTACCGCACCGCCTTGTTCGCGAGCCTGATCCTGGTGATCTGCGCCGGCGTGCTGTGGGCGGCGTATGACTGGTTCCAGGGCCGCTACCTGCGCGCCTTCAGCGAGCACACGGCGGTGTTTTCCGGCGACCCGTTGAAGCTGCCCGCCGACCTTGCCGGCCCCGGCCCGATTCGCCTGGTGCACTTCTGGGACCCGGCGTGCCCGTGCAACGTCGGCAACCAGCAGCACTTGGGCGAGCTGATCGAGCAGTACGCGCCCCAAGGCGTAGAGTTCTACGCGCTGCAAAAGCCCGGCAGCCACGGCCAATTGCCCGACAACCTGCGCCGCATGAAAACCCTCGCCGCCCTGCCCGGCGCCGAGCAGGTGCCGGCCAGCCCGGCCGTGGGTATCTGGGATCGCAGCGGCAAGCTCGCGTATTTCGGGCCCTACAGCGAAGGCCTCACGTGTAATTCCAGCAACAGTTTTATCGAGCCGATCTTGAAGGCCCTTGAAACAGGACGCGAGGTAAATGCCACGCACACCCTGGCGGTGGGCTGCTATTGTTCGTGGCCAAAAGGCTCGTAACTCGCCACCCCACTCTTGGTAAGGAATGTTCATGAAGCGCGTCTTGCGGGTTCTCGCGGTTCTTGTCGTACTGGTCGCCCTCGGCGCCGGTTGGTACGTTTACAGCAAGCAGCCCACCCGCCAGGGCACGGTCACACTGGCCAACCTGCAAGGCTCGGTCACGGTGCGTTACGACGACCGTGGTGTACCGCACATCCAAGCCGAGAACGAAACCGACCTGTACCGCGCCCTGGGCTACGTGCACGCCCAGGACCGACTGTTCCAGATGGAGATCATGCGGCGCCTGGCCCGTGGCGAGCTGGCCGAGGTGCTGGGGCCCAAGGTGCTGGACACCGACAAGCTGTTCCGCAGCCTGCGCATTCGCGACCGTGCGGCCACCTATGTGGCGCAACTCGACCACGAATCGGCGCATTGGAAGGCCCTGCAAGCCTATCTGGACGGGATCAACCAGTATCAGGACAGCCACGCCAGCCCGATGGAGTTCGACATGCTGGGCATCCCCAAGCGACCGTTTACCGCCGAGGACACCATCAGCGTCGCCGGGTACATGGCCTACAGCTTTGCCGCCGCGTTTCGTACCGAGCCCGTGCTGACCTACATCCGCGACCAACTGGGCAGCGACTACCTGAAAGTCTTTGACCTGGACTGGCAACCCAAAGGCGCCCTCAACCTCGCCACCAGCGATTGGCAGGCCCTCGGCGCCCTCGCCTCCCTGAGCGAACAGGCCCTGGCCGACAACGGCCTGCCGCAGTTCGAAGGCAGCAACGCCTGGGCCATCAGCGGCAACCGTACCAAGAGCGGCAAGCCTTTGCTCGCCGGTGACCCGCACATCCGTTTCTCGGTGCCGTCGGTGTGGTACGAGGCGCAGTTGTCGGCGCCGGGTTTCGAGCTGTATGGCTATCACAATGCACTGGTGCCGGTGGCGTTCCTGGGGCACAACCTGGATTTCGGCTGGAGCCTGACCATGTTCCAGAACGATGACCTCGACCTCATCGCCGAGAAGGTCAACCCGGATAACCCCAACCAGGTCTGGTACCACGACCATTGGGTCGACATGAGCAGCACCGAGCAACAGATCGCGGTGAAGGGCCAGGCGCCGGTGACGTTGACCCTGCGCCAATCGCCCCACGGACCGATCATCAATGACGTGCTGGGCGAAAACGCCGGCAAGACGCCGATTGCCATGTGGTGGGCATTTCTCGATACCCAGAACCCGATCCTTGAGGGCTTCTACCAGCTAAACCGCGCCGACACACTGGTGAAGGCCCGTGCGGCGGCGGCCAAGGTGTCGGCGCCGGGGCTGAACATTGTATGGGCGAATGCCAAGGGCGATATCGGCTGGTGGGCGGCGGCGCAGTTGCCGATCCGGCCGGCCGGGGTCAACGCCGGGTTTATCCTTGACGGCAGCACCGCCCAAGCCGACAAGCTGGGCTTCTACCCCTTCAGCGCCAACCCCCAGGAAGAAAACCCGGCGCGCGGTTACGTGGTGTCAGCCAATGCCCAGCCGGTCTCACCGACCGGCATGGAGATTCCCGGTTACTACAACCTGGCCGACCGTGGTCAACAGTTGAACGCGCAGTTGAGCGACAAGAGCGTGAAGTGGGATGTGAATAACAGCCAGGCCTTGCAGCTCGGCACCACCACCGCCTTCGGCCCGCGCCTGCTGGCGCCGCTGTTGCCGTTGCTGCGTGAGGTGGTCAAGGACCCGGCGCAGTTGAAACTGGTGGAACAGCTTGCAAGCTGGAAGGGTGACTACCCGCTGGACTCGACCAGCGCCACGCTGTTCAACCAGTTCCTGTTCAACCTGGCCGACGCCGCCTTCCACCCGAAACTCGGCGACGGCATGTTCAAGACCCTGCTCGGTACCCGCGTGATCGACGCTGCCTTGCCACGCTTGGCCGCCGCGCCGGATTCACCGTGGTGGGGCGGCAAGCGCGCCGACACCGTCAAGCTCGCCTGGGATAACAGCCTTGCGCACCTCAAGGCCACCTTCGGCGATGACCCGAGCCAATGGCAATGGGGCAAGGCCCACACCCTGACCCACGGCCACCCGCTGGGCTCGCAAAAACCCTTGGACCTGATCGTCAATGTCGGCCCGTTCCCGGCGCCGGGCACGCACGAAGTGCCAAATAACCAATCGGCCAATATCGGCCCGGCACCGTGGCCCGTCACCTACGGGCCTTCGACCCGCCGTCTGATCGACTTCGCCGACGCAGCCCACGCGTTGACCATCAACCCGGTCGGCCAAAGCGGGGTGCCGTTTGACCGGCATTACGGCGACCAGGCGGAAACCTACATCGAAGGCGGCTACGAACAGGCGCACTTCACTGACGAGGAAGTCACCGCCAACACCCGTGGCACCCTCAAGATGCTACCCGCCCGATGACCGCAGGCGCCCCGGCGCCTCGCCATAGGTTTCCTTGAATTTCTTGCTGAATGCCGCCTGGGACTGGTAACCCACCTGGGCGGCGATATCCAGCAGGCTCAGGTGCGACTGGCGCAACAGGTTGAAGGCCAGCTCCATGCGCAACTGGGTCAGCAGCACCCACGGCGACACGCCCGCGACTTTCACGAACGCACGCATGAAGGTGGCGCGTGACATCGTCGCAGCCACCGCCAGGCTGTCGATGGTCCACTCATGCCCCGGATCGGCCAGGATCGCCTGCCAGGCCTTGCTCAGGCGCTTATCGGCAAGCAGCGCGAAGGTACCGGCCACGGGCGCCTGGCGCGCCAGCCAAGTGCGCAGGATCAGGGTGAACAGCGCCGACGACAACGCATCGATGAAGGAACGCGCGCCCAGTTGCTGGCTGTCCGCTTCACTGCGCAGCAGAGCAATCAACGCTGCCAGTTGGCCGTCGCCCTGCCACTCGCGGCTGGACACCACCAGGTACTCCGGCAACGCGCCGAGCAGCAACGACTGGCGGTTGTAGTGGAAGCTGCCGCAAAGCATGTCGAGGTCCGGCCGGTCGCCGCCCAGGCGATGCACCGGGAGCAGGCCACCCTCGATCACCGTGGGCTGCATCGGCCGGATGCGCGCGCCCTGGCTGCGTAATAAATGGGTGGCCCCGCCGGGCATCAGCAGAATATCGCCCTCCTCCAGCGTCACCTGCTGCCCGCCTGATAACTCGGCGCGGCAGTTGCCACTGAGCACAATGTGGTAAGGCGCCACGCCGAGGCTCTCCGGCGAGTGGTCCAGGGCCCAGTCCCCTTGGAATTGACAGCGTAGATCCAGACTGCCGCGCAGGTTGGCCAGCGCGATGAGCGTGTCGATCGAATTCATTTGCGAGCATCGGTCAAAAAGATGAGCGGATTGAACAATAACGCTACCTCCGAACGGAAGAGACTGGCTTCACACCCACCACACCTGTTCAGGAGTTACCGCAATGTTCAATAACTGGTCCGACTTGCTGCCTACCGTGAAGAAAGCCTTTGGCGCGCTGGGCAAGAGCAACCCGAAGATGGTCAAAGCCTACATGGCGCTGGGCGAAGCCGCCGAAGAAAACAACGTGCTCGACGCCAAGACCCGTGAACTGATCTCTATCGCCGTGGCCATCACCACCCGCTGCGATGGCTGCATCGGCGTGCATGCCGACGCGGCGATCAAGGCTGGAGCCACCCGCGAAGAAGTCGCGGCAACCCTGGCCACCGCCATCTCGCTGAATGCGGGCGCGGCGTACATCTACTCGCTGCGCGCCCTGGAAGCCTACGACACCCTCAAACCGGCGCCGCAAAGTTAAGCCGGAACTGTTGCGGCGTCACGCCCAGCCGGCGGTTGAACACACTGCGCATGTGCTGGGCGTCGCGAAAGCCGCATTGATAGGCGACGGTCTTGAGCGGTGCGGGGCTGCTTTCAAGCATGACCCGCGCCGCGTCGACCCGCGCCCGTTCGACAAACTCCGCTGGCGTGATCCGCGCCTCTCGGGCAAACACCCGAGAGAAATTACGCGCGCTCATATTGGCCGCCTTGGCCAGGTCAGCAATGGTCAAATCCCCCGTCAGGTTCGCCAACACGTACAGCTGCACCAGCGCCACCGCCGAGGTGGTTTCGGCATGGGGTGTCAGGAACGGGCTGAACTGCGACTGCCCGCCCGAGCGCTGGGTGAACACCACCAGGCGCTTGGCCACACTCAACGCGACTTCCGGGCCGTGATCCTGGGCCAACAAATACAGCGACAGATCGATGCCCGCCGTGACCCCGGCCGAGGTGTAGAGATTGCCGTCCTGCACGTAGAGGCGGTCGGCGTCGACCTGAGCCGTGGGGCACAGGCGCGCCAGGTCCGCTGCGTCATTCCAGTGGGTGGTGACGGTTTTGCCGTCCAACAGCCCCGCGCGTGCCAGCATGAAGGCGCCGTTGCAGATCGAGCCGAAACGTTGCGCGCGGGCGGTGGCGCCGCGCAGCCAGTCGTCGAACTCGGCGCCGAAGTCTTCGAAGGGCAACTGCGGGCCGCCGGCGACCAGCAGCAGGTCGTAGGGCTCAAGCGCTTCGCTGTAATGCCGGTGCGCCTGCAACGCGAGGCCGTTGGAGGCGGCCATGCTGCCGTGGCCGAAGCCGATCACTTCCAGTTGGTAATGGTCTTGCGACGGTAGAAAGCGGTTGGCTTCGCAGAACACATCCATGGGGCCGGTCACGTCCAGTGATTGGACGCCGGGGAAGATCAGGATGGCGACGGTTTTGCCCATGAATGGTTAGCCTTGGTTAACTGAATGAACACAAACCCATGTGGGAGCGGGCTTGCTCGCGAATGCGGTGGATCAGTCGACACCTGTATTAACCGACATACCGCATTCGCGAGCAAGCCCGCTCCCACACTTGATCCTCTCAGGCTTCAAGAGGTTACTCCGGCTGGCACGATGTGACGGCACATTGGCCGGGATCGCATCCTCGCCGCCATAGCCCCTTCGCGGGCACGCGACCAGACTGGTCTCATCGGCGCCACCCCCGGCGCTTTGTTGAGGAGAACGACCATGAGCACCACCATCGCCGGCATCCAGATCCCGGACAGCGCCCTGGCCAAGGCCACCACCGAATACATCCGCGACGTCGAATCCGACCTGCTCTACCACCATTCCCGCCGGGTATTCCTGTTCGGCGCGTTGAGCGGCGAACGCAAACAACTCGCCTACAACCCGGAGCTGCTCTACGTCGGCGCGATGTTCCATGACCTGGGCCTGGTCGAAGGCCATCGCAGTGACAACGAACGCTTTGAAGTCGACGGCGCCAACGCGGCGGCGGCCTTCCTCAAGCCTTACGGGCTGAGCGATGACGATATCGAACAGGTGTGGCTGTCCATCGCCCTGCACACCACACCGGGCGTGCCGCAGCATCTGCGTCCGACCGTGGCGCTGGTGACGGCCGGTGTAGAAATGGACGTGCTGGGCATGGACTACGCCGCATTTTCCACCGTGCAGCGCGAAGCCGTGGTGCATGCGCATCCACGTGGTGAAGGGTTCAAGGAGTGCATCATCTGCGCGTTTGCCGACGGCTTGCGCCATCGTCCGCAGACCACGTTTGGCAACGTGAAGACGGATGTGCTGGTGGATCAGGAGCCGGGGTTCAAGCCGATGAATTTTGTGGACGTCATCCGCAAATCACCGTGGACTGCATAGTTGACCTGAAATGCAATCCAATGTGGGAGCGGGCTTGCTGTGGCGAGGGAGCTTGTCGAATCGTCGAACCGTCCCGTTCGACTGCGCAGCAGTCGTCGGCTTTTAGGGGCGCTTCGCACCCCAGCGGGAGCAAGCTCCCTCGCCACAAAAGCCAGCTCCCACATTTTTTACCGCGTTGCGCCCGTTAGACCGGTGCAGGCGCCCGACGCTTGTCCGGCTGCTGCCAACCATCCGCCGCCGCTTCTTCGATGGCTTGCTGGATAGCTTTCTTGCGGTGCTCTTCAGCTCGACGGCTGAAGAACCACACCAGGAAGGTCACCAGCGACACCGCCAACAGGATCAGGCTGGCCACGGCGTTGATCTCGGGTTTCACCCCAAGGCGCACCGCCGAGAACACTTCCATCGGCAAGGTGGTGGAACCCGGCCCCGACACGAAGCTGGCCAATACCAGGTCATCCAGCGACAGCGCGAACGACATCATGCCGCCCGCCGCCAACGACGGCGCGATCATCGGGATGGTGATCAGGAAGAACACCTTCCACGGCCGCGCGCCCAAATCCATTGCCGCTTCTTCAATCGACAGGTCCAGCTCACGCAAACGCGCCGACACCACCACCGCCACATACGCCGCACAGAACGTGGTGTGGGCGATCCAGATGGTGACGATGCCACGCTCCTGGGGCCAGCCGATCATCTGCGCCATGGCCACAAACAGCAGCAACAGCGACAGACCGGTGATCACTTCCGGCATCACCAACGGCGCAGTCACCAGGCCGCCGAACAGCGTGCGGCCCTTGAACTGGCTGATGCGCGTCAGCACGAACGCCGCCAACGTACCCAGCGCCACCGCAGCCACCGCCGTGTAGCAGGCGATTTCCAGGGAGCGTGCCACCGAGCCCATCAACTGGGTGTTGTCCAGCAGGCCCACGTACCACTTGATCGACCAACCGCCCCACACTGTCACCAGTTTGGATTCGTTGAACGAGTAGATCACCAGGATCAGCATCGGCAGGTAGATGAACAACAACCCCGCCACCAGCATAAAGCTGGAGAATCTGAAGCGCTTCATATCTTGCCCTCCATCTCTTTGGCTTGGCTGCGGTTGAACAGGATGATCGGCACGATCAGGATCGCCAGCATCACCACCGCCAAGGCAGAGGCCACCGGCCAGTCACGGTTATTGAAGAATTCTTGCCACAACACTTTACCGATCATCAGGGTTTCCGGGCCACCCAGCAGTTCCGGGATCACGAACTCGCCCACCACGGGGATGAACACCAGCATGCAACCGGCGATGATGCCGTTCTTGGACAGCGGCACGGTGATCTTCCAGAAGCTGTTGAAGGTGCTCGAACCCAGGTCGGAAGCGGCCTCCAGCAGGCTCTGGTCGTGTTTCACCAGGTTGGCGTACAGCGGCAGGATCATGAACGGCAGGTACGAATAGACCACGCCGATATACACCGCGATGTTGGTGTTGAGGATCTGCAGCGGCTCGTTGATCAACCCGATGGACATCAGGAAGCCATTGAGCAAGCCGTTATTGCTGAGGATGCCCATCCACGCATACACGCGGATCAGGATCGCGGTCCAGGTCGGCATCATGATCAGCAGCACCAGCACGGTCTGCATCTCTTTGCGTGCACTGGCGATGGCGTAGGCCATCGGGTAACCGATCAGCAGGCACAGCAGCGTGCTGAAGAACGCCATTTTCAGCGAGCCCAGGTACGCGGCGATGTACAACTCGTCGTCACCGAGCATCGCGTAGTTGCCCAGGTTGAGCACCAACTGCAGCTTCTGCTCAACGAAGGTGTAGATCTCGGTGTACGGCGGGATCGCGACGTCGGCTTCGGCAAAACTGATCTTCAGGACGATGAAGAACGGCAGCATGAAGAACAGGAACAGCCACAGGAAGGGAATGCCAATGACCGCATGACGGCCACTGGGCGTTATTCGTTGCAGGCGGCGCTTGAGCTTCTTCATGTTCATGAGCGAAGTACCACGCCGCTGTCGTCTTCCCACCACACGTAGACCTGGTCACCCCAGGTTGGCCGCTGGCCACGGCGCTCGGCGTTGGCGACGAAGGACTGCACCAGCTTGCCGCTCGGCAGCTCCACGTAGAACACCGAGTGGCCGCCCAGGTAGGCGATGTCGTGCACCTTGCCGCTGGACCAGTTGTGTTCGCAGGTCGGCATTTCGGTGGTGACCAGCAGTTTTTCCGGGCGGATCGCGTAGGTCACCGACTTGTCTTCCACCGACGTGGCGATGCCGTAGCCCACGTAGATGTCGCGGTCGAGGTCAGCGCACTTGAGCACCGCGTGGCCTTCGGCGTCATCCACCACTTGGGTGTCGAAGATGTTGACGTTGCCGATGAACTCGCACACCAGACGGCTGGTAGGCGTTTCGTAGATGTCGATTGGGCTGCCGATCTGCGCGATCCAGCCCAGGTGCATGATCGCGATGCGCTCGGCCATGGTCATGGCCTCTTCCTGGTCGTGGGTCACCATCACGCAGGTCACGCCGACGCGCTCGATGATTTCCACCAGTTCCAGCTGCATCTGCGAACGCAGTTTCTTGTCGAGGGCGCCCATGGGCTCATCGAGCAGCAGCAGTTTCGGGCGCTTGGCCAGGGAACGCGCCAGGGCCACACGCTGACGCTGGCCACCAGACAACTGGTGCGGCTTGCGCTTGGCGTACTGGCTCATCTGCACCAGCTTGAGCATCTCGGCCACGCGGGCGTCGACCTCAGCCTTGGGGATCTTGTCCTGTTGCAGGCCAAAGGCAATGTTCTGCGCCACAGTCATGTGCGGGAACAAGGCGTAGGACTGGAACATCATGTTGATCGGCCGCTCGTAGGGCGGCATGTCAGTGATGTCTTCGCCGTCGAGGTAGATGCGCCCCTCGGTCGGACGCTCGAAACCTGCGAGCATGCGCAGCAAGGTGGACTTGCCCGAACCCGAACCGCCGAGCAGGGCGAAGATCTCGCCTTTCTTGATTTCCAGGGACACATCGTCCACGGCAATCGTCTCGTCGAACTTCTTCGTGACCCGGTCGATTTTGACCAGCACCTTCTTCGGTGTCTGGTCCCCTTCGAGGGCTTTCTTATAGGCGCCGGAGGCAACTGCCATTTACGAAACTCCCAACAAAATTGCTGTTCGCCCGATGCAGGCGAACCCAGGATAGTTTGAGCGTTAAAGCTTTATTTGCCCGTCTTGACCTTGGTCCAGCTACGGGTCATCAAACGTTGCACTTTCGGGGGTAGCTCGAAGTTGACAAAGGTCCTGTCGAGTACCGCCTGCGGTGGGTAAACCGCTTCGTCCGTGCGTATCGATTGCTCCATCAGTTTGTCCGCCCCTGGATTAGGGTTGGCATAACCGACGTAATCACTGACCTGGGCGATCACCTCAGGTTGCAGCAAATAGTTGATGAAGGCATGGGCCTCTTTGACGTTGGTGGCATCCTTGGGGATGGCCAGCACGTCGAACCACAGGTTGCCGCCTTCTTTGGGAATCGTGTAGGCGATGTTCACGCCTTTGCCAGCCTCGGCCGCACGGGCCTTGGCCTGGAACACATCGCCGGAGAAACCCGCCGCCACGCAGATGTTGCCGTTGGCCAGGTCAGAAATGTATTTGGAGGAATGGAAGTAGGTCACGTACGGCCGCACTTTCAGCAGCTTCTCTTCGGCCTTCTTGTAGTCATCCGGGTTCGTGCTGTTGGGGTTCAGGCCCATGTAGTTGAGCACCGCCGGCAGCATTTCGTCCGCCGAGTCCATGAATGACACGCCGCAGGTCGCCAGCTTCTTCATGTTCTCCGGCTCGAACAGCACCGCCCAGGAATCGATATGGTCGACGCCCAGCACTTCCTTCACCTTATCGACGTTGTAGCCGATGCCATTGGTGCCCCACAGGTACGGCACGGCGTACTGGTTGCCGGGGTCATTCTTTTCCAGGCGCTTAAGCAGCGCCGGGTCGAGGTTGGCGTAATTCGTCAGCAATGACTTGTCGAGCTTCTGGAACGCCCCGGCCTTGATCTGCTTGCCCAGGAAGTGGTTGGACGGCACCACCACGTCGTAGCCGGTACGCCCGGCCAGCAGCTTGCCTTCCAGGGTTTCGTTGGAGTCAAACACGTCATACACGGGCTTGATGCCGCTGGCCTTTTCGAAGTTGGCCAGGGTGTCGGTGCCGATGTAATCCGACCAGTTATAAATATGCACCGTCGGTGCGGCCTGCACGCTCAACGTCAGCGTGAGACCTGCACCCACCAGCATGGCTTTGCGAAATAAAGAAATTGGCAAGTGGAGGTCCTCTTAAATAGTTGGGCCCAAAGTTGTTGCCCGGCAACAAAACCGGCGCGCAACTTACCCTCGATAAACCGATCCGGCAAAACTTTCTGTCATTTAATTGTTTCGATAACCACCGCGCCAGGCGCGGTGGTTAACAAAGACCGGTTATTTCCCGGACTTGATCTTGGTCCAGCTGCGTGTCATTTCACGCTGAGTAGCAGCCGGCAGGTCAGCAATGGCGTAGAGCTTGGCCTGTACGTCCGCTGGCGGGTAGATGCCCGGGTCGCTGGTGATTTCTTTGTCGACCAGTGCGGTGGCTTTCTCGTTACCGTTCGGGAAATGCACGCTGTTGGTGATTTCAGCCATGACTTGCGGCTTGAGCAGGTAGTTCATGAACTTGTACGCGGCGTCGACGTTCTCGGCATCTTTAGGGATGGCGACCATGTCGAAGAAGCTGCCAGCACCTTCTTTCGGAATGTCGTAGGCCACCTTGACCTTGCCACCGGCTTCAGCCGCGCGGGACTTGGCCTGTTCGATGTCACCCGAGTAACCCACGGCCACGCAGATGTTGCCGTTGGCCAGGTCGGAGATGTACTTGGACGAGTGGAAGTAGCCGATCGAAGGACGGATTTTCAGGAACAGGTCTTCAGCCTGCTTCAGGTCGGCCTTCTTCTGGGTGTCGGTCGGCAGGCCCAGGTAATGCAGCGCCACCGGCAGCATTTCGGTTGGCGAATCGAGGAAGCTCACGCCGCAGCTTTTCAGCTTGGCGATGTTCTCTGGCTTGAGCAGCACGTCCCACGAATCGATCTTGTCCACGCCCAGCGCAGCCTTGACCTTCTCCGGGTTGTAGCCGATGCCGATCGAGCCCCACATGTACGGGAAGGCGTGCTTGTTGTCCGGGTCGCTGACCGACACGGCTTTGAGCAGGGATTTGTTCAGGTTGTCGTAGTTGGACAGCTTGGACTTGTCCAGCTCCTGGTAGACACCGGCCTTGATCTGCTTGGCGAGGAAGTTGTTCGACGGTACGACGATGTCGTAACCGGACTTGCCTGCCAGCAACTTGGCTTCCAGGGTTTCGTTGCTGTCGAAAACGTCGTACACCACTTTGATGCCGGACTCTTTTTCAAAGTTGGCGATGGTGTCCGGTGCAATGTAGTCGGACCAGTTGTAGACGTGCAGCACTTTATCGTCAGCCTGGGCCGCGCCCGCCATTGCGCCCATCAGGGACAAGGCGAGGAGGGTCTTGCCAGTGTTCTTCAAACCTAATGCCTTCATTTGGTGATGCTCCAATTTTTTCTTTTTTGGGCCACAAGCTTCATATGTTTCGAGGCCCAGCCAAAGGGCAACAAAACAGGGCGACAGTCTGGCAAGTTCGAGGGCCGGCTTTCAACCAATGCCCCCATTTTTATAACCACTCAGACGCAGCGCCCGAAGCCGCTGCGTTCTGAGCCTAGCACTTAGCCCTGCAATGCCGCCAAAGTCAGGTCCAGGCACTGGCGAGCCTTGGTCACCAGCTCGTCGATTTCTGCCTTGCTGATCACCAGCGGTGGCGAAATGATCATGGTGTCGCCCACGGCGCGCATGATCAGGCCATTTTCGAAGCAGAACGTACGGCAGATCATGCCGACGCCCTTGCCTTCGTAACGCTTGCGGGTGGCTTTGTCCTGCACCAGTTCAATGGCACCGAGCATACCCACGCCACGCACTTCGCCCACCAGCGGATGATCCGCCAATTCCCTCAGACGTTTCTGCAAATACGGTGCCGTTTCGTCGTGGACACGGTTAACGATTTTTTCATCGCGCATGATGCGGATGTTTTCCAGCGCCACCGCAGCGGCGACCGGGTGACCGGAGTAAGTGAAACCGTGGTTGAAATCACCGCCTTCATTAAGGACGTCCACCACTTCATCGCGCACGATCAGGCCGCCCATGGGGATGTAGCCCGAGGTCAGGCCCTTGGCGATGGTCATCATGTGCGGCTTGAGGTCGTAGAAGTCGCTACCGAACCACTCACCGGTACGGCCGAAACCGCAGATCACTTCGTCGGCGATGAACAGGATGTCGTACTTGGCGAGGATTTCCTTGATGCGCGGCCAGTAGGTGGCCGGCGGTACGATCACGCCACCGGCGCCCTGGATCGGCTCGGCAATAAAGGCACCGACGTTGTCCACGCCCAGTTCCAGGATCTTTTCTTCCAACTGGTTGGCGGCCCACACGCCGAACTCTTCGGGGCTCATGTCGCCGCCTTCGCCAAACCAGTACGGCTGGGCGATGTGGGTGATGCCTGGGATCGGCAAGTCGCCCTGTTCATGCATATATGTCATGCCGCCCAAGCTGGCGCCGGCTACTGTGGAGCCGTGGTAGCCATTCTTGCGGCTGATGATGGTCTTCTTGTTCGGCTGGCCCTTGATCGCCCAGTAGTGGCGAACCATGCGCAACATGGTGTCGTTGCCTTCGGAGCCGGAACCGGTGAAGAACACGTGGTTCATACCGGCGGGTGCGATGTCGGAAATGGCCTTGGCCAGTTCCAGCACCGGCGGGTGAGCGGTCTGGAAGAACAGGTTGTAGTACGGCAGTTCTTTCATCTGCTTGGCGGCGGCGTCAGCCAGTTCGTCGCGACCGTAACCGATCGCCACGCACCACAGGCCGGCCATGCCGTCGAGGATCTTGTTGCCTTCGCTGTCCCACAGGTAAACGCCGTGGGCTTTGGTGATGATGCGCGGGCCTTTCTCTTTCAATTGCTTGAAGTCGCTGAACGGCGCCAGGTGGTGCTCACTGCTCAAGGCTTGCCATTCACGGGTTTGCGGGTTGTTGCTGGACATACCAATCTCCTAGACTTTTCAGTGAAGGGCGCGCGGGTTGCCCCGTGCGCCCGGCGCATCAGACGGCGAAGAGCAGGAATTCCCGCTCCCACGAACTGATCACGCGCTTGAAGTTTTCATGCTCGGCCCGCTTGACCGCGACGTAGCCTGTGATGAATTTCTGACCCAGGTATTTCTCGATGGTCTTGCTGTTTTCCATGCGCTCCAGGGCGTCTTCGATGGTCAACGGCAGGCGCAGGTTGCGTCGCTCGTAACCACGACCCACCACTGGCGCGCTCGGGTTATGGCCTTCGACCATGCCGATGTAGCCGCACAACAAGCTGGCGGCAATCGCCAGGTATGGGTTGGCGTCGGCGCCCGGCAGGCGGTTTTCCACACGACGGTTCTGCGGGCCGGCATCCGGAACACGCAACCCGACGGTGCGGTTTTCTTCGCCCCATTCCACGTTGACCGGCGCCGAGGTGTCGGGCAGGAAGCGGCGGAACGAGTTCACGTTGGGGGCAAACAGCGGCAGCAATTCAGGGATGAATTTCTGCAGGCCACCAATGTGGTTGAGGAACAGCTGGCTCATGGTCCCGTCTTCATTGGAAAAGACGTTCTTGCCGGTGGCGATGTCGATGATGCTCTGGTGCAGGTGCATCGCGCTGCCGGGCTCGCCGGTCATAGGCTTGGCCATGAAGGTGGCGGCTACGTTGTGCTTGAGCGCGGCTTCACGCATGGTGCGCTTGAACACCAGGATCTGGTCGGCCAGGGACAGCGCATCGCCGTGACGGAAGTTGATTTCCATCTGCGCGGTGCCGTCTTCGTGGATCAGGGTGTCGAGGTCCAGCTCCTGCAGTTCGCACCAGTCATAAACGTCTTCGAACAAAGGGTCGAATTCATTGGCGGCTTCTATAGAGAAGGACTGGCGACCAGTCTCCGGGCGACCGGAACGGCCAATCGGCGGTTGCAGCGGGAAGTCCGGGTCTTCGCAGCGTTTGGTCAGGTAGAACTCCATCTCCGGCGCCACGATGGGCTGCCAGCCGCGGTCGGCGTAGAGCTTGAGGACTTTCTTGAGCACGTTGCGCGGCGACAACTCGATCGGATTGCCTTGCTTGTCGTAGGTGTCGTGGATCACCTGGGCGGTAGGCTCGATGGCCCAAGGCACCAGGTACACCGCGTTCTGGTCGGGGCGGCAGATCATGTCGATGTCGGCCGGGTCGAGCAATTCGTAGTAGATGTCGTCTTCGACATAGTCGCCGGTCACGGTCTGCAACAGAACGCTCTCGGGCAGGCGCATGCCTTTTTCGGCGATGAACTTGTTGGTCGGCGAGATCTTGCCCCGGGTGATGCCGGTGAGGTCGCCAATCATGCATTCGACTTCTGTGATCTTGTGGTCTTTCAACCAATCGGTGAGCTGGTCGAGGTTGTTACTCATAAATGCCTCTGGGCTGGGTTTCCTGGCGTCCATTAAAGGCCAGGCGTTGGTTGACGCAGCATCCGCGTCGTTTTTTCATTCAGGGTAGGAGCTTACCTGCCATTTGCTGCAGCGTTGCATTCCTCACGCCAAAGTTGTGCGCAATCTTGAGCAGCATGCGAGGCGCAGGCCGTTCGGTGGCAAATGAGGAGGCAAAAAAGAGGTCGGCCCGGGCGTCAAGAATAATGGCCGGTGCGCAGGCATTCACGCGGGAGGAATGGACGGATGACACAGCCTGGCTGAAGCAGGCCAAGACGCCGTTGGGCGGCAGGTGAAACATGAAGCACCCCGGTATTATTGCTGTTATGGGTTTGAATCGAGCTTAGCCTTGTTCATTTTTTTACACAACACCCCCGTAAAAAATACAACACGGGCCGCTCAAGCCTGCTAGTCCCAAGTCCATCAAACCCGAAAAACCGCCCCAAAAAGCCCCAAAAAAGCCATCGCAGCGCTTTTTTAGGGCAAAAAAGGCCTCGCTTGACTTCGGCATGCCGTTCGGGTTGACTGAAACCAGAAAAGATCAATGATTGATATTTTTAACAACAAAGGTGTTGCATCATGTCGGTACCCCCGCGTGCCGTTCAGCTTAACGAAGCGAACGCGTTCCTTAAGGATCATCCTGAGGTTCTGTACGTAGACCTTCTAATTGCGGATATGAATGGTGTGGTGCGCGGCAAGCGCATCGAACGCACCAGCCTCCACAAGGTTTACGAGAAGGGCATTAACCTGCCTGCCTCTTTATTTGCCCTGGATATCAACGGCTCTACGGTGGAAAGCACCGGCCTGGGCCTGGACATCGGTGATGCTGACCGAATCTGTTATCCGATCCCCGACACCCTGTGCAATGAGCCGTGGCAAAAGCGCCCTACCGCGCAACTGCTGATGACCATGCACGAACTTGAAGGTGAACCTTTCTTCGCCGATCCGCGCGAAGTGCTCCGCCAAGTTGTAAGCAAATTTGACGACCTCGGTCTGACCATCTGCGCCGCCTTCGAGCTTGAGTTCTACCTGATCGACCAGGAGAACGTGAACGGCCGCCCGCAACCGCCCCGCTCGCCGATCTCCGGCAAACGCCCGCACTCGACACAGGTCTACCTGATCGACGACCTCGACGAATACGTCGACTGCCTCCAGGACATCCTGGAAGGTGCCAAGGAGCAAGGCATCCCGGCCGACGCCATCGTCAAGGAAAGTGCCCCGGCGCAGTTCGAAGTGAACCTGCACCACGTCGCCGACCCGATCAAGGCTTGCGACTACGCGGTACTGCTCAAGCGCCTGATCAAGAACATCGCCTACGACCATGAGATGGACACCACCTTCATGGCCAAGCCTTACCCAGGCCAGGCAGGCAACGGTTTGCACGTACACATCTCCATTCTGGACAAGGACGGCAAGAACATCTTTGCCAGCGAGGATCCCGAGCAGAACGCCGCATTGCGTCACGCGATCGGCGGTGTGCTCGAGACCCTGCCCGCCCAAATGGCGTTCCTGTGCCCCAACGTCAACTCCTACCGTCGTTTCGGCGCACAGTTCTACGTGCCGAACTCGCCGTGCTGGGGCCTGGATAACCGCACCGTGGCGATCCGCGTACCGACCGGCTCGTCCGATGCCGTACGTATCGAACACCGCGTGGCCGGCGCCGACGCCAACCCTTACCTGCTGATGGCTTCGGTCTTGGCAGGCGTGCACCACGGCCTGACCAATAAGATCGAGCCTGGCGCCCCCGTGGAAGGCAACAGCTACGAGCAGAACGAACAGAGCCTGCCGAACAACCTGCGCGATGCCCTGCGCGAGTTGGACGACAGCGAGGTGATGGCCAAGTACATCGATCCTAAATACATCGATATCTTCGTCGCCTGTAAGGAAAGTGAGCTGGAAGAGTTTGAACACTCCATCTCCGACCTTGAGTACAACTGGTACCTGCATACCGTGTAAGCGGTTGCGACTGTAAATGTGTTGAGCTGGCTTGTTGTGGTGAGCGGGCTTGCCCCGCGCTGG
>NZ_JACART010000040.1:0-8938 GCF_013386445.1 Pseudomonas sp. P7759
CCGTAAGGGCGGAACCAATACCCGCCATCACCCAAATAACGGATATGCCCCCAAATCAAAACGCCAACTTATAACCAATAGCCATCAACATAACCGCCAAGCAAGGCCGCAACACCCCATCAGGCAACTTGCCCGTCATATGGCTACCCACATAGATCCCCGGCAACGACCCCATCAACAAAAACCCCAGCAAATGCCAATCCATATTCCCCATGCTGGCATGCCCCAACCCCGCCACCAGCGTCAACGGCACAGCATGCGCAATCTCAGTCCCCACCAACCGCCGCGTCGCCAGAAACGGATACAAAATAAACAACGCCACCGTCCCCAGCGCCCCCGCGCCGATGGACGTCAGCGCCACCATGGTGCCGAGGATCGCGCCGGTCACCACCGTCAACGCATTCAAATTACGCGGGCTCATGTGATAGCTATCACCCGCATGCCGCTGGGCAAACGCCAACAGGCTCTTCTTGAACAGAATCGCCAACGCCGTCAGCAACAACACCACCCCAAGCGCTTGCTTGATCACCGCATTCATCACGCTAGGGTCGGTATGCAGGCTGGCCAGGAACCACAAGGTCAACAGCACCGCAGGCACGCTACCCAAGGTCAACCAGCCGGTAATGGTCCAATCGATATTCTTGTTCTTGCTATGCACCAGCACACCACCGGACTTGGTGATGGCGGCATACAACAGGTCAGTGCCCACGGCAGTGGCCGGATTGATGCCGAACCACAACAGGATCGGCGTCATCAACGAGCCGCCACCCACACCGGTCATGCCCACGATAAAACCAACGATCAGGCCAGCTACCACAAAACCAAAATTACCCACATCCATTCCAGCTACCTGCGGCCTTATAAATTTCTGGCGGCAGGATAGCGATTTTTCTTATAACGACTTATACCAATATGATCTGACTTTATGCCTTTTAGCTCAGTCGATGGCTGACGCTGTCGATCAGATAGAGATGCAGGTTTATTTTCCAATCGCTGCATCCAATCGCGCAGGCCCTGGGTAGTCCTTTCAGAACCCCCGCTGTTTGACTGGAATGGAGATGTACCCATGAACGCTAAAACACTGTTCTGCCTCACTGCCCTGCTCGCCGCCGCCCCCGCAGCTTTCGCCCAGACCGGCTTGCCGGACAGCATCAAGGTGCCGGACGGCCATAAGGTGGCGATGGAAACCACCGGCGTCGGCGAAATCACCTACGAATGCCGCGACAAGGCCAACGCCGCCGGCCAGACCGAGTGGACCTTCGTCGGGCCCAAGGCGGTGTTGAATGACCGCAGCGGCAAGCAAGTCGGCACCTACTTCGGCCCGCCAGCCACCTGGCAGGCCAAGGACGGCTCGAAAGTCACCGGCACCCAATTGGCCGTGGCGCCGTCGGGCGCGGGCAACCTGCCGTATCAACTGGTCAAGGCCAACCCCGCTGAAGGCAAGGGCGCGATGAGCGGCGTGAGCTACATCCAGCGCGTGGCGCTCAAGGGTGGCGTAGCGCCGAGCAGCGAGTGCACGGCGGCCAACAAAGGCAAGCAGGAAGTGGTGAAGTACCAGGCGGATTACATCTTCTGGGCAGCCAACTGAGTAAAGTCGGCTACGCTGCCCCCCATGCCGATCATTGGGGGGTAGCCATCCGTGTTTGATTACGAAGCCTGTCTGCAGGCCTGCGCCCGTGGCGATCAACGCGCCTTGCGCCAGTTGTATGAGCAAGAAAGCAGCCATTTGCTCGGCGTGGCGATACGCATCGCCAGGGACAAATCCCTGGCCGAAGACATCGTGCATGATGCGTTTATCAAGATCTGGCGCGGTGCCGGCAGTTTTGACCCCAGTCGCGGCTCGGCCCGTGGCTGGGTGTTCAGCGTGACCCGGCACCTGGCGCTCAATGTCGTGCGCAACCATTACCGCGAAATCCCGTTGGGCGACGAGCACGAACAAGTCGCTGCCACCGACACCTTTGAATTCAGCGCACGCTCGGGGCAAGTCCATACCTGCCTGGAGCAACTCGACCCGGCCCGTCGCACGTGCATCCTGCATGCTTATGTCGACGGTTATTCCCACAGCGAAATCGCCCAGAAACTCGACACCCCGCTGGGGACCGTCAAGGCCTGGATCAAACGTAGCCTCGCCGCGCTGCGGGAGTGCATGGCATGAGCAACCCACTGGACGAACTGGCCAGCGAATACGTGCTGGGCACCCTGCCCGGCGAACAACGCGCCGACGTCGAACAACGCCTGAAACACGACGCCGAACTGCGCGCCGCAGTGGACGCCTGGGAGCAGCGCCTGTTGCCGCTGACCGCCTTGGCGGAACCGGTGCCACCCTCCTCTGAGCTGTGGCGGCGTATTGAACGCAACATTGCCAGCGCCCGCACGCACTGGTGGGACCTGCTGGCCGTGTGGCGCGGTCTGGCCGGTGCCGGGCTGCTGACCACGCTGGTGTTGGCCGCGCTGCTGCTGACCCGCCCGCCCACTGCCGACCCGACCTTTGTGGTGGTGCTGGTGGCGCCGCAAAGCCAGGCACCGGGTTGGGTGATCCAGGCCAGCAACGATCAGCAGATTCAGTTGATACCGCTGGGGGTGATGCAAGTGCCATCCGACAAGGCCCTGCAGTTCTGGACCAAAGGCGACGGCTGGCAAGGGCCGGTGTCCCTGGGCCTGGTCAAGCCGGGGCAGACACTCTCGGTGCCGTTGGACAAGCTGCCGCCGCTCACGCAGAACCAACTGTTCGAGCTGACCCTGGAAGACCCGCGCGGCTCGCCGACCGGCAAACCCACTGGGCCGATCCAGGCAATCGGCCGCGCAGTCAAGGTGCTCTGATCAGGCGACGGTGGGCAACCACACGCGAAACCGCGCACCGCCCAGCGGCGAAGCCAACGCCGTCAAGCTGCCGCCCTGGGCTTCCAGGGCGCGTCGGCTGATGGCCAGGCCCAGGCCAAAACCGCCGGTGGCGCGGTCGCGGCTGCGGTCCAGGCGGTAGAACGGCTCGAAGATGCGCTCGCGCTGGTCCACAGGGATGCCGATACCGTCGTCGTCCACCCAGATTTCACAGCCCTCGGCGCACACCTTCACACCGACCTGGATGCGCTTGTCGCAGTAACGCGTGGCATTGCGCAACAGGTTCTGCAAGGCGCGGGCGGTCAGACGCGGGTCGAGGCTGAAGCGCTCCACGGCGCAGTCGAGTGCCACATCAATGACGATCTCGGGGTTTTCTAGTTCGTCATCGACGCTGCCCAGTACGCTGTCGATGAACTCATCAAGCACCACCTCGACCCGCTCCGGCAGTTGCGCCGGGTTTTGCAGGCGGCTGTAGGACAGCAACTCCAGCACCAGCTCATCCAGCTCGCGGATATGCGCGACCAGACTTTGCAGGCGCTCGCGGCTGGCTTCGGGCAGGTCTTCGGACAACGCCAGGGCCAGGCCGAAATCCAGGCGCGTGAGCGGCGTGCGCAGTTCGTGGGACACCGCATTGAGCAGGTCGCGCTGCTGGTTGAGCAGGTGTTCGATGTCGTCGGCCATGGTGTCGAACACCGTGGCCAGGCTGCCGATGTTGGAGCTTGGGGGGATGTGTGTGCGCTCGCTCAGATTGCCCCGGCCCAATTGGGCGGCCGTGCTTTTCAGGCGCTCCAGGTCACGCCAGTGGGGGCGCAGCCACATCAACAGGCAGGCCAGCAATGCGGCGACGATCAACACATTGATCGCCCAGTACAGCACGTTCATGTCCAGTGGGTCGGGCGGTATGGTCAGCTTGACCGCGAACTGCTCGTTGATCGGCGAGCTGATTTCGGTCATCCAGCCCCACTCCCCCAAGCGCACGACCGACTTGCCCTGCTCCAGCAGTTGTTCTTCGGCCGGGGTGTAGCTGGCGTCCTGGCGCAGCAGCAATTGCACTTTCAGCGGCGCAAAGTCGCGGCCCAGTTGCTCGGTCACCTGTGACCAACGCTCCACCGGCGCCCGCAGGTATTGCTTGACGATCAGCTTCTGCTGGCCGCGGGTCTGCTCGATGTTGTAGTTCATGTAGCGGTGTTCGAACAGCTGGATCACCAGCGAGGGGATCAGGTAGATCGCCATGCTGTAGGTGACGATGGTGATCAGGTAAAGCCGCAGCAGTACTCGGAACATGGCTCAGCATTCCCACTCGGAACGACTGAACAGGTACCCCTTGCCCCACACCGTCTTGATCTTGCGCGCTTCGCCGGCGTTGTCGTCGAACTTGCGGCGCAGCTTGGAGATGGCCACGTCCACCGAACGGTCGGTGCCATTGAACTCGATGCCGCGCAGGCGTTGCAGGATCTGGTCGCGACTCAGCACCTCTCCCGCATGCCGCGCCAGCACCACCAACAGGTTATATTCGCCGCTGGACAACTCCACCGGCTGCTCGCGCCAGGTCACGGTGCGCTCCGACAGGTCGATGCACAGGTTGCCCATGATGATCTGATCGTTGGCCACCTGGGGTTCGGACAAACTGCTGCGCCGTAACAAGGTGCGCACCCGCGCCAGCAATACACGCGGCTCGCAGGGCTTGGTCACGTAGTCGTCGGCGCCCATTTCCAGGCCCAACACCTGGTCGTGGCTGTCATCACGGGCAGTGAGCATCAGGATCGGCAGGCCTGCCGAGTCGGCGCGCAACAGGCGGCAGACTTGCAGGCCATCGAGACCGGGCAACATCAGGTCGAGGATCACCAGGTCCGGCGGGTTCAGGCGCGCGCGTTCACGGACGTGGTCGCCACGGCTGAGCACGCTGACGTGGTAGCCATTGCGCTCCAGGTAGCTGGCAATCAGCTCGGAGAGTGCGGCGTCGTCTTCCACCAGGAGGATGTTGGGCATTAAGGTGTTTCCAAAAAATACATGGTCGTACATAAATCCAATGTGGGAGCGGGCTTGCTCGCGAAAGCGGTGGTTCAGTTAACAGATTTGTTGGCTGATACGCCGCCTTCGCGAGCAAGCCCGCTCCCACATTTGATCTTCAGTGTTTGCAGGATTGTGCAAGGATATACGCCCTCTGCCGACTATGGGTCGCACCTTACATTTCTTCACAGACGAGCTACACAGCTTCACAGCACCAAGGCGCAGGTGACTTTAGGATGCGCCAGTCAATATTGGGATAAGAGCATGTCGAAGAATCTGTTTGCGCCATTTTGCCTGCTGGCCCTCACCCTGGCCCTGAGCGCGTGTGGCGAGTCCGCCGCCGAAGCACCGCAAATGCCCCTGGCCAAAGTGCGCGTCGAAACCCTTGAAGCCAAACCCTTGGCCATCACCAGCGAACTCAGCGGGCGCATTGCCGCGCCGCGCATCGCCGAAGTGCGCGCACGGGTCGCCGGTGTGGTGATGCAACGGGTGTTCAAGGAAGGCCATGACGTGAAACAGGGCGACGTGCTGTTTCGCATCGATCCCGCGCCGTTCAAGGCCGACCTCGACAGCGCCCAGGCCAACCTGAGCAAGGCCGAGGCCGATGCCTTCAAGGCACGCCTGCAGGAGCAGCGCTACAGCCAATTGGTGGAAGGCAATGCCATCAGCGGCCAGGACTACGACAACGCCCGCGCCGCCGTGCGCCAGACCGCCGCCGAAGTCGCCGCCAATAAGGCCGCCGTCGAACGCGCCCGCTTGAACCTGGGCTACGCCACCGTGACCGCGCCGATTTCCGGGCGCATCGGCCGTGCGCTGGTCACCGAAGGTGCGCTGGTCGGTCAGAACGAGGCCACGCCGCTGGCGCTCATCCAGCAACTGGACCCGATCCACGCTGACCTGACCCAGTCCACCCGCGAGCTGAATGACCTGCGTCGCGCCTTCCGCGCCGGCAGCTTGAAGCAGGTCGGCCAGGACCAGGCCAAGGCCACGCTGATCGAGGACGATGGCAGCCTCTACCCGCTGCCAGGCAAGTTGCTGTTCGCCGAGATCAGCGTCGACCCCGGCACCGGGCAGATCATCCTGCGCAGCGAGTTCCCCAACCCGGACCTCGACTTGCTGCCTGGCAGCTTTGTGCGCGTGCGCTTGGAACAGGCCGTCGACAAACAAGGCATCAGCGTGCCGCAACGCGCCATCACCCGTGACAGCGCGGGTATCCCGATGGTGTTGCTGCTGGACGCCGAGCAGACCGTGAGCCAGCAGCCGGTAGAGCTGGGCGCGGTGATCAATGATCGCTGGATCGTCAGCAGCGGCCTCAAGCCCGGTGACCGCATCATCGTCGAAGGCCTGCAACACGCGCGCCCCGGTGAAAAAGTGGAAGTGGACGACAGCCCGCTCGTAAAGGAATAACCCGCCATGCCGCAGTTCTTTATTGACCGCCCGATCTTCGCCTGGGTGGTCGCCCTGTTTATCCTGCTGGCCGGTTTGCTGGCGATTCCACAGTTGCCGGTGGCGCAGTACCCCAACGTCGCGCCGCCGAAAGTCGAGATCTACGCGGTGTACCCCGGTGCGTCGGCGCAGACCCTGGATGAAAGCGTGGTGAGCCTGATCGAGCAGGAGCTCAACGGCGCCGATCACTTGCTGTATTTCGAGTCCCAGAGCAGCCTCGGTTCGGCCACCATCACCGCCACCTTCCAGCCCGGCACTAACCCGGAAATGGCCCAGGTCGACGTGCAGAACCGCCTCAAAGCGGTGGAGCCGCGCCTGCCCCAGGCGGTGACCCAGCAAGGCTTGCAGGTGGAGAAAGTCTCCGCCGGCTTCCTGCTGCTGGTGACCCTCACCTCCAACGACGGCAAGCTCGATGACGTGGCGCTGAGTGATTACCTGGCGCGCAACGTGATGAACGAACTCAAGCGCCTCGACGGTGTGGGCAAGGCCCAGCTGTATGGTGCCGAGCGCGCCATGCGCATCTGGATCGACCCGCAGAAATTGATCGGCTTCAACCTGACGCCGGCCGACGTGAACGCCGCGATCAGCGCGCAGAACGCCCAGGTTTCGGCCGGTAGCATTGGTGATCTGCCGGGCACTAACACCCAGGAGATCACCGCCGCGATCCTGGTCAAGGGCCAGCTTTCGACGCCTGCGGAATTTGCCGACATCGTGCTCAAGGCCAACCCGGACGGTTCCACCGTGCGCATCGGTGATGTGGCGCGGGTTGAAGTCGGCAGCCAGGAATACCAGTTCTCCACCCGCCTGAACGGCAAGCCCTCCACCGCTGTCAGCGTGCAGCTGTCGCCGGGAGCGAATGCGCTGAACACGGCGACACTGGTACGGGCGAAGATGGACGAGCTGTCGCGCTACTTCCCGGCCAATGTGGAATACAAGATCCCGTATGACACCTCGCCGTTCGTCAAGGTCTCGATCACCAAGGTGGTCTACACCCTGCTCGAAGCGATGGCGCTGGTGTTTGCGGTGATGTTCCTGTTCCTGCAGAACGTGCGCTACACCTTGATCCCGACCCTGGTGGTGCCGATTGCCCTGATGGGCACCTTCGCTACCATGTTGCTGCTGGGCTTCTCGATCAACGTACTGACCATGTTCGGCATGGTGTTGGCCATCGGCATCCTGGTGGACGACGCCATTGTGGTGGTGGAGAACGTCGAGCGCATCATGGCGACCGAGGGCTTGTCGCCCAAGGAGGCGACGAAAAAGGCCATGGGCCAGATCACCGGGGCCATCATCGGCATCACCCTGGTGCTGGTCGCGGTGTTCCTGCCGATGGCGTTCATGGCCGGCTCGGTGGGGGTCATCTACCAACAGTTCTCGTTGTCGATGGCGACCTCGATCCTGTTCTCGGCGTTCCTCGCCCTGACCTTGACCCCAGCCCTGTGCGCCACCTTGCTCAAGCCGATTGCCAAGGGCGAACACCATGCCAAGGGCGGTTTCTTCGGTTGGTTCAACACGCGCTTTGAACGGCTCACCGACCGCTACGAAGGTTGGGTGGCCTATGCCCTCAAGCGCAGCGGTCGCTACCTGCTGATCTACCTGGTGCTGCTGGTGGGCCTGGGCTGGATGTTCAGCCGCCTGCCCTCCTCGTTCCTGCCCGTGGAAGACCAGGGCTACACCATCACCGACATCCAATTGCCGCCCGGCGCGAGCAAGAACCGCACGGTGCAGGTGGCCGAGCAGATCGAAGCGCACAACGCCGAGGAACCTGGGGTGGGCGACACCACCATGATCATGGGCTTCAGCTTCTCCGGTTCCGGGCAGAACGCCGCGCTGGCGTTTACCACGCTCAAGGATTGGTCCGAGCGCAGCAACGATGATTCGGCTTCGTCGATTGCCGACCGCGCCAACATGGCCTTCAGCGAGCTTAAGGATGCAATTGCCTACGCGGTGCTGCCGCCGCCGGTGGATGGCCTGGGCACCTCCAGTGGTTTCGAGTTCCGCCTGCAAGACCGCGGTGGCGTCGGCCATGCCGCGCTGATGGCGGCGCGTACCGAATTGCTGGCGGCTGCCGAGAAAAGCCCGATCCTGGCCAACGTGCGCGAAAGCGCCCTGGCCGAAGCCCCGCAAGTGCAACTGGAAGTAGACCGCAAGCAGGCCAACGCACTGGGCGTGTCCTTTGCCGAAGTGGGCAATGTGCTGTCCTCGGCCATCGGTTCGGCCTACATCAACGACTTCCCCAACCAGGGCCGCATGCAACGGGTGGTGGTGCAGGCCGAAGGCGACCAGCGCAGCCAGGTCGCAGACTTGATGAAAATCAACGTGCGCAACAACGCTGGCAAGATGGTGCCGCTGTCGTCCTTTGTCGAAGCCAAATGGACCCAGGGCCCGACGCAGCTGACCCGCTACAATGGCTACCCGGCCATCGCGATTTCCGGCGAAGCGGCACCGGGACACAGCACTGGTGAGGCGATGGATGAGATCCAGCGCCTGGTCAGCCAGTTGCCGGCAGGTCTTGGCCAGGAATGGACCGGTCTGTCGTTGCAGGAACGCTTGTCCGGTTCCCAGGCGCCCTTGCTGCTGGGCTTGTCGCTGCTGATCGTGTTCCTGTGCCTGGCGGCGTTGTACGAAAGCTGGTCGATCCCGA
>NZ_JACART010000041.1:0-24033 GCF_013386445.1 Pseudomonas sp. P7759
CGCCACCACCGCCACGGCCGCTGCTGCTGAGAATCGCCAGCAAAATAGCGCCCACCGGCAGCCCCATGCGATTGCACAGCCACAACACGCCGATCAGCAGGATGAACAAGCCGATGGAAAACCCGGGATTATCCTTGGCAAAGTTGGCATCCGCCACATGCGCCGGCACGGCCAGTGGCTCGCCGCCCACCACCTGCACCATCGCGGCCACGCCGTCGCTGATGCCTTTGCTGTAGTTGCCCGCCTTGAACGCCGGCGCAATCACCTGGTTGATGATCACCCACGACTGCGCATCGGTGAGCACACCTTCCAGGCCATAGCCGACTTCGATGCGCAATTTGCGCTCATCGCGGGCGACGATCAACAGCGCGCCGTTGTCCTTGCCCTTCTGGCCGATACCCCACTCGCGGCCCAATTGATAACCGAAGTCCTCAATGGGCACGCCCTGCAGGTCAGGCACCGTGACCACCACGATCTGGTCGCCGGACGTCTGCTCCAGCGCCTGCAACTGCTGGGTCAGTTGCTGGCGCGTGGCCGGGTCGATCATCTGGGCGTTGTCCACCACCCGCCCGGTCAGCGCCGGGAAGGTCAGCGCTGCCTGGGCCGCACCGACGCAGGCCAACAGCCACAACGCCAGGCCTATCCGTAATAAACGCATCGACACCTCAGTGCAGCCTTATTTGAACTTCACTTGCGGCGCTTTATCGGCATCGGCACTGGTGGCTTCAAACGTGGCGCGGATCGGCAAGTCGCTGTACATCACGCTGTGCCACAGACGGCCAGGGAAAGTGCGGATCTCAGTGTTGTAGGCCTGCACCGCCTGGATAAAGTCGCGGCGAGCCACGGCGATACGGTTCTCAGTGCCTTCAAGCTGGGATTGCAGGGCCAGGAAGTTCTGGTTGGCCTTCAGATCCGGGTAGCGCTCGGACACCACCATCAAGCGGCTGAGTGCGCCGCTCAAGCCATCTTGGGCCTGCTGGAACTGCTTGAGTTTTTCCGGGTTGTCGAGGGTGCTCGCATCCACCTGGATCGAGGTGGCCTTGGCCCGCGCTTCAATCACGGCGGTGAGGGTATCTTGCTCATGGGCGGCGTAGCCCTTGACCACTTCCACCAGGTTGGGGATCAGGTCGGCGCGGCGTTGGTATTGGTTCTGCACCTGGCCCCAGGCGGCCTTGGCCTGTTCGTCCAGTGTGGGAATGTTGTTGATGCCGCAACCGCTCAGCACCGTGCTGATCAATAGCAAAGCTGCGGCTTTCAAGCCCCAGCGGTAACCCTGTGCTGCTTGCATGGTGTTTCTCCTGCCCAATCTTGATGGAATGTTACGACTGACCCTATACACCGCGCGCTTGGGGCATAATCCGCCACCACTGGATTGCATCGAGCCAATCAGCTACAAAGATGCCCAGCGCGAAAAAGAGTTCAGAGTGTGCTGCATTTATCTGAACAACACCCGAACAACAATAGACGCTCCCCACATTTTGGCCGATCAGCGTTATCGCTGTTTAGTGAGCCGAAAAAGGATATTCATGAAGAAGCTGTGTTTGCTCGGCCTTGTTGCCACTCTGGCCAGTCACCCCGTATGGGCAGAAACAAAGCCTGCTGCGCTTAAAGACAAGGACGCCTTTGTCAGCGACCTGCTCAAGCAGATGACCCTGGATGAAAAGATCGGCCAATTGCGCCTGATCAGCATCGGCCCCGAAATGCCCCGCGAGCTGATCCGCAAGGAAATCGCCGCCGGCCGCATCGGTGGCACCTTCAACTCCATCACCCGCCCGGAAAACCGTCCGATGCAGGACGCGGCCATGCGCAGCCGCCTGAAGATCCCGATGTTCTTCGCCTACGACGTGATCCACGGCCACCGCACGATTTTCCCGATCAGCCTGGCCCTGGCCTCCAGCTGGGACATGGACGCCATCGGCCGCTCCGGGCGCATCGCCGCCCAGGAAGCCGCCGCCGACAGCCTCGACATCACCTTCGCGCCGATGGTCGACATCTCCCGCGACCCACGCTGGGGCCGCACCTCCGAAGGCTTCGGTGAAGACACTTACCTGGTTTCACGCATCGCCGAAGTGATGGTCAAGGCGTTCCAGGGCGTCAGCGCCGCGAATGCCGACAGCATCATGGCCAGCGTCAAGCACTTCGCCCTGTATGGCGCGGTGGAAGGCGGCCGCGACTACAACGTGGTCGACATGAGCCCGGTCAAGATGTACCAGGACTACCTGCCGCCGTACCACGCGGCGATCAAGGCCGGTTCCGGCGGCGTGATGGTGGCGCTGAACTCGATCAACGGCGTGCCCGCCACCGCCAACACCTGGCTGATGAACGACCTGCTGCGCAAGGACTGGGGCTTCAAGGGCCTGGCCGTGAGCGACCACGGCGCGATCTTCGAGCTGATCAAGCACGGCGTGGCCAAGGACGGGCGTGAAGCCGCCAAGCTGGCGATCAAGGCCGGCATCGACATGAGCATGAACGACTCGCTGTACGGCAAGGAATTGCCCGGCCTGCTCAAGTCCGGCGAGATAGAACAGAGCGACATCGACAACGCCGTGCGCGAAGTGCTCGGCGCCAAGTACGACATGGGCTTGTTCAAAGACCCGTACCTGCGCATCGGCAAGGCCGAGGATGACCCGGCCGACACCTACGCCGAAAGCCGCCTGCACCGCGCCGAAGCCCGCGACATCGCCCGCCGCAGCCTGGTGCTGCTGAAAAACCAGAACAACACGCTGCCGCTGAAGAAATCCGCGACCATCGCCCTGGTCGGCCCGCTGGCCAAGGCGCCGATCGACATGATGGGCAGTTGGGCTGCCGCCGGTAAGCCGGAGCAATCGGTGACCCTGCTCGACGGCTTGAACGCGGTGATCGGCGAAAAAGGCAAGATCATCTACGCCCGTGGCGCCAACATCACCAACGACAAGGCCGTGGTCGACTACCTGAACTTCCTCAACTTCGATGCACCGGAAGTGGTGGATGACACCCGCCCAGCCCAGGTGATGATCGACGAGGCCGTCAAAGCCGCCAAGGATGCCGATGTGGTCGTCGCTGCCGTGGGCGAGTCCCGTGGCATGTCCCACGAATCCTCAAGCCGCACCGACCTCAACATCCCGCAAAGCCAGCGCGACCTGATCAAGGCCCTGAAGGCCACCGGCAAGCCGCTGGTGCTGGTGCTGATGAACGGCCGCCCCCTGTCGATTCTCGAAGAGAACCAACAGGCCGACGCGATCCTCGAAACCTGGTTCGCCGGCACCGAAGGCGGCAACGCGATTGCCGACGTACTGTTCGGTGACTACAACCCGTCGGGCAAATTGCCGATCACCTTCCCACGCTCGGTGGGGCAGATTCCAACCTACTACAACCACCTGACCATCGGCCGGCCGTTCACCCCAGGCAAGCCGGGCAACTACACCTCGCAGTACTTCGATGACACCACGGGTCCGCTGTTCCCGTTCGGCTACGGCTTGAGCTACACCACGTTCAGCCTGTCGGACATGGCGTTGTCGTCCACCACCCTGAACAAGACCGGCAAGCTCGACGCCAGTGTCACCGTGACCAACACCGGCAAGGTGGACGGCGAAACCGTGGTGCAGTTGTATATCCAGGATGTGGCCGGCTCAATGATCCGCCCGATCAAGGAGCTGAAGAACTTCCAGAAGGTCATGCTCAAGGCTGGCGAAGAGCGCACGTTGCACTTCACCATCACCGAGGAAGACTTGAAGTTCTACAACACCCAACTAAAGTTCGCGGCAGAGCCGGGCGAGTTCAATGTGCAGATCGGGTTGGATTCCCAGGATGTGCAGCAGCAGACGTTCGAATTGCTCTGATTTAAAGCTGTAGACGCGGTCAGTGTTTAAGCTAGCCGCGTCTATCCAGCAAATTCACCACCAACCGATCAATCCACCCCCACACCCGCTGCTTTACCCGCCGCCACAACGGCCGCGACTTCCACGCCTCCAGGCTCACTGCCAGGCTCTGCGCGAAATCCCGCTCGAAACTGCCCGCCACCGCCCGCGTCAATTCAGGGTCCAACGCCTCCAGGTTGGCGTCCAAGTTGAAGCGCAGGTTCCAGTGGTCGAAATTGCACGAGCCCACGCTGACCCAGTCATCCACCAGCACCATTTTCAGGTGCAGGAAACACGGTTGGTATTCAAAGATCTGCACGCCCGAACGCAGCAAGCGCGGGTAATAACGGTGGCCAGCATAACGCACGGACGGGTGATCGGTGCGCGGGCCTGTGAGCAGCAAACGCACATCAACGCCTCGCCCCGCCGCCCGACGTAACGCACGGCGTACGCCCCAGGTGGGCAGAAAATACGGGGTCGCCAACCAGATCCGCTGTTTGCCGCTGTTCAACGCACGGATCAGCGATTGCAGGATATCCCGGTGTTGGCGGGCGTCGGCGTAGGCGACACGGCCTAGCCCCGGCCCGGTGGCCGGCATCCTGGGCAAGCGTGGCAAGCCAAAATGGGTGGCGGGTTTCCAGGCGCGGCGCGCGTTGTTGGCGTGCCATTGACGGTCGAACAATGCTTGCCAGTCCTGCACCAACGGGCCGCTGATCTGCACCATCACTTCATGCCAGTCGGCGCTGTCATTGCCCGGCGTCCAGAATTCATCGGTCACACCAGTGCCGCCGACAAAGGCGATGCTCTGGTCGATCAATAACAGTTTGCGATGGTCGCGGTACAGGTTGCGCATCCAACGGCGCCAGCTCAGGCGATTATAGAAACGCAGCTCCACACCGGCGTCGGTCAGGCGTTTACGCAGCCCGAGGGTAAACGCCAGGCTGCCGTAATCATCGAACAGGCAGCGCACCTGCACGCCGCGTTCGGCGGCGAGCACCAACGCTTGCACCATGGCTTCGGCACAGGCGCCGGCTTCCACCAGGTACAACTCCAACTCGACTTGCCGCTCGGCGCGAGCAATGTCCACCAGCATCTGCGGGAAGAAATTCGGCCCGTCGATCAGCAATTCGAAACGGTTGGCGCTGCGCCAGGGGAACACCGCGCCGCTCATGTCAGCGCGCCGTGAAGATCAGCACCGCACCCACCGGCACCGAAAGACTGATCGACTTGAGCCCCGCCGCTTTGCGCAACGCGGCCACGCCCGGCGCCAGGTCAAAGTCCTCGGCATGCACCACCAGCGGTTCCAGAGTCACTACCTGGAAGCGTCGGTCGTCCAAGCGCGTGGCCAACAGCTCGGCGTTGTAGGTTTGGGTCTTGCCGTGCAAGGTCACGGACAACGGCAGGCGCAATTCCAGTTGCGCACCGGGGGCCAGGTCGTTGATCGGTTGCAGGTTGATCTGCGCGTTGATCAGCGCATCGGGAAAAGTCTTGATCTCGAACAACTGGTTGCGCATGCGCTCGTCGCGCAGCGGGATGCCACTGTTGACCGACTCCAGCTCCACCTCAAGCTGCGCCGCGCCCTTGCTGTCGACCTTGCCGTGCAGCACCAGGAAGCGCTGCACTTCGGCGATTTCGGTGTTCTTGGTGGTGACGAAGGACAGACGCGAAGACTCGTTATCCAGGTACCAGTCGGCATGGGCAGGCACAGCGGCGGCGGCCAACAGGGCCAAGGCCAGGGGTTTGATCACAGAAGCGTTGAACATTGAAGACTCGTGGGGCGAAAAACCTGAACGAACCTTAACCGGATCGCGAGGGTTACGCCAATGCGCGCTGCACTTCGCGCACCGTCTCTTCCAGGCTGGCCATGTGCAAATTCAACACCCGCTCCACCGGCGCCTGATGCATCGGCCAATGCAGCGCCATGCTCCCAACCAGGCGACCGTTGGCGCGCACCGGCAAGGCCACGGCGCGAATCAGAAACGGCAGGCGCACCGGATACTCCCAATATCCTTCGGTGCGCTGGCCGAAGCCCTGGTGCTGGGTTTGCTCGCAGGCCTGGTATTGCTCGTCCGCCGCCACTTGGTCGCGACCCGCCAACCGTTGCACCTCTTCGGCCGGCAATTGGGTCAGGCAGGCCTTGCCCATCGCCGAATGAAACAGGCTGGCGTGCTGGCCGACGATCTGGCAATTGTTGGGGTACAGCTTGCGCAACACGCTGGGGATCGCGCTTTCCATGACTTCCAGGCGCTCGCCATCAAAACAGGACAAATCCACCACCAGCCCGGTGCGCTCGCTGAGTTCCAGCAGCCACGGCGCCGCGCTTTCCACCACCAGGCGTTTGAAGCGTTGCTGGGTGTCGCCAAACAGGCGTTGGGCGCGCAGGCGGTAACGGCGATCACTCAGGCCACGATAGACCCAGCCCTGTTCCTGCAACGTCAGCAACATGCGCGACACCGTGGCCTTGGGCAGATGTGTGAGGTAGTGCAACTCCTCCAGCCCCAGGGCCTGGTGCTCGCCCAGCAACTCGACGATTGCCAGTGCGCGCTCGACCGAGCGTACGGTGCCTGTCTCCATGTTCGATCTCCCTGTTGCCGATGGATGATCATTGTTCACAGCAAGATACAGGCCCGGTCGCGGATCAATCCGTCGACGCCAGGCACGTCGGCGGCCGACGCTGCACCCATTGCGTCAGTTGCTCATGAGCATAGGCCAATTGCAGCACCGCGCGATCCGCCTGGGCCGGGCCGATGATCTGCACGCCCATAGGCAGGCCCTGGGGGTTGAACCCCACCGGCACGCTCATGCTCGGCAGCCCGGCCAGGGTCGGGCCGATGACCCCTTCCATCCAGCGGTGATAGGTGTCCATTTCGCGCCCGCCAACGAGGCGTGGCCAGGGCTGTTGTACATCGAAAGGGAACACTTGGGCAGTCGGCAACAGCAGGAAATCGTAACGTTCGAACAGCTTGGCGAGCGCGCGATACCACTCGCTGCGATCCACCGACGCCTGGTACACCTGCTGGGCCGTCAACCCCAGGCCTCCCTCCACTTCCCATTGCGCTTCGGGTTTGAGCAGCGCGCGTTTCTGCGGGTTGGCGTAGGCCGCGCCGAGGTTGCCGTGCACCAGCCAGTGGCGATGCACCAACCAGCTGCGCCACAGCCGCGCCATGGAAAAGTCCGGCTGGCAGCTTTCCACCGTGCAGTCCAACGCAGTGAAATCGCCAAGGGCCGATTCGCATAGGCTCAGCACGCCGTCGTCCATCGGCAGATAGCCGTTGTAATCCCCCAGCCAGCCCAGGCGTGCGCCCTTGAAATCACGCTGCAGGGGCTGGCCGAACACTGCCGGATCCTCCTTGGAAGACAACGGCACCCGTGGGTCGTAACCCGCCTGGATACTCAACAACCGCGCCACATCCGTGACGCTGCGGCCCATCGGGCCCTCGGTACCCAGTTGCTGCACGAACAGTTCCGGCGTCGGCCCATAAGGCACACGGCCTTGGGACGGGCGCAAGCCAAACACGTTATTGAACGCCGCCGGGTTGCGCAACGAGCCCATCATGTCGCTGCCGTCAGCCACCGGCAGCATGCGCAGTGCCAGGGCCACCGCCGCCCCGCCGCTGCTGCCGCCCGCGACGAGGCTGGGGTCGTAGGCATTGCCGGTGGTACCGAACAGCGTGTTGTAGGTCTGCGAACCCAGGCCGAACTCCGGCACGTTGGTCTTGCCGATGATGATCGCGCCACTGGCCCGCACGCGCGCCACGCTGATGGCGTCTTCGCTGGGCACGTGCTCGGCGAACAGCGGCGAACCCAGGGTGGTGCGCAAGCCTTGGGTCGCCGCGAGATCCTTGATCGCCTGGGGCATGCCGTGCATCCAGCCGCGTGACTGGCCTTGATCCAACTCGCGATCACGTTCCCGCGCCTCGGCCAACACGTCATCGGCATCGCGCAGCGACACCAGCGCATTCACCGTCGGATTGAAGCGCTGGATCTGCGCCAGGTACGCCTGCATCACCTCTTCGCACGACACCTGCCGCGCATGGATCGCCCGCGACAGTTCCGTGGCATCCCAATCAACAATACTCAAGGCTTCACCTCTTTGGAAAACGGCTGCGCTTGCTTGGCCCGCGGCGCCTCATGCATGCAGTAAGTGCCCAGCAGCGTCAGCACGCAAGCGAACAATACATAGAAAGATGGCGCGACGGGCGTGCCCAGCACTTGGGTCAGCCAAGTGACAATCAACGGCGCGAAACCGCCGAACACCATGACCGCCACGTTATAGGCGACCGATACACCGGTCGAGCGAACTTCGATGGGAAACTGCTCAGCCAATGCCGTCGGTGCCGGCCCGAAAAAGCCGCCGATGGCGGTGCACAGCATCACCTGCATCACCAGCAATCGCTCGATAGAAGGAGCGGCGGCGACCCACACATACAACGGATAAACCATGATGAAGAACGCGAGGGTGAATGCCATCAACACCGGCCGCCGCCCCAGGCGATCCGATAGCAGCCCTGACAGTGGGATCACTACAGTCATCAGTGCCACCGCAAACATCTGCACCATCAACACCTGGTCCAGCGGCAGACCAAGGCTTTTATGGGCGAAGGTCGGCATGTTCACCAGCACCACATAGAACGACACCGTCGCGCCACAGGCCAGGCCCATGGACACGAGGATGCTGCGCCGATGCTCGCGCACCACCTGCATCAGGCTCGGCGCCGGGCCGGTCGCCTGTTTGCGTGCCTCGATGAACTCCTCTGGATCTTCCATGTGTCGACGAATCCAGAGGCCCACCGGACCAATCAGCAAACCGAACACAAACGGCAGACGCCAGCCCCACAGGTCGAGGGTTTGCGGCGAAAAGAAATGCGTAACCGCCGCCACCATCGCCGCGCCGCCGAACACCGCCAGGCACTGCCCCACCAATTGCCAGGAGCCATATAAGCCCTTGCGATGGGCCGGCGCGCTTTCCACCAGAAACGCTGTGGCGCTCGCGTATTCACCGCCGGTGGCAAACCCTTGAAGCATGCGCGCTACCACGATCAACAACGGCGCGCCCATACCGATGGCGGCGTAATTGGGCGCGAACGCGATCAACGCGATGGACACGGTCATCAGCCGGATAATCAACTGCATCGCTGCCTTGCGGCCTTTGCGGTCGGAATAGATCCCCAGCAGAATGCCCCCCACCGGGCGCATGAAAAAGCCCACGCCGAAAGTGGCCAAGGCCATCAGCAGCGAGGCGTACTCGTCATCCGAAGGAAAAAACTGCCGGGCAATGATGCTCGCCAAAAAGCCGTAAACGATGAAGTCATACCATTCCAGCGCATTGCCGATCACGGCCGCCACCACTTGGCGGGTGCGGGACACACCTGGTTTTGCAATCTGCATGAGGAACACTCCATTCAACCGATCGAGGGAAAGGGTCCAGCGGCAGAAAAAGAAGGTCGTCAGGCAGGCTTGAGCCAGCTCTCGGCCAGCGCGCCCCAATAGGCGGCGCCAGTCAGCAGGATGTCGTCGTTGAAGTCATAGGCGGGGTTATGCACCATCGGCCGCGACACGCCGTTGCCGATGAACAGGTAGCTGCCGGGGCAGCGTTGCAGCATCCAGGCGAAGTCTTCGCTGCCCATCAGCGTGCGGGTGTTGCCGTCCACCGCATCGGCGCCGAGCAAGGCGACGCCGACCTGGCGGGCGAATTCGGTTTCTTCGGCGTGATTGACCAACACCGGATAGGCCGGGCGGTGTTCGATCTGCACCGTGCAGCCAAAACTGGCGGCCTGGGTGTGGATGATCGCGAACACCCGCTCCAGCATCTGCTCACGCACCTTGGGATTGAGCGCGCGCAGGCTCAAACGCAACAGCGCCTCCTGGGGAATCACATTGGCCGCCTGGCCAGCTTGCAGCGCGCCGACCGTGACCACGGCGGCTTCCTGGGTGTCGATATTGCGCGCTACCACCGTCTGCAACGCCATGACCATGCTCGCCGCCGCTACCAACGGGTCCACCGTCAGATGTGGCATGGAGCCATGGCCGCCAACGCCTTCGAGGGTCACGGTGAGCAAGTCCTGCGAGGCCATCATCGGCCCGACGCGCAAGCCCAGATGCCCCGCCGGCAGCCCCGGCATGTTGTGCATGCCAAACAAGCCATCGCAGGGAAAACGCTCCAGCAAACCGTCGGCCAGCATGGCTTCGGCGCCGCCCTGGCCTTCTTCGGCGGGTTGGAAAATCAGGTTCAAGGTGCCGTCGAACTGCCGCGTCGCCGCCAGATAGCGCGCGGCGCCAAGCAGCATGGTGGTGTGGCCGTCATGCCCGCAGGCGTGCATGCAGCCGGCGTGCTGGCTGGTGTAGGACGCGCCGGTGTTTTCGATGATGGGTAACGCATCCATGTCGGCACGAATGCCCAGGGTGCGCGGGCTGCTGCCATTGCGCAGCACGCCCACCACGCCGGTCTTGCCGATGCCGGTGTGCACCTCATAGCCCCACTCCTGCAACGATTTGGCAACGAGCGCGCTGGTGCGGTTTTCTTCAAAACCGAGTTCAGGATGGGCGTGGATGTCTTGGCGCACGGCGTGCAAATCGCCGGCAACGTCGCTGAGCCAATCCAGGATGTGCTGGTGTGGGCGCATGGTGATTCTCCTCACAGGCGGGTGTTCCCGTTCTTGTTTGCTGCACATCGCCAGCTAACCGCGATGTGGGCAAGAGGACAATCAAAGGTGGTTCCACCCTGTGGAACCTCAGGGTAATAGGCGACACCCCTGCCGCTCCCCCAACCACCGCGCCACATGCGTCCTCCCCAACCCACTCGCCGTCACCTCACTGCGCTCCGGGTTGTCGCTGAACGCACTCGTCGGCACGTACTGCTTCACATACCCCCGGCAATACTCCGCCGGGTTGTTCGCCACATAGCGGCACGAGCAGTACTCCTTGGCGGTGTAGGCCGCAATGATGTCGGGGAAGGCTTGCAGGTTGACGCGTTCGTGCCAGAGCCAGCCCAGCAAGGCGAGCAATAACAGCAGAAACACACTGGTAAACGGCCGACGGCGGATCATGGTTGCACCGCCGCGAGCACGCGCTTGAGCAGTTCGTTATGGCGGTAGCTGCCGTCGCGATCATCGCCGTAGCGCACGATGACCAGGTGTTCGTCAGGCATCACGTACAGCGCCTGGCCCCAGTGACCGAGGGCGGCGAAGGTGTCGGCGGGGGCGTCGGGCCAGGGTCTTGACGCACCTTTATTGAGCCACCAATGACCACCGGGGACGGCTTCGTCCTGACCGGCTTTGTACTTGTCGAAGGGCTGTCGATTGAAGGCAATCCAGTCTTTGGGCAGCAGTTGTTGATCGCCCCAACGACCGTCCCGCGCCATCAACAAACCGACACGCGCCAGGTCACGAGCCGTGAGGTAGGCATAAGAGGACGCGACGAAGGTTTCATCGGCGTCGGTTTCCCAGGTGGCATTACGAATGCCCAAGGGCTTGAACAGCGCATCCCACGGGTAACTCATATAAGCCTTGTGCCCGAGCATCCCTTTGAGGGTGGCGGACAGGATGTTGGTGTCGCCGCTGGAGTAACGGAACACCTGGCCCGGTGCCACGGAGGTCTCGGTGTCGGCAGCAAAGTCGGCCATGTCGCTGCGGCCACGGGTGTAGAGCATCGCCACCACCGAGGACTTCAGCGGCGCGTATTCGTAGTCTTCCTGCCAGTCGAGGCCGGAGGCCCAGTGCAGCAGGTCGGCCATGGTCACGGTCGGGTGCTGTTTCATCGGCGGATAAAAACGCGCGGCGGGGTCGGTCAGTTTGAAGCGGTTTTCGCCGTAGGCCACGCCCAACACGGTTGCCATCAGGCTTTTGCTGACGGACCAGGTGAGATGTGGGGTGCTGGCGGTGGTGGGTGCGGCGTAGCGTTCGTAGATGACCTCGCCATCGCGGATCACCAGCAACGCATCGGTGCGAATGTCTTGGCGGGTGGCGTCGTCCCGTGCAGGGAAAGCGTAGGCCTCCAGGGCATCAACAGCGGGACCCGAGAGCGGTGTGCCCTTGGCCCAGTCTTTATCGGGCCAGGTTTCAGCGTGAGCGGCAACGGTGACGAACAGCAGGGCAACACACAACAGGCCTCTGACCATGGACGCAGACTCAAGGGGGGCATTCAAGCCCGCGAGCCTAGCCGACGCTGATGACAGATTCGCGACACAGAGGGCTGTCATCCAAGCGTCACCATAACTTCATGGAGATGACACCGGGCCTCCATAGCCTGAGTTTGGACAACAAAGTCGACCGGCCGAAATCGTGGCCGGCACTCGGAGACTCGCCATGACTCAGATCGCCCGCATCAGCGACACCGGCAATGAACGCCGTCTGCAAGCCGAACGCCTGGTTGGCGCACAGGCGTTGCAGGAAGCCCAGGCCCTGCGGTTCAACGTGTTCAGCGGCGAGTTCAACGCCAAGCTGAAAGGCGCGGAACTGGGCCTGGACATGGATGACTATGATGTTCACTGCAGCCACATCGGCGTGCGGGACTTGAACAGCGGTCGACTGGTGGCAACCACCCGTTTGCTGGACCACCAGGCGGCCAGCACCCTGGGTCGGTTCTACAGTGAAGAAGAATTCAGCCTGCATGGCTTGCTCCATCTGCAAGGCCCGATCCTGGAAATCGGCCGCACCTGCGTCGACCCGGCCTACCGCAACGGCGGCACCATCGCTGTGTTGTGGGGCGAGTTGGCCGAAGTGCTCAACCAGGGCGGCTACAGCTACCTGATGGGTTGCGCGAGCATCCCGATGCACGACGGCGGCATCCAGGCCCACGCGATCATGCAGCGCCTGCGCGAACGCTACCTGTGCAATGAACACCTGCGCGCCGAACCGAAAAAACCACTGCCGGCGCTGGACCTGCCGTCCAACGTGATCGCAGAGATGCCGCCGTTGCTCAAGGCTTACATGCGCCTGGGTGCGAAGATCTGCGGCGAGCCGTGCTGGGATGAAGACTTCCAGGTGGCCGACGTGTTCATCCTGCTCAAGCGCGATGAGCTGTGCCCGCGTTACGCGCGCCACTTCAAGGCTGCAATGTGATGAGCCGCCTGCGGGTTTACGGGCGCATTGCCCGCGTGCTGGTGGTGGTGGCGCTGGGTTTGAGCATGGCCAGTGTGTTTGGGCTGTTCGAGCGTTTGGGTATCGCCAATTCGATGGTGCGGCGCCAGCGTTGGTCGCGGTTTTTCATGGCGCGACTGACCAACGCCCTGCCCTTTCGCGTGACGGTGCACGGCGAATTGCCAACGCAGCCGATGCTGTGGGTGAGCAATCACGTGTCCTGGACCGATATTCCGCTGCTGGGTGCCGTGGCGCCGATGTCCTTCCTGTCCAAGGCCGAAGTGCGCACCTGGCCGGTGGCAGGCTGGTTGGCGGCCAAGGCTGGCAGCTTGTTTATCCGCCGGGGTTCGGGCGACAGCCAGTTGATCCGCAAGCAGATGACGCGCCACTTGGAGCAACAGCACCCGCTGTTGATGTTCCCGGAAGGCACCACCACCGACGGACGCAGCCTGCGCACCTTTCACGGGCGTTTGCTGGCCAGCGCGATCGATGCCGATGTATCCCTGCAACCGGTGGCGATCCGTTATCTGCGTGACGGCCAAGTTGACCCGCTGGCACCCTTTATTGGCGATGATGATTTGCTGTCGCACCTGATGCGCTTGTTTGCCAACGACCAGGGTGATGTGGAAATCCATGTGCTCAAGCCGATAGCCTGCGCCGGGCAAGAACGTGCGGCGCTGGCGTATCAGGCGCAGCAGTCGGTGCAGAAGGCGTTGTTTGGTGAAGTGGTGCAGCCGGCCGAACCGCGTCGCGCTGGAGAGTTGGTCGCCGCTTAACGATGTTCGGCGGCGAATGCCTGCAATTGGGGGTAGAACCGCCGGAAATCTTCACTCAAAGGTTCGTACAACATCCGCAGCTCCTGCATGGCATGGCCCAGTTCCTCGGGCTGTGTCAGGCGCCGGGAGATCCCGCGCAACACCTGCTCCATCACCGCAAATTCGCGGTACGAGCCCAACCAATCATCCGCCGCCATGTACGGCGCAATCTGCGCCAGCCGCCCCGGCAACTGCGGCTCGGCCGCCAGCACGCGGTACACCTGCGACGTGAAACTCTCCAGCGGTTGGTCGGCATACAACGTCCAGTCCCGCGCCAGGCAGTGGTCGAAAAACACATCGAGGACGATCCCGGCATAACGCCTGCGGGTCAGGCTGAAGCGTGACAACGCCTCCCCCACCAACGGATGGCTGTCGGTAAAACGGTCAATCGAGCGATGCAACTGGATAGCCGCTTCGATTTGCGGGCTGAACTGGCCCTGCAGGCGGCCTTTGACGAAGTCGCCATAGAGGCTGCCCAGCAGTTGCGCAGGAAGTTGGCCGCCCAGGTGCAGATGTGCGAGATAATTCATGGCGTGCAGTCTACCACTGCCCTCAACGTATCGTTATAACCCGATATACCGAATGAGCCTAGGCTCAGACCAAAATCATATTGGTCTATCGGGATAGACCGATATAAAGTTCGCCTCATCGCGATATAACGCTGCAAGACACCGAGCACCTGCCATGTCCATCGACCTCGACGAAATAATAAAAGCCCTGGCGCACCCAGTACGACGAGACATCCTCACCTGGCTGAAAGACCCGAAAGTGCAATTCCCCGAACAACTGCACAACCACGAATACGGCATCTGTGCCGGGCAGATCGACCAGCGCTGCGGCTTGTCCCAGTCGACCGTGTCAGCCCACCTGGCCACCCTGCAACGCGCCGGGTTGATCAGCAGTCAGAAAGCCGGCCAGTGGCACTTTTTCAAACGCAACGAGGACACCATCCAGGCCTTCCTCGCGGCGCTCACCACCGAACTCAGCGCGCACGACAGCGCCGCGCTGTAACAAGGAAACGCCAATGCCCCTCTCGCTACTCATACTGGCCCTCAGCGCCTTCGCCATCGGCACCACCGAGTTCGTCATCATGGGCTTGTTGCCCGATGTGGCGGCGGACCTGGGTGTGTCGATTCCTGGCGCTGGCTGGCTGGTAACCGGCTACGCCCTGGGCGTGGCCATCGGTGCGCCGTTCATGGCACTGGCCACCGCCAAGCTGCCACGCAAGGCGGCACTGGTAGCGTTGATGGGTATCTTCATTATCGGCAACCTGCTCTGCGCCCTGGCCAGTGACTACAACGTGCTGATGTTTGCCCGTGTCGTCACCGCGCTGTGCCACGGAGCATTCTTTGGGATTGGTTCAGTCGTAGCCGCCAACCTGGTGCCGGCCAACAAGCGGGCTTCGGCCGTGGCCTTGATGTTCACCGGCCTGACCCTGGCCAATGTGCTGGGCGTGCCATTGGGCACGGCTCTCGGCCAGGAAGCCGGCTGGCGTTCGACCTTTTGGGCGGTGACGGTGATTGGGGTGGTGGCGTTGATCGGCCTGATCCGCTTCCTGCCGGCCAAGCGCGATGAAGAGAAACTCGACATGCGCGCCGAACTGGCCGCCCTCAAGGGGGCTGGCATCTGGCTGTCGCTGAGCATGACCGCGCTGTTTGCCGCGTCCATGTTCACCCTCTTCACCTACGTCGCACCGTTGCTGGGCGATGTCACCGGCGTGTCGCCCAAAGGCGTGACCTGGACGCTGTTGCTGATCGGCCTGGGCCTCACCGTGGGCAACATCATCGGCGGCAAACTGGCCGACAAACGCCTGGCGGCCACCCTGATCGGCGTGTTCATCAGCATGGCGGTGGTCTCCACCGCACTGACCTGGACCAGCGTCGCCGTGATCCCGACCGAAATCACCCTGTTCCTGTGGGCCACCGCATCGTTCGCCGCCGTGCCTGCGTTGCAGATCAACGTGGTGACCTTCGGCAAGGCCGCACCGAACTTGGTGTCCACCCTGAACATCGGTGCTTTCAACATCGGCAATGCCCTCGGCGCCTGGGTCGGCGGCAGCGTGATTGCCCACGGTTTCGGCCTGACCAGCGTGCCCTTGGCCGCAGCGGCCCTGGCGATCCTCGCGCTGTTGGTGACCCTGATTACTTTCCGCCAGAGCGGCGATGCCGACCTGGCCCCTGCGACTAACTGATCCTCTTCAAAGACAAAGGTGCTTTCCCCATGACGACTATTTTCGATCCAATCAAACTGGGCGACCTGGAACTGTCGAACCGCATCATCATGGCGCCGCTGACCCGCTGCCGTGCCGACGCCGGTCGCGTGCCCAACGCGCTGATGGCCGAGTACTACGTACAACGCGCCTCCGCCGGGCTGATCCTCAGCGAAGCCACCTCCGTGACGCCGCTGGGCGTGGGCTACCCGGACACACCGGGCATCTGGTCCAACGACCAGGTGCGCGGCTGGGCCAATGTCACCAAGGCCATTCATGGCGCAGGCGGCAAGATCTTCCTGCAACTGTGGCACGTGGGGCGTATTTCCCATGAGTCGTACCTCAACGGCGAAAGCCCGGTGGCCCCAAGCGCCATCCAGCCTAAAGGCCACGTCAGCCTGGTGCGCCCACTGGCCGACTACCCGACACCACGCGCCCTGGAAACCGCTGAAATCGCCGATATCGTCGACGCCTACCGCACCGGTGCCGAGAACGCCAAGGCCGCCGGTTTCGACGGCGTGGAAATCCACGGCGCCAATGGCTACCTGCTTGACCAGTTCCTGCAGAGCAGCACCAATAAACGCACTGACCAGTACGGCGGCTCCCTGGAGAACCGTGCACGCCTGCTGCTGGAAGTGACTGACGCAGCCATCGAAGTCTGGGGCGCTGGCCGTGTGGGGGTGCACCTGGCACCACGCGCCGACTCTCACGACATGGGCGACGACAACCTGGCGGAAACCTTCACCTACGTCGCCAGCGAACTGGGCAAGCGTGGTATCGCCTTCATCTGCTCCCGTGAGAAAGAAGCCGGCGACAGCCTCGGCCCACAGCTGAAGAAAGCCTTCGGCGGCGTGTACATCGCCAACGAACGCTTCACCAAGGACAGCGCCAACGCCTGGCTGGCCGAAGGCAAAGCCGATGCCGTGGCCTGGGGTGTGCCGTTCATTGCCAACCCGGACCTGCCGGCTCGCTTGAAAGCCGACGCACCGTTGAACGAAGCACGCCCGGATACTTTCTACAGCAAGGGCCCGGTGGGTTACATCGACTACCCGACGCTGGCGATCTGACGTAACAAGCTGAAACGAAAAAGCCCCGGTTCGCAGGAACCGGGGCTTTTTCATGGAGGCCAGGAAACATTCCTTCACAGCCCTGCAACAAAATCGCTACAAAATACTTAGGCGGCTACCTATCAACTGCCCGCCAGCCCGTATATAAAGTCACCCCACCGATCAGGCGGAAGGACGATTGACTGTCCTTGGGCTTTACTGTTGACACAACCTGATGCAATTACGCATTTTGTCTTAATTGCGCAGGCTGGGGCTCCAGCGCAGCATGTCCAACCCGGCATCCACCCAGCGCTCGGCGTCCTGATGCAGTTGGAAGCTGTCGGGAACCAGCAGCCACTGGCCGATCAGCCCGTTGATGTAGGCGTGGATGCACACCGCGCCACGGGTGGTATCGAGGTTTTCCGGCAGTTGCCCGCGATGGACCGCGTTACGCAAGGTCAGGCCGATGCGCAGGTTGCATTCCAGGCTGTGGGTCTGACGCTGGCGACGCATGTCGCACATTTCATCGGTGAATTCGCACTTATGGAACAAGATCTCGTTGATGCGCCGGGTTTTCGGGTCCAGGGCCACTTGATGAAACAAATGAATCAGCAGCTTGCGCATACAGCCCAGCGGGTCGAGTTCATCCTCGCTTTCACTCGCCCTGGCCAACTCGTCCAGCGGCTCATGCAGCGTGTCGAGCAGCGCCTGCAGCAAATCGGATTTGTTACTGAAATGCCAATAGATGGCACCCCGCGTCACACCGGCCAGCGCGGCGATGTCCGCCAGCGTGGTCCGCGCGACGCCGCGCTCATAGAAGGCTTGCTCGGCGGCTTGAAGAATCTGGCTGCGCGTTTCCTGAGCTTCCTCTTTGGTGCGACGAACCATGGCAGTACAACCTCAATCAGGGCACTTGAGACTATCGTTAACGCAGAATTAACCGTCGGTAACGATCATCCGAATATTTGTGGGACGACACCGTCATGGGTGCCGAACGTAATGAAATCGAGGCTTTGGGCGTTGCTTTGTCAACATTCCGCGCAGCCTGTCAAGAGTTTACAAACAACCATGAACGTAAGTATATTGCGTAGCAAGCTACTTATCTACTCAGTGTTTGTTTTTTACCCTTCCACACTTCTTGTGCGCACCCTGCGCGCCTGACCCGAGGATCTTCATGCAACTTAAGCCAGCTGTTACCGCTCTGGTCACTGCCGTCGCCCTGGCATCGCTGCTCAGCGGATGTAAAAAGGAAGAAGCGGCTCCGCCCGCTCAAACCCCTCAGGTCGGCGTGGTCACCATTCAACCGCAAGCCTATACCCTGACATCCGAGCTGCCAGGCCGCACCACCGCCTACCGCATCGCGGAAGTTCGCCCACAGGTCAACGGCATCATTCTCAAGCGCCTGTTCAAGGAAGGCGCCGACGTGAAGGAAGGGCAACAGCTCTACCAGATCGACCCGTCGGTGTATGACGCCACCCTGAAAAGCGCACAAGCCAGCCTGACCCAGACCAAGTCCATCTCCGACCGCTACAAGCAGTTGGTCGATGAACAAGCCGTCAGCCGCCAGGAATACGACACCGCCGTCGCCAACCGCATGACTGCGGAAGCAAACGTTCAAACGGCCCAGATCAACGTGCGCTACACCAAAGTATTCGCACCGATCTCCGGGCGTATCGGCCGTTCTTCGGTGACCGAAGGCGCGCTGGTCAGCAATGGTCAGACCGATGCCATGGCCGTGATCCAGCAACTGGACCCAATCTACGTCGACGTCACGCAGTCTTCGGCTGAAATGCTGAAACTGCGCCGCGACCTGGAAAGCGGCCAGCTGGAAAAGGCCGGCGCCAACGCCGCCAAGGTCAAGCTGACCCTGGAAGACGGTAGCGCCTATGGCCAGGACGGCAAACTGGAATTCTCCGAAGTGTCGGTTGACCAGACCACCGGTTCCGTGACCCTGCGCGCCGTGTTCCCCAACCCTGACCACACCCTGCTGCCGGGCATGTTCGTACACGCCCAGTTACAAGCTGGCGTGAACAGCAAAGCCATCCTGGCACCACAACAAGGCGTGACCCGCGATATCAAAGGTATCCCGACTGCCATGGTGGTGAACAAGGACAACAAGGTAGAACAGCGTCAACTGGTGGCCAACCGCACTGCCGGCGCCTACTGGCTGGTGGAAAAAGGCCTGAACGCCGGTGACCGTGTGATCACCGAAGGCCTGCAATTCATCAAGCCGGGCATCGAAGTCAAGGTCAAGGACGCCGACAACGCCAAGCCTGCCGGTTCTGCTCCAGCTCCTGCTGCCGCTGCTGGCCAGGGGGAGTAACCCATGTCGAAATTTTTTATCGACCGTCCCATTTTCGCCTGGGTAATTGCCCTGGTGATCATGCTGGTCGGGGCACTGTCGATCCTGAAGTTGCCCATCAACCAATACCCGGCCATTGCGCCTACCGCCATCGACATCCAGGTGACCTACCCAGGCGCGTCCGCACAAACCGTGCAGGACACCGTGGTGCAGGTCATCGAGCAACAGCTCAACGGTATCGACAACCTGCGTTATGTCGCCTCGGACAGTAACTCCGACGGCAGCATGACCATCACCGCGACGTTCAACCAGGGGACCAACCCGGATATCGCCCAGGTCCAGGTGCAGAACAAGCTGAACCTGGCGACCCCATTGCTGCCGCAAGAAGTGCAGCAACAGGGTATCCGCGTGACCAAGTCGGTGAAGAACTTCCTGATGGTGATCGGTCTGGTGTCGGAAGACGGCAGCATGACCAAGGACGATCTGTCCAACTACATCGTGTCCAACATCCAGGACCCGATCTCGCGTACCGCGGGTGTGGGTGACTTCCAGGTGTTCGGTTCGCAATACGCCATGCGGATCTGGCTCGACCCGGCCAAGCTGAACAACTACCAGTTGACCCCGGTCGACGTCAGCACCGCCATCGCGGCCCAGAACGTCCAGGTGGCCACCGGCCAATTGGGCGGCCTGCCTGCCCTGCCCGGCACCCAGCTGAACGCGACCATCATCGGCAAGACCCGTCTGCAGACTGCCGAGCAGTTCGGCAAGATCCTGATGAAGGTGAACGCCGACGGCTCGCAGGTTCGCCTGCGTGACATCGCACGTATCGAACTGGGCGGCCAGAACTACAGCATCAGTGCGCAGTTCAACGGCAAGCCAGCCTCCGGTATGGCGATCAAGCTCGCATCGGGCGCCAACGCCCTGGACACCGCCAAGGCCATCCGCGCCACCGTGGCGTCACTTGAGCCGTTCTTCCCGCCAGGCATGAAGGCAGTGGTGCCGTATGACACCACGCCGGTGGTGACCGAATCGATCTCCGGTGTGGTGCACACCCTGGTCGAAGCGATCGTGCTGGTGTTCCTGGTGATGTTCCTGTTCCTGCAGAACTTCCGCGCCACCATCATCACCACCATGACGGTGCCGGTGGTATTGCTGGGTACCTTCGGGATCCTGGCCGCGTTCGGCTTCACCATCAACACCCTGACCATGTTCGGCATGATCCTGGCCATCGGCTTGCTGGTGGACGATGCCATTGTGGTTGTGGAAAACGTCGAGCGGGTGATGGCCGAGGAACACCTGTCGCCTAAAGAAGCGACGGTAAAATCCATGGGCCAGATCCAGGGCGCCCTGGTCGGTATTGCCCTGGTACTGTCGGCGGTACTGTTGCCGATGGCGTTCTTCGGTGGCTCCACCGGTGTGATCTACAAACAGTTCTCCATCACCATCGTTTCGGCCATGGCGTTGTCGGTACTGGTTGCCCTGATCTTCACCCCGGCCTTGTGCGCCACCATGCTCAAGCCGATCGACCCTGAGAAACACGGCCAACCCAAGCGTGGTTTCTTCGGCTGGTTCAACCGCACCTTCGACCGTGGCGTACTGAGCTACGAGCGCGGCGTGGGCAACATGATCAAGCACAAGTTTCCGGCATTCTTCGTGTACCTGATCATCTTCGTCGGCATGATCTGGCTGTTCACCCGCATCCCGAGCGCGTTCCTGCCGGAAGAAGACCAGGGCGTGATCTTTGCCCAGGTGCAAACCCCGGTCGGTTCTTCGGCTGAGCGTACGCAAAAAGTCATCGACGACATGCGTGCGTTCCTGCTCAACGACAAGGAAGGCGAGCCGGGCGAAGGCAAGGCCGTGAAATCGGTGTTTACCGTCAACGGCTTCAACTTCGCCGGTCGTGGCCAGAGTTCTGGCCTGGCGTTCGTGATGCTCAAGCCATGGGATGAACGCGATTCGTCCATGTCGGTATTCGAAGTGGCCAAGCGGGCCCAGGGTTACTTCTTCGGCGCCTTCAAGGACGCCATGGTATTTGCCATCGTGCCGCCTTCGGTGCTGGAGTTGGGTAACGCCACCGGTTTCGACGTATTCCTGCAAGACCAGGGCGGTGTCGGCCACGAAAAACTGATGGAAGCGCGTAACCAGTTCCTCGGGATGGCAGCCCAAAGCAAGATCCTCGCAGGCGTGCGTCCTAACGGCGTGAACGATGAGCCGCAGTACGAACTCACCGTCGACGACGAGAAGGCCAGCGCCCAGGGCATCACGCTGTCGAGCATCAACCAGACCCTGGCGATTGCCCTGGGTGGCAGCTACGTCAACGACTTCATCGACCGTGGTCGGGTGAAGAAGGTGTACGTGCAAGGCGAAGCCGCTGGCCGGATGTCGCCGGAAGACCTGGACAAGTGGTACGTGCGCAGTGACTCCGGGAAGATGGTGCCGATGTCGGCCATTTCCTCGGGCAAGTGGATCTACGGTTCGCCGAAGCTCTCGCGGTACAACGGTGTAGCGGCGATGGAAATCCTCGGTACCCCGGCCCCGGGCTACAGTACCGGTGATGCGATGGCCGAAGTCGAGCGTATCGCCAAGCAATTGCCGGCGGGCGTGGGCTATGCCTGGACGGGCCTGTCGTACGAAGAGCGCTTGTCCGGCTCCCAGGCGCCTGCGCTGTACGCCCTGTCGCTGCTGGTGGTGTTCCTGTGCCTCGCAGCCCTGTACGAAAGCTGGTCGATCCCGATTGCGGTGGTACTCGTGGTGCCGCTGGGTGTGGTGGGTGCGTTGATCGCCACCAGCATGCGCGGGCTGTCCAACGACGTGTTCTTCCAGGTGGGCTTGTTGGTGACGGTGGGTCTGGCGGCGAAGAACGCCATCCTGATCGTGGAGTTCGCCAAAGAACTCCACGAACAGGGCAAAGGCATCGTCGAGGCGGCCATCGAGGCGTCTCGCATGCGTCTGCGCCCGATCATCATGACCTCCATGGCGTTCATCCTCGGCGTACTGCCGCTGGCGATTTCCTCGGGCGCAGGCTCAGGTAGCCAGCACGCCATCGGTACCGGTGTAATTGGCGGTATGATCACGGCCACTGTGCTGGCGATCTTCTGGGTGCCGTTGTTCTTCGCAACCGTATCCGCCGCTGGCGAACGTAAAAAGACTGACACAACTGAAACCCCTAAAGAGGCTGGCCAATGAGCAAGTCGCTACTTTCCCTAGCGGTCACGGCATTCGTGCTCAGTGGCTGCTCGCTGATACCTGATTATCAGCGCCCCGAAGCGCCGGTGGCCGCACAGTTCCCGCAGGGGCCGGCGTATTCGTCGGCCCAGGCGCCGAACCAGGCCGCTGCCGAGCAGGGCTGGAAGCAGTTTTTCCATGACCCTGCCCTGCAACAGCTGATCCAGACCGCGCTGGTGAACAACCGCGACCTGCGTGTCGCGGCCCTGAACATCGACGCCTATGCCGCGCAGTACCAGATCCAGCGCGCCGACCTGTTCCCGGCCGTATCGGCCACGGGCAGCGGCAGCCGTTCGCGTACCCCGGCCCGCCTGTCACAGACCGGCGAATCGACCATCAGCAGCCAATACTCGGCCGGTCTCGGGATCAGCTCCTATGAGCTGGACCTGTTCGGTCGCGTACGCAGCCTGAGCGAAGAAGCCCTGCAAAAGTACTTCGCCACTGAAGAAGCACGGCGCAGTACCCAGATCAGCCTGGTGGCCAGTGTGGCCAATGCCTACCTGACCTGGCAGGCCGACAAGGAACTGCTCAAGCTGACCAAGGACACCTTGGGTGCTTTCGAAGAAAGCTACCGATTGACCTCGCGCAGCAACGAAGTCGGCGTGGCCTCGGCCCTCGACCTGAGCCAGTCGCGCACCTCGGTGGAAAACGCCCGGGTCGCCCTGGCGCGTTATACCCGCCAGGTGGCCCAGGACGAAAACAGCCTGACCCTGCTTCTGGGCACCGGCCTGCCGGCGAATATCGCCAGCAAGCCGCTGTCGGATGACCTGCTCAGCGAAGTGCCGGCCGGCTTGCCGTCCGACCTGCTGCAACGTCGCCCCGATATCGTCCAGGCCGAGTACAACCTCAAGGCCGCCAACGCCAACATCGGCGCAGCCCGTGCTGCGTTCTTCCCGAGCATCACCCTGACCGCCAGCGCCGGCACCGCGAGCCCGAACCTGGGCGGCTTGTTCAAGGGCGGCTCGGGCACCTGGTCGTTCGCCCCGCAGATCAATATCCCGATCTTCAACGCCGGCAGCCTGCGCGCGAGCCTGGACTACTCGAAGATCCAGAAAGAGATCAACGTGGCGAACTACGAGAAGGCCATTCAGACCGGCTTCCAGGAAGTCTCCGACGGCCTCGCCGCACGTGAGACCTACAAGCAGCAACTGGATGCCCAACGTGGCTTCGTCGCGGCCAACCAGGATTACTACCGCCTGGCCGAGCGTCGCTACCGCATTGGTGTCGACAGCAACCTGACGTTCCTCGATGCCCAGCGCCAACTGTTCAGTGCCCAGCAATCGCTGATCACCGACCGCCTGGCGCAACTGACCAGCGAGGTCAACCTGTACAAGGCCCTCGGCGGCGGTTGGAACGAGCAGACCGCGAAGAACGAGCCGTTGAAAGAAGAAGCACCGGCGCTGAAATTGTTCTGATAGCACCTGCATCAACAAAGCCCACCTCTTGGTGGGCTTTGTGTTTTCTGGGGCTGACCAACTTGCGTTCGATCATCGCCCACAACCCGCTCTCCCCCACTTTCATCG
>NZ_JACART010000042.1:0-616 GCF_013386445.1 Pseudomonas sp. P7759
CGAAAGCTGGTCGATCCCGACCTCGGTGTTGCTGGTGGTGCCGCTCGGTGTACTCGGCGCGGTCGTCGCGGTGAGCTTGCGCGGCATGCCCAACGATGTGTTCTTCAAGGTCGGCTTGATCACCATCATCGGCCTGTCGGCGAAGAACGCGATCCTGATCATCGAGTTCGCCAAGGACCTGTATGACCAGGGCGAAGACCTGGTCACCGCCACCTTGAAAGCCGCACGGTTGCGCCTGCGGCCGATCATCATGACGTCCCTGGCGTTCATCCTCGGCGTGGTGCCACTGGCCATTGCCACCGGTGCCAGCTCGGCCAGCCAGCAGGCGATTGGTACGGGGGTGATCGGCGGGATGATCACCGCGACGCTGGCGGTGGTGTTTGTGCCGGTGTTCTTCGTAGTGGTCATGAAGCTGGTGCGCAAGCGCCACAAGACCGAGTGATGCTATGGTGCTCACAACCGCCTGCGTTGTGAGCACCTATGTCGTTTCTAGCCCGCACCCACCCCCGCCTCTCCGCCGCCGCCGTGTTCGGGATTGCCGTGGGCATCCTGGTGCCGGCCGACACCCTTGTCAGCAAAATCCTCATTGGCTGGAACGCCGGCGTCTGGACCTACC
>NZ_JACART010000043.1:0-77165 GCF_013386445.1 Pseudomonas sp. P7759
ACACTGATATTGATTTTCCTAGCGTAACAGTAGTCTAAGTTTTGTTAAGTGGCGGTCGTCTAAAATTAACTATCACTAAAGATGACTTAGTTTTTGTCCTCAATGGGGCCTCATTACAGAGACCCCATTCTTCAATTGTTTAACTGGTCGGCATTAAACACAGTAACCGTAACGGGTAGCTGGATTATCATTACTACGAGATGCTGTTATGAAAGCTGACAAGCTATGGATAATCATAATTTTGACTTTGATGATCAATGGCGGAGCGCTCTTGGGTTTTGGACAAGCTTCCACCGGTGCTATCGCTCGTAGCATCGAATGCCGGCATTGGATAGCACGTACCGCAGAAATGATGAAAGGTTCTATGCTTGGAGTCGGAAGCTCGCCAGCCAGATGTTGAAAATGCTTAATAAGTTCACAAAAGGTCAGCAATGTGTGACCAACAGACGGTTATGGACAAAGCAAAAGCCGCTTTGCCGACTTATGCTTTATCCAGTCATACTTTATGCTTGAATGGCCTCTTTTCAATAACGAAACGAGGTACGCAACACCACGATTTGCGAGTTACTGCCTCCGGCATTCTTGTTCGCCGAACCGATGTCATAGAACAGATAGTCGAGACCGACCGTGATATTGGAGATAGGCGTCCAGTTGACGTTGGCTTGATACAGGTGCCCAAGTGTTTGTCGCTACCGGTAGTGGTTCCGGAAACGGTCACCATGCCGGGCAGGCACACTCCGTCATCACTGTTCTGGCGCCACGCGGCAAATACCCCTGGCTCGAATGTGCTTCGTGTACATGTCGACTGGAATCAGGCCGAGTCAATCGCTTGGACACTCAGTCCTGGATGAGGGTGACGTAGAAGACGGCTGGTTGCTGGTCTGTCGATCATTTGCAGACAGCTAAGAACTTATCGTTCGGTTCCTTTGATACCTTGGCGGGTTTACCGGCAGGAGACACCTATGAACGCTGAGCTTAATGCCAGTAACCATATATCGCTCACAAAAACGACGGAGAACTCGAAAGTGCACTGCCGCAACCTGACGACATCGATCTCAACAACCTCTTCACCGAAACCAGTTAGGTGGAAGTCGTTAACGCACGTATGAGCGATTTCGGCGACCCGTGCACTCGCCAGGTGATGGGCGTTATCGTGAAGCACTTCCATGCTGCCATCAAGGAAATCGAGCCCACGTATGCGGAATGGCACGCGGCCATCGAGTTTCTCACTGATGTAGGGCACATGTATAACGACCGGCGCCAGGAGTTCATTCTGCTGTCCGACGTGCTGGATGCGAGCATGCTGGCGGAAGTCATCAACGATCGTCCTCACTCGACAGGACGTCAACCGCCGACCTTTAACACCGTATTGGGGCCGTTCTACTTGCCCGGAGCACCGCACTATCCCAACAACAGCAACATCTGCCTGGATGAGAAAGACGAACCTTTACTGGTTAGCGGGTACGTAAAGGACACTGAAGGTCGGCCTATCGTGGGCGCGACGCTCGATATCTGGCAAACCAACGAAGACGGTTTCTATGACTTGCAACAGCGCGGGATACAGTCCGACTTGGTTCTGCGTGGTGTATTCGTTTCTGAGGCTGACGGACACTATGCATTTCGCACATCCAAACCGCGTCATTATCCTATTCCCAGCGACGGTCCGGTCGGCAAGCTTCTAGGCCGGATTGGACGGCATCCTCATTGGGCAGCGCATATTCACTTTATCGTCACGGTGCTTGGATACGAACTGGTCACCACGCACATCTTTGCTCCGGATTGCCCTTATCTGCGCGAAGACACCGTGCTCGGAGTTAGGCCCGCCCTGATTGCCACTATCGACAGGCTAAGCGATGCGGATATGGCAAAGTGCCGTGGCCTGAAAGCGCCATTCCTCCATATCAACTGGGATTTCATTCTGCAATCTACCACATCAGTGGGTGAGTAACGGCGCTCTATCGCGCGAGTCCGCTCTATGCTTAATAGGTTTACTATATGATCAAACACATTGTTATGTGGAATATAAAGGGTGCCAGCTCTGCTGAGAAGCTCGCGAATAGCCTTCGGGTAAAAAACCTGGTCGAAGGTCTAGCGGGCAACATTCCTGGCATGAAGACTATCGAGGTTGGCATCGAGATCAGCCAGATCGAGTATGCCTGCGACGTTGTGCTCTACAGTGGGTTCGATAGTCACGAAGCGCTGGAGGGATGCTCTTCCCATCCGGCACATCTGAGCGTTCGCCAACAATTGGAAGGCGTGCGGACAACTCGTCACCAAGTGGACTATTTGCCCGGTGGACAGGCGGTGTCAGATCGAGCGGCGGTTGAGGTTGGCTAGGAGTTAGAAGTGTGAACTTCACTTTTGAACCCTGTGCACAACGCGTTCTGTTCGGACACAGACTCACTTGCTTGCAAAAACCAGGATGGACTCCAAGTGGATTTGATGTCTGTGCACGGAGCAGAAGAGTAGACAGCGACGTGATGTGTTGCGAACACCCGTGACACACGAATAGTTCATCCTATCATCTTTGGGAGGGACCGAAGCTAGCTGTTACGGCCCCTTTAGTTTTTAGCATCAGAACAAACCAGCAGCCTCACTATTGGTCCGCTTTGTAAAAAATATGGTCACTCAGATCAGTCTAAGTCCAGTCATGCCGCACATAATTGCCACCGAAATCAGCGAGCTTATCCCTGCTCCCAGCCACCAAATCCGATTTGCATTCGATTGACTTACCTCATGCGCGAGCAGCACCACGCGTAACCCTGAAAACAGGTGAGTCAACACAAAAAACACACCAAGTGCGTAGTGGGGCAAGAGACGGATGTTCCAAGCGTCGTGTATCAAGCCGGCGGGCAGTCCTGCGGCGAAAGCCCAGTCGGTGGGAATGTCGAGAAAAGTACGCGCAAAGATGAACACAGAATTCATGTGACCGAGAATAAACACTGACATAAACACACCTGATGCCACCTGAAAAACCCGATAACGGTCAGCTGTTGTTTCTGTCCAAGTCCACGCTAGTCGTAGGCCGCTGATAATCTGGAACAGCATGACCGTCACCAACAGCGGTTCGATAGCTGCAGCTCTATAGACGGTACGGCCTATATCCATCACTGCTGCATGCGCTTGAGGGCTTATAAGCCCAAACAAATGATTAATGATATGAAATAGAACGTAGAGTGCAGTTATTGAGCCACTGATACCGTGAGCTACACGCAGACGTGAGGACGGATGTGCTTGAGAAAGCATGCTGGAATCGCCTTCTCTCGTTGCCCACGCCCCCAGCAGCAACCAGGCCGGCGACCATACCCAGGTATCTGGAATCGTGCTACCAGCCATGTAAGTAAGCACGCCAAAGAACACATATAGCGTAGGAACGGCAACTGCCAGCAACGCAAATCGTCGGGCGCGGGTGCTTTCCCTAGGCGCAGCATGAATTACACGACCCGCCATGATCAGACAAATCAGAGGCACAGCAAATGCTGCAATCAACAACAAAGCGGCGACGACGATATGACCTGCTGACAAAGACCCATTTATGCCACCAGCAAGTGTTACTGCCCAATGGAATGCCTCTAGGATCCAAGGATAGAGTGCAGCACTCATTGCCGATATCCATATCGTCACCTTGGCATCAAGGGGTCGTACAGAACCGCTGCTCACCATTAAGCGATCCATTCTTGGGTTATAGAGCATCTTATTCTCCAGGGACCGAAGAACATAAATGCTCTGCAAGTCGTATGCATGTAAGCTTTTGGGAAATGGCCTTCCTAGCGACTTATACAATAAACCGTCGTGATGGCAATAAATTTGTGTAACATTACCCTACCAAAGGCAAATTTTATAGAGTCAAAAATGATCAAATTGACTGGGACATTCCAATGAATAAAAAAGTGCACCATGAGGGTGATGGGCTACCGCTGTTTCGGCAGATCTACCTGCGCTTTCGTGATTCAATTAAGGAAGGTCGCCTCAAGCCTGGTGATCGTGTGCCCTCCATTCGGGCGTTAGCCTCTGAACTCCATCTGGCTCAGGGGACAGTCGAGGCTGCGTATCAATTATTGATAAGTGAGGGCTATCTGGTGACACGCGGGCCTGCCGGGACAGTTGTCTCTCCACAAATCAAATCCGCTCCACTTAAGCCTCTCCCGATAAAATCGGAAGCTCCCCAGCAGTCCTTGATACATACGGGAGAGACTCCGCAGCCGCTGCAGATGGGATTGCCGGCGCTGGATGCCTTTCCGACCAAGTTATGGAACCGACTGGCTTACCGTGCTCTGCGCCACTCTCCCATCGACGGTTTGATTTACCCTGATGCGAGAGGACATGTTTCTTTGCGCAACGCAGTCGCGGGTTATCTGGGTGTTTCGCGCGGAATTAGCTGTTCACCTGGACAGGTTTTCATTGTCGCGGGCTACCGAGCTTGCCTCGATTTGATCTGTAGAAGCCTGCTACACAGTGGAGATAGCTGCTGGGTCGAAGACCCCGGTTACTTTGCGACCCACCATTTCCTGCGCGAAGCTGGAGCAAACCTTGTTTCGGTTCCCGTCGATAATGAAGGGATGATTGTTCAGTCAGGTATACAACGAGGCAGCGACGCCCGTTTTGCAGTAGTAACCCCGACCCACCAAAGTCCGTTGTGTGTTCCAATGTCGATGCCTCGCCGGCAAAGTCTACTGGCTTGGGCCCACCACCAACAAAGCTGGATTATCGAAGATGACTATGACAGCGAATACCGCTATCTAGGCCGCCCCCTACCAGCCTTAAAAAGCCTGGATACCTACGATCGAGTCTTGTATTGCGGCACCTTCAGTAAAGTGCTGTTGCCGAGTCTGCGTCTCGCCTACCTAGTGGTACCAGAAAATCTTGTTTCCCGATTCGCTCAGATCGCGGACACCATGCATAGTCATTGCCCTCAGCTATGGCAGGTCACCACAGCCAACTTCATCAATGAAGGCCACTTCGCACGTCATTTGAAGAAAATGCGCGACCTTTATTCAACTCGACGAGGCTTGCTCGTGGATGCGTTGACCAGCGTCCTTGGCTCACGCCTATCGATCGACCATCAAGTCGGAGGGATGCACTTGGTGACACGTCTGGCTGAAGGCAAGGATGATCGTGCCATAATCGCTAAAGCAAAAAGCGCTGGATTGAGTGTTCACGCGCTCACTAACTGGTACTTAGACGCGCCATCTGAGTCGGGCTTGCTGTTAGGTTTCACCAACGTGAAAGACAGGGAGCAAGCCTTATTCTTGGCCACAAAGCTTGGCCAAACGATAGAAAACTGACTAAATTGTTCCAGTAGACGCCCCTCCCCTAAAACTACCTTTTGGGAATTTTATCAAGGGATCTTGTGGACCGGATTTGTAGCCCGAGAATCGGCCACAATCGCACTGAAAACACAGCGTTTAACGTGAGTAGAGCACCAAAAATCAAGTTGGCATCAACCTCTCTGTCTCTAAATCTGATCATCGACCGCATCAGCGGTTTTGAATGAAGGCAGCCTGCTCGTTTCTTCGCGTAACCATACGGTGAACGAATGCGTGTAGAGATTTTATTCGAATATACTCTTGGCGGTTTCGCGAAGGCATTTTATGAAGTTTTTGCAAGCGGGATTAACATCTTTATCGGCGCGAATTGAGAACCCCACCTCACCAAAATTAGCACTCTTTGTTAAGTCGAGGACGACTATCAATCCAGCCTTGACGAATTGTAGTGCTGCTGCTCGAGGCATCAACGCAATCATATCAGTTTCCAACAGCAAGCCTATGTTGGTCAGAATAGATAGAGAATTGACATGATGCGGAGGCAGACCCAGTTTCGAATCACGAAAAAATTTTTCGACGGCATTGTAGGAGGGTGATTCCTGAAGTGGGAAGATCCACTCTTCAGTCATCAAGTCAGCGATGCTCAAACCTTTGCTGTCAGCCAGTGGGTGGTCGCATCCGACCACCGCACAAAAAGATTCATGGAACAAAACTTCGTGTTTGAGCGGGAACGCATGGGATAGAGGCAATTCCTGCTCAGGGAGGCGTCCTACGACGATATCTAGATCTCCTGTCGCCAGCGCCGGAAACATTTGCGCCGTTGTTCCTTCGCGAACCGTGATCAACACGCCAGGAGTGGCTTTGCGCAATGCCACGATTGCCCGAGGTAATAACTTAGCAGAGGCCGATATTAGCGTTCCGACAATCACATGCCCTGCTTCACCGGTCCTGAATGCGTTGACCTCCTCAGTCATATAACGCGTCTCGGCAATCAATGACTTGACTCGCCGTCCCAGCATAACACCGAACTCGGTGGGTGTTACTCCTCTATTAGACCGCTCAAACAACGGGCTGCCAAAAAACAACTCAAGATCGTATATAGCTTTTGTTATGGCCGGTTGCGTAAGACTCATTGCATTTGCAGCCCGCACGAATGATCCTGATTCCAGCACCAACTCAAATATCATCAGTTGGTGAAACTTCAATTTGCGGCTTAAGGTGATCGTCGATATAGGTGAAGTTTCCATAACCCTCCTCATGTGAGGTCGATGGTTGCGTCCACAGAACGCCTCAGCCGACAGTATAGCGTGTTCACTCACATCGTTCCTAGGACGATCTCCTCACCGGGAAAAGGTGCCGAAATTGATCGCAAACCCAAGAAATCGACCTGTTAGTGTGCAGGCAAACACCGACACCCTTACGCTTGCCGCTGGGGGCCAGGCGGGTTCGAATATCAATCGCACAGCCCTCACACACCTGTTGCAAAAAGCTCCGAGGTCAGGATGAGCCCCACCGAATGCTACTCGTCCTCTTACCTTTCTAGCTCCCTTTGTGCTGAGGTGAGGGAAGACTCATGACTAAGGGGCCTAATACGTCCGCTAAAGCATCCAGCTTGCTTCGCTAATCCTCATGATTCTGGCGCAGCTACGCAAAGAACGCGTTTGGCTTTCGGCGTAAAGCTCAAGTTCATTAAGCGTCTTCCTACCAAGCGCTGAGTGAAACTTTTTCTGATTTGAGTTTGCCGAATAGTGTGGTGGAGCATCGCCACCCAAATTGGACTGAAAAATCCCTGCTGCGCTTACAGGCAGAAAGTCCTCATAAACTATCGGTTCAAACCTGATCCAACCCTCATCAACAAGCTGATTCAAGCTTTTCATCTGCAAATTATTACCCGAAGCTTCCATTGCCCTTTCGGCTGGAAAATACCGGAAATATGCGAGTCCCAGCGAACGCATCTCCTCATAATTGTCGGGAAATGCTTGAAAAGCCTTTTCCAGAATACGAACGTATTCAGCAGCGTTTGCCTCGTTTGGAACCTCGCCCAACTCGTTCCGAGCAACGCTTAAACGCTCGTCATAGAGAGCTCGCCCCTTAGGCGTGAGAGCAACGCCACGTTGTTCAATTTCCCCGAAGCGAGCAGAGTGACTACCTGACTCTCCTACCTCTTGCCCCACAAAGCTGATGGATTCCTCAAGCGCCTTAAAACTGGTTTGACGTAGGAGGATCGGGCATTTCCTTCGAGGCGGACCTTCAATCACCGCTTTCGGAACAATTCCCTTCATAAACATACCTCGCTGAACGGCATCGATGTCCATAGTACGAGGGGTCAGGTGATTGATATGGGGGCCTTTGAAGGCGACGACATCGGCGATCAAACGGTGCTGAGCACTCAGTTTCATGTATTGGTCAAGAGAGACAGTAGCTATGTTATGCCAGCGGAAGGTTTCGAGAGCACGGTCAACAAACTCCGAAGCGTCCGCAGCAGATAGTCCGCCTGCAGCTTCGCATTGCTCAATTAGTTCTAAAGCTCGAGGAGTAAAAATCTTGCGCTGACAGAGCAAATGCTGAGCGATCGCTCGGAGCTCCGTATCGTCTATCAATTCGACTCTGAGCAGAGAAGTAAATACTCTGAACGGGCAAGTGTTGAGTGCAGCGTCTTCAATTGCCCGAAATGCTGTGGAATGAACAGGGACCCCAGCGGGGGCCAGATCGTAGTACCCGACAGGTTCCATTCCCATCACAGCAAACAACCTACACAACATTGACAACTCTGCATCTGTGCCTACACGAATTGCGCCGTGCCGCTCGTTATGTAAGCGGTGAATTTCACCAGTCTGCGCCAGTTTTTTGAACAGTTCGGGGTCTGCGCTTATGACTTCCCTATTCACCTCGGAAACCAGTTCCATCAAAATACCATAGAGAGGCACTTCATCCCTGTACATCTGTGACATTGCATGGGAAAACGCTGACCTAATCTCGTCCGTACTCGAAAAATTAGAAGCATTCATCGAATGTGTTCTCCTCACAAAATACAACTGCGACGTTAAACCTTGATGGCACCTCAACATGCCTCTCAGCCAGCGTTGGGTAGCAACAAAATACTAGAATCCAATGCCACACCGTAAGAAAGAAAAACTCGATAGGTCTATCGATGTGCATTTCGTAATCCCTTGCAAGAGCAGGTTTGTTATTGATGAAGACCTGTAAAGCACAGGCTGGCTTCATCGCCGACAAGCCCGCTCCTACGAGACTCATGATCCATAGTGGGAGCAGCCTTGCCGGTGAAGCCATGGAGTGCTTTAACTTCTTGTGGACTCCGCGGTACTAACACTGGTCTGGCGACCAGGTGTGCGCAGCGAAATTTTCCCCATCATGTGATCAACACCTTTCTCGGCAACGGCCATTGCTGTCGCGTTGGTGTTGGCGCTGATGATTATCGGCATCATTGAACAGTCAAACACACGAACGTTTTGCACGCCTTTGACCTTCAGATCGGGGGTCAGGACAGACATTGGATCGTCTTCCTGGCCCATCCGGCAAGTACCAACGGGGTGGTAGTTACTTTCCGTAGTCTGGTGGATGTAGTCCAGCAGTGCTTCGTCGGACTGTATCTGGTTGACCGGCGAGAAAATCTCATCGATGACCGAGGAAAACGGAGCTGTCGCGACGATCTCTCTCAGGTATTTGAGCGACTGCAACATGCGGCGACGGTCCGAAGGATCGCTAAGCCAGCGAAGATCAACTTCAGGATGGTCGGCAGGGTTTGCCGAACGCAGCTTCACCGTGCCCCGCGAAAGCGGCTTGACTAGGTTCGCCATCAGAGTCACGGCGTCGGTTGGGCCACGCTTCACCGTTGGCCACATAGCGCCGATGCAATAAATCTGGATATCTGGATCGGCCTCGGGATCGTCGAGGTTAACGAATGCCATAGTTTCCGAGCCTGTGGAACCGATAGGTCCACTGTTTTTGAACGCAAAATACTGAATCGCGTTTTTAAGCGCTTTCAAGCCAGTATCTTCACCAAAGTAACCAATGGGACGTTTCGTGGTGGCCGAGAGAATCGCGACATGGTGGTCTTGCAGGTTCTGACCGACTCCAGGCGAATCGACCAGAGTCTTGATGCCGTGCTCCTCCAGATGTTTGCAAGGACCAATGCCCGACAACATGAGCAGTTGTGGTGAAACAAAGGCGCCTGCTGTCAGGATGACCTCACCAGTGGTTGAGGCCTGATGAGTAATGTCGTCAACCACATATTCCACACCCACCGCGCGAGTGCCCTCAAACAGAATTCGATTCACGCGCGCCGAGGTCACCAAGGTCAAGCGAGGATCGTTAAGGATCGGGCTTAAGAAGGCGTCCGCGGAACTGCAACGTCTCCCGCGATAAACCGTAGATTGCGTAAGACCAACACCATGGAGATTGCCGGAGTTGAAATCATCGGTATATGGAATGTTGAGATTTTGCATAGTACGCAGGAACAAGCTGTCAGCTTCGATGAGGTACGGAGCATCCGACACCTTCAATGGCCCCTCACTACCGTGCGCCTCATTCTGCAATCGCTGATTGCCTTCCTGACGGCGGAAATAGGGAATCAGATCATCCCATCCCCATCCGGCGCCACCTGTCGCTTTATCCCATAAATCATAATCAAGTCGGGAGCCTCGCGCATAAAGCATGACGTTGACCGAACTTCCTCCGCCGACAACGTTGCCTTGGGCGACATCGATGGCACGGCCGCCGAGTGACGGCTGGGGCATAGACCTTATGCGCTTAACAAAAGGTGTTTTACCGTAGATCATCTTCAAAGTGCCAGCGGGCATCTTAATGATCTGATTGTTGTTGCTAGGGCCCGCCTCCAATAAAAGAACGCGTGCGCCGTGTTCGAGAACCAACCTATTCACTGTAACACAACCGGAACTTCCGGCTCCAACAACGATAAAATCGAAACTATCTTTCATTATTCTTATCCTGATGATTAGTCGAGCACAACGCATCGCCGGTTAGGCAACATGATGATGGTGCGACGCAAGGCGCTATCACTTAATTAACAACAATAGTGCTAATATCTTTATTTGGTAGCAATAACTTGCACGCTGCAATAAGACTTCAACCCTTCAATGCCAAACTCAACGCCGAAACCTGATTCCTTATGACCACCGAACGGTAGATCACCAGCCAAACTAGCGTGCTGATTAATCCAGACCGTACCGGACTTCAACTGGCTAGCAACTTCTACTAATTGTTTAGTGTCAGTACCCCAGACTGATGAACCGAGTCCATAACTGGTGTCATTGGCACGACGAATTACGTCGTCTAAATCCGTGTATTTCATGACGGAGCGGATAGGACCGAACACTTCTTTTTTCACAAAGGAAGCATCGTCCGCGGGATTATCGAGCATCGTCACAGGAAAGAAATATCCCTGATCAGGTGCCTCACCTTGATACAGAACTTTCGTTCCGCTGCTCTCTATTTCTGCCCAGGTCGCCTGGATCTGTTGAAATTGCATCTTGTTTTGCACAGGTCCCAGCGCCGAATCTGGCGCATAGCCATCGCCAGTCTTAATTTGAGTGGCGTAGGAAATGAGCGCCTGAGTCACTGCCGGGTAAATCGACTCATGAATATAAAGACGCTTAAGACTGATGCATGCGTGTCCATTGAGCATAAACATGCTCCAGAACAGTGACTCGGCTATCTTTTCTGGATCAGCATCTGGAAGCACAATAGCAGGATCGTTACCGCCCAACTCCAGAGTCAAGCGCTTGAGAGTTGTCGCCACTGAGTTCATTACCCGCTTGCCAGTCTGAGTCGAACCGGTGAAGGTTACCTTGTCGAACCCTGGGTGCGCCGTCATCAGCGGACCAAGAGTATCGCCACCGGTGATGATGTTCAGCACGCCTGGTGGTAGCAGATCAATTCCGTAATCCGCGATGCGTAGCACTGTCAAAGGTGCGTACGGTGAAGGTTTCAGAACGATGGTATTGCCGGTCACCAGCGCTGCCAAAACTTTCAGAAAGGATAAAAGTACTGGTGCGTTCCATGGACTAATGGCGCAGACAACGCCTAGCGGAGTATATCGCTTGATCACATGGCCCATTGTTTTCGTATCGCTTTCTTCTGAAGGCAATTCCAGATTAATCAATGCCGGACCGTATTCATCTGTGAGCGTTTGCAGTTCCCAAGTGGATGTCGATAGCGGACGGCCATGCTCTGCCGTTAGCAGCGCTATCAGGTCCGGTTCGTGCTCCTTGATCCGAGCAATAAAGGAGCTCAGGAGCCCTCGCCGCTCGGCGTATGGAGTTGCTGCCCATGCAGGAAAAGCGCCGCGAGCAGCGGCAACCGCTTGATCCAATCCTTCCTGGCCCACGTCAGGGACCGAGGCGATAGCCTCCCCCGTGGCCGGATTCACAACATCCAGGGTGCCGCCGAGAGAAACCCGTTTGCCCCCTATGAAGTTGAAGAAACCAGCCTCCAGATTAGCCCTCTTTAACAACGACGCGCGAGTGGATTGTTCTTTTTGAAATTCAGCAGACATTTCGCTCATGGTTAATCTCTCGATGTGGTTTTCAGGCGTTGCAGCAGGTGCAGAACGCTCATGCTCGAAACGCAGTTCTAAAATCTATCGAGTAAATTGGCGCTTTAGTAATCAAAAAATCATGAGCGTCTATTACAAGATGGAATATCTTAAATCTAACCGTACTTGTATATCCGTTTAAAAATAATATAACCTTCATGACAGTTGACATTTTGAACTCATGTGCTGCATCCTGCTATAGCAGCTGGTACCTAGCGCCGGACTTAATAACTTCCTTAGAGTTTCCGAGAAAAAATCAGAGTTATCAATACTGCATCAATTAACACGACTGTGTTTTGCGAGAGATACCATGACGCACTCATCCGTTACACCCTCTGAATTTCGCCGTCTCTTACTTTCTGACGAACATCTCTTTTTGTGTACCGATGATCGTACCGAAGCAAATCGAGTGATATCCACACTATTTGGCCCATTCCGGAGCTATGCACCGTCCGGACTGAGGGATGCTGGGCCCGTTCTTGTCCATACGGTCAATTGGGGCACACTTAATATTTCCACAGTCAACTACGGCAGTGACGTGAATATTGAACCTGATGATCTGGGGGGATGGCTAATCGTTACGACGGTGATCGCGGGGCGCATTCGAGTTGTGACAGCCGGCAACAGTTACGATGTCGTCGCTGGTGCTACATTACTTACCGTCGATGAGGATCATTCCCGCTTCGAGTACGCGGCGGGCTCGACCGCATTCAAATTGCGGATTCCACGTAGACGTGTGGAGTCGTTGTGCTGGCGGATGATAGGTAGGCAGGGAAGAAGGCCATTGAAATTCGCCGTGGTCATGGATGGACTTCAAGTCAGTTGGCGCTGGTTGTCCTTGCTGGAATTTGTGGTAAGCACGCTTGAAAGAGGTGGTGATCGTCTCTTCCGTGAGCAGTTCGCACCCGCGACTGAGGAGCTGTTGATGATGACGCTGTTGTCGTGTCAGCCTCACAATTACCCGCCAGCGTTGGCGGAGCAGGCTACGACCATCGCTCCGAGCCAATGGCATCGCGCGGTGGCGTACATGGAGCATCATATTAGTGATGCTCTGACCCTTGCCGATATTGCCAATTCAGCCAGCTGCAGTATTCGTTCCCTAACCCGTACCTTCAAGGAGTTCAAGGGTACCACTGCGATGCGTTATCTAGTTGAACTGAGGCTTGATCGTGTGCATACGCAATTGTTGCCCGGCAACGATTCCGCGACAACGATCGAGTCCATCGCATCGCAGTGGGGATTTACCCACTTGGGAATCTTCTACCAGCAATACAAATCCCGCTTCGGCGAGTCGCCCTCCCAGACTCGCCGAACTCGGTTATCACGGGTCGATGTTCCAACCTCACGAGCTTAGTCAATCCCCTATGCCGAACAGCAGTCTTGGCTGCTTCAACTTTATAGCGAACTCCCGACCAGAAGCATTTTGAACAACGCCCTAGCTGGCCTTCTCCGCAGGTAAGCCCACTCACGCAATCGATTTATGCTTAGTACAAAGTCTGTAACCCTAGCGCTGTACGAAGTTAGCCAGATTCCGTATTCGCTGGCTACCTGCCGTTCTAGATAAGCCACGACGGTTCGCTACCTTGCTTTACGTTCGCCAAGATGCGACCGCAACTCGCACAGGCAGCGAAAGCGCTAAATAAAAATAATAAGGCTAATTCAATGAACATCCCGAGCATTCGTTTGGCAATAGGATTTGCTGCTTGCATGGCAGGAAATCTGGCAGTCGCAACTGAAAATGGTGCCGATACTTTTGCCCTTGGTGCCGAGGGCTTCACCACAGGCAATCTTCCTCCTCCTGGCGTTTACCTGCTGGCATACTATCAGAATTATCACGCGTCTCGCTTTAATGACAAACATGGTAAATCCCTGATTCCTGGTTTTGGAATAAATCTGGATGCGATTATTCCGCGCCTAATCTGGATGACTGAAACAAAGATCATGGGAGGACAATTAGGCTTTAGTGCAGCTCAACCGATACTGGATCTACGTGTCAGCCAGGGCGGAATGACCGATCAACGCCAAGCGATGGCAGACCTAGTCCTGGCAGTATTCCTCTCTTGGCACAATGGGTATCACCATTGGGTGACAGCCATGGAGGCGGCAGTTCCAACTGGCACCTACGACAAAAACCAGATGGCGAATGCCGGCAAAAACTACTACACCTTGCGACCGCTCATTCTATATAGCTACCACCAACCTAACGGATGGGACCTTTCCACTGAAGTGACCTACGGCTTCAACTCAACCAATCACGCCACTAACTACCACTCTGGCCAGTATTTCGCTGCAAACTATGCTGCGGGCTATGAGATCAGCCCACACTGGACGATTGGCCTTCAGGGGGATGCCTTCAAGCAACTAACATCCGATCGAGTAGACGGCTCCGATATAGGATTTCGAGGGCAGGAAGTCGCATACGGACCAGGTTTACATTACCAAGGGCAAGGCTGGTCTTTAGAGGCGAAATATCTAAAATAAGCCTTAGTAGAAAACAGACCAGAAGGGACGACGACCTTGGTCAAACTTGTCTGGTCGTTCTAGGCCAATAAAGCTTCGTAGGCCTGCTCTCCAGATGAATGAGACCGGTTCAATGGCTACTTATGGTTGCTTTTATATAAGCTTCATCGTGTATATAAACCGTAATGGCAGGCCTGCGAAAGAACTATGAATTAATGAAAGCAGGACTTGCCTGTGAATACTGTCTAAATATCAAAGCGATTTGAAAGTGCGAACAACCTAGTTGACTCGACACCAACAAACTTGGCTGATCGACAAGATACTCAAACATCAGTCCACACGGAACTACGTCTCTGATGTTGCTTTTCAAACAAGAACCCTAGCAGTGCGGAAGTCCTGGGACCAGACACAATAGGAGACATAAAAATTATCAAGTAGGCAGAACCGTCGGAAAGCAAAATCGTTTCACAAGCTCCTCCGACGTACAGACATCGGCGGTTGATTGTTTGAGTATTATCAGCGAAGTCTGTTGTACTTGCGAGGCAGACAATGCACCCCAGCCGGCATCCGGATGATCACGAGTAGCGCAGCAATCGGCAATAACGAAAGTACGGTAGTCACGAAACAGCGCATCCCTCGCTGTGGCATGAACACAGTTCTCGGTAGTGACACCCACAACCACCACGTTCTGGATCCACCGCTCTTTAAGAATCTGCTGCAGTTCAGTTTCAAAAAAAGCGCTGTAACGATGTTTTTTGATCAGTCGATCACCCTTCTTTGGTGCGCATTCTGGATAGATCTCGGCCCCAAGGCTGCCTTCAACCAACGCCTCTCCTCGGCCGCTTGGCGGATGGATTTCCCCATAACGTCCAATATCCGTACCGTCTTCCTTGTGTACATGGGCGGTGTAGATGATAGTGGCACCTCTGTCGCGCAAGGCGTCGACCAGTTTATTCAGTATCGGAATCAATGCTCGACCGGTAGACGTTTCCAACGGCGCACCGACGGCGATGAAGTCATTCTGCATGTCGATGACCATAACCGCGGTCCTTATTGGATCGAAGATTTTGATGTCGTAGCCCATGTTGTCACCTCGTGTAATGCTCAAAACGGCTGCGTCAACAGCCGCCATGAACGTCTGACTTCCAGTCGAGCCTCAAAAAATGTTTAGCGGGTATTCCGTGATGATCCGAATTTCGTCGATCTCACCGCCTCTATCGGAACTGCGGTACGAAGCGTGGCGTAGCCGGAAACTCAAATTTTTTGCGGGGCCTTCTTGCACCACATACTTGGATTCGATATCTCGTTCCCAGGCATGGCCGTTATTGGTCGCCGCGGTATCGAATCCGGTGCCCTTTACGTATCGGGTCATAAAGGTCAAGCCCGGTATTCCGTAAGGCGCCAGATTCATGTCATAACGGACCTGCCAGGATTTTTCGTCTTGGTAGTTGAAGTCGGAATACTGGATCGAGTTGCCCACATACACCGTACTCAAACCATCGATACCATATTGGTAATCACCACGCCCGGACACACGCTGGTGACCAATCAAGAATCGATGCGCGCCCAAGGTGTAGGCGGCCGACAAACTCCATATCCGGTTATCCAATTCACCTGCCCGAGCTTCGCCACTGCTCTTGGTGTCGTAGATATTGAAGTCAAAATTCAAGGCCTGGGTCTTGGTGAGCGGGATAGCGTAGGTGGTGCTGCCATAGTATTTGCGCCAGTAATCTTCGACTTTTTGATAAAACAAACTGCCGGTCAAGCGATCGCTGAACTTGTAAAACCCGCCGACGTAGTCGAGGCTGGTGAGCCGGGCGCTGTCGGGCTTGCTGTCATTGCGATTGTTGAGGCCGGTGAAATGCCCCGCCGAAAACGTCAGATTTTTTATTTCGTTACTGGTCAGCGACAATCCAGTGGCTGACTCGGGCAACAGCCGCGCGTCGGAGGTAGAAAGGATCGGCAACGACATAAGCTGATTGCCGTACTTAAGCACACTGTTGGAGACCTGAACCTTTAGAGCGCCACCGAGTTTTGAGTAATTGTCTTTGGCGCCATCTTTGTCCTGTTCCAATAGGCCGGTACCACCGCCGGTGCGGCCATCGCCGGTGTCCAGTTTCATACCGAACTGGCCAAGCACGTCGACACCGAAGCCGACCGTCCCTTGCGTAAAACCTGACTGGAAAGTACCGATAAAACCTTGGGCCCATTCTTCACCGAAACTCTGTGGCGCACTGGATTGACGGAAGTTGCGATTCATGAACATGTTGCGGATGTTGATGGATGCTTTCGAACCTTCAACAAATCCGGTGGCATCCGACTGTTGGCTGGCCAGTACCGGCTGTATTGCTCCAGTTGTCACCATCAAAGCGACAGCATTTATTGTTTTTATGCGCATAGTAAGCTCCGTTAAAAGTCACTGATTGGCTTAAAGGGGCAAAATATTTTTATTATTGTGATACGCACAGCATAGTGCCGCTCGGTCACAGCTGTTCATTGTTGTTATATGCTGTTTAACACTTGCGACTTAGTCGGCGAATGAATTCAATACAGCAAGCGACGCTGATTATCCAGTCGCTCTGTACTTGGATTTGCAAAACACCAAAAAAGACACACTCTCTTTTTAGGCCATCCAAAAAACAAATGCCAATCAATATCCCCTCATCGTCCATTACCGTTAGTAATAGACAATCCGATAGGCGCCATCAAATTACGTGCCTGAAAACCAGACAAACGAAGGAGAATAGAATGAAAGGTGGTCCGATCAAGAGTGACGGAACAGGGGGATTACGCTCAGGGAAGAGGGTTATTCAAATATTCCCATGGCGGCCTCACGAAGACACTTAATAAAATTTTTACAGGCAGGGTTAACGTCTTTGTCAGCCCGTATCGAAAAACCGACTTGGCCAAAATTGGCGGTGCTGGTCATATCAAGGATGGCCAACAAGCCAGCTTTCAAGAATTGCAATGCAGCCGCACGGGGCATCAGCGCGATCATATCGGTTTCCAACAACAAGCCAATATTAGTCAGCGTCGAAAGAGAATGTACATGATGAGGCGGCAGGCCTAACCCGCCATCCCGGAAAAACTTAGCGACAGCATTGTAGGACGGGGACTCCTGCAACGGAAATATCCACTCCTCGCACATCAACTCGGCAACGTTCAGACCTTTTCGATCCGACAGTGCATGACCTTTTCCCACTACCGCGCAAAAGGATTCATCAAACAAGACCTCGTGCTTGAGCGCAAACGCATGCGCCAGCTCTTGCTCCGGAAGCCGACCGACCACAATGTCAAGGTCCCCAGTGGCCAAAGCGGGAAACATTTGTGCCGTTGTACCTTCACGGACCGTGATCGAAACACCTGGCGTAGCCTTGCGTAATTTCACTATGGCACGCGGTAAAAGCTTCGCCGACGCGGAGATAAGTGTACCGACAATAACGTGCCCGGCATCCCCTGTGCGGAAAGCGTTGACTTCTTCAGTCATGTAACGAGTTTCAGCAATCAATGACTTTACGCGACGACCTAACATGATGCCGAATTCGGTGGGCGTCACCCCTCGATTGGAGCGATCAAACAAAGGACCGCCAAAAAAAGACTCCAGATCGTAAATAGCTTTAGTGATCGCTGGCTGAGTAAGGCCCATGGTATTGGCAGCTCTTACAAATGAACCTGACTCCAGCACCAGCTCAAATATCATGAGCTGGTTGAATTTCAATTTTCGACTTAACGTGATTGCCGATATGGGTAAGATTTCCATAACGCTCCAGGTATAAAATCGACATTAGTGCCCATCGAATGCTAAAAACAGAGTATAACGCGATGGGCCATCCGATCCTCAGGAAAAGACTGATTTCCAGACTAAATACCTACAAATTTTCTTGGCAGTAAGCCCCGCTTACTTACCAGCGCTCTTGAACTTTCAGAACGGCGCGCTAGCAAATTCAGAGTGCTTATCGCGCCTTTTAAATAGAACGCTTTTATGTTTGCCGTCCTGATTTTCAGTAATAGGAAATGGTGTATCAGTACTGCTGACTACAGCGGAATGTTGAAAAACTGGCTGGCGTTGCCCGACAGAATCTTTTTCTTGGTTGACTCCTCAAAATCACTGGTCAAAATCAAGTCACCTATTTTTTGCTCCCCCAATGGGAATGGGTAATCGGACCCCAACATGACACGATCCTCGCCCATCACACTGACCAACAGCTCCAGTGCCGCCGGGTTAAATACCGCACTGTCGACAAAAAATCGGTCGGCGTATTCGGACGGCAGGCGCGGGCAGTCTTCGCGCACGATATCGCGATGTCGCCAAGCGTTATCAACGCGCCCTAGCAGAAATGCAAAACTGCCCCCGCCGTGCCCGAAGCAAATTTTCAGCGACTTTGGAATTCGCTCGAATGCACCGGACAATATCAGCGATAAAATCGCAAGCTGTGTTTCCGCCGGCATGGCAACCAACCACGGCAACATCCACTTCTTCATCCGCTGTCCACCCATCATGTCCCACGGATGAACCAGAATTGGGATGTTCTCGTTGGCACAGTGGGTCAAAAAGGATTCGAGTGTCGCATCGTCGAGATCCTTGTCTCCCAAATGGTTGCCAATCTGTACACCAAGATGCCCCGATGCCACAGCACGCGATGCTTCTCTACACGCCAAATCCAGATCTTGCAAGGGTACCTGAGCCAGAACTTTGAGACGCTGGGGGTTGTGACCGGCAAACTCTAAGGCCAAATCATTCATTCGCGCAGCCCATTGCGCCGTTTTTTTGGCCTCCCATGTGTAGCCGAACATCACAGGCGTGGCGCAAGTCACCTGGACATCCACGCCCTGCGCGTCCATTTCTTCAATCCGGACAGCGGGATCCCATAGAGCCTGGTAAACCGGACGGAAATTATTCTTGCCCATCATAATTGAACCGGTATCACCTTTAGCGCTTACTTGTAGCCAAGGTGCCTGTGCCGAATCGAACTCCGCAGCTTCTTGTTCCGAAATCCGTGGAAAAAAGTGCGAATGCATATCGATATGTGGACTTTTCAAGATTTTTCTCCACGCGCCATTGCATCAATCGCCGCCTTACCCGGGTGAACCTGGCCGCATTGCGGGCACTTGCGTAAGTTCTCATTGGCATAAAACACATCGAACAACGGGGGCAAATCGGTGACGATATTTTTAAGTTGTACTTCAACACGATGGACAAGCCCGTTACAGTTCAAGCAGTACCATTCAAAACCATCGATCGTGCCTTGTGGCCGTTGGCGTTCAATGACCAAACAGCGACTTTCCGGATCAGGCCGTTGCGGTGAGTGACGCAAATGTGGGGGCAAAAGAAAGATCGCACCCTCTTCCAGTTCAAGACGCTCCAACTGCCCCCGGTCCATGATGTTCAAGTAAGCGTTGCCCTTAAACTGATAGAAGAACTCTTCCATCGGGTCATCATGAAAATCGGTACGAAAATTAGGCCCTCCCACTACCGTTACCAAAAAATCGGCATCCTTCCACACTTGCTGGTTGCCAACTGGCGGTTTAAGCAAGTCTTTGTGATCGTCAAGCCAGCGCTGAAAATTCAATGGTTTACCGTATGTAAACATCGTCAAACTCCCTTCTGTGACAACGGTTTATAGGCGACAGCTTTAATTTCGATAACCAAGTGTGGGTGCGGCAACTGGTGCACGGCGACGGTGGTTCGCGCCGGGCCTTCATAACCGAAATACGTGCCGTAAACTTGATTGTAACCGGCGAAGTCGTTCATGTTGACCAAGTACGTCGATATTTCGACCACGTCGTCTAACGTCGCGTCAACACTGCCAAGAATGTCTCGAATATTCTCGATGACCGCAGTGGTTTGCGCCACGATATCGAGATGCGTGGTCCCCATTTCATCCACTTCGACACCGACTAACGTATTGTCCGGGCGACGGGAACTTGTGCCTGAAACAAAAAGAAAATCGCCAGCACGCTTTACGTGGGGAAACTTTCCACGGGGCAGGGCTTTTCCTTCAACCAATTTCGCTTCAGTACTCATGCTCGCGCTCCCGTATAAAACTCGACACGTCCCAAAGAAGTAACTTCTGCGCTGACATGGGTGCCGGCGGTCAACGCCTGAGCGGCGGTGGCAGCGCCCGCCATAATCAAGGACCCCGCTGGGAGTACCATTTCTGCGCGTGCAGCCAAACGCGAGGCCTGCACGACACTGCGCAGCGGATCACCCAGGATGGCGCCGGTGCTGCCTATCTGCATGGGCCTGCCGTTGAAACGCATCGCCACTCCCAAGTTGGCCAAATCGGTGAGATTGCGCGACATGGCACCGATCACCAGGCCGGCGGAGGAGCAGTTATCAGCGACTACGTCTTCCAGCGTGAATTTAAAATTGCGGTAACGGGAATCGATAATTTCAATCGCTGGGGCAACACCTTCGAGGTAGGACGAGGCTTCCAGTAACGTCAGAGGTCGGTCGATGTCACGCTTGGTCAAAAAGCAGACTTCGGGTTCAGCACGCGGATGGATGAAGTCAGACAGGTCAATCACTGCTCCTTCTTCATACAACATCGCGTCGGTGAGAAGACCCCAAATCAGGCTGTCGACGCCCATCTGAATCATCTTCGCGCGGCTGGTGAAGCCCAGTTTGATGCCGACCGGCAATTCGCCGCGAGCATGACGCAAAGCAATCGACGTCCGCTGAATCTCATATGCTTCATTCAGATTGAACCCATGGACCGGGGTCAGCGGATCAATTTCTTCACGGTATCTGGCTGCGTTATCAAGCGCCGTTGAAATGGCATAAATGTCCAGGTTGCTCATCACTTACCCCCTCCTTTGCTCAGTAAATCCAGGGCGACATCAACGATCATGTCTTCCTGCCCCCCCACCATGCGCCGATTGCCCAGCTCGACCAGGATGTCGACGGCCGAAACGCCATAACGCGCCGAAGCTGCTTCTGCATGACGCAAAAAGCTTGAGTAGACACCGGCGTAACCCAGCGCGAGAGTTTCACGGTCTACCCGTACCGGGCGGTCCTGCAGGGGACGTACCAGATCGTCAGCGGCGTCCATCAAGGTGAACAGGTCAGTGCCATGGTTCCAGCCCAACTTGTCGATGGCGGCGATGAAGACTTCCAGCGGGGCGTTACCTGCCCCGGCACCCATACCGGCCAGCGAGGCGTCGACCCGGTCACAACCGTTTTCCACGGCGACAATCGAGTTTGCGACCCCCAACGACAGATTGTGGTGCGCATGCATGCCGGTTTGGGTCGAGGGGTCAAGGACGTCTTTGAAGGCTTTGAAGCGCTCGGCAATACCCTGCATCGACAAGGCGCCGCCCGAGTCCACGACGTACACACATTCAGCGCCGTAACCTTCCATGAGCTTGGCTTGCTCCGCGAGCTTCTGCGGAGTCGCCATGTGCGACATCATCAGAAAACCAACCGTGTCCATGCCCAATTTGCGAGCATGCTCAATGTGCTGGCGAGAGATATCGGCTTCCGTGCAATGGGTCGCAACCCTGACGGTGCGCACGCCTGCCTTGAACGCAGCATCAAGGTCATGAAGAGTGCCAATGCCTGGCAGCAGCAAGGTCGCGAGCTTGGCGTACTTGAGCACCGAGGCGGTCGCTTCAATCCACTCCAGATCGCTGTGGGCACCAAAGCCATAATTGAAGCTTGAACCGGCGAGCCCGTCGCCGTGAGCCACTTCGATGCTATCGACCTTCGCCACGTCGAGTGCTTTGGCAATGGACATGACGTGATCAAGCGAATACTGGTGACGAATTGCATGCATGCCGTCACGCAGGGTGACGTCCTGGATAAAGATTTTCTTGGCGCTATTCATAGTCATACCCCTACCCGGCCGCGATCATGTTGGCGGCAATCTGCTCAGCAGCGGCGAGCGCGGCAGACGTCATGATGTCGAGATTGCCTGCGTACGCGGGTAGGTAATGCGCCGCGCCTTCAATTTCCAGAAACACCGACACCTTGATGCCGGAGACCAGGCCAACGCCCGGAATATTGATGGGCTTGTCAGCGGGAATCGTGTCGAATTGCACGTCCTGTTTCATGCGGTAGCCCGGCACGTAAGCCGCTACGTCTTTAACCATCTGTTCGATGGATTCGCGGATCGCATTAGTGTCGGCATCGCCTTCGGCCAGGCACAGAACGGTGTCGCGCATCATCAACGGTGGTTCGGCCGGGTTTAGCACAATGATCGCTTTACCGTGTTCGGCACCGCCCACACTGACGATCGCATGGGAGGTGGTTTCGGTGAACTCATCGATATTGGCGCGGGTACCAGGGCCTGCAGATTTACTGGCAATCGAGGCCACGATTTCGGCGTAACGAACCCGAGTGACCCGCGATATGGCGCGCACCACAGGAATCGTTGCCTGACCACCGCAAGTCACCATGTTGATGTTGGTGCTCGCCAGGTGATCCCTCAGATTGACCACAGGCACCACGTAAGGACCGATAGCGGCAGGTGTTAGATCAATGACCTTGATCCCGTGCTGCTGCAGTATTTCGTTGTGCTTGGCGTGTGCACCGGCCGAGGTCGCGTCGAACACGATACGAATCTGCTCGAATCCTGTCAGGTTAACCAAACCGTTGATGCCTTCGTGAGTGGTGGCAACACCCATCCGTGCAGCGCGAGCCAAGCCATCGGAAGCTGCATCGATGCCCACCATTGCGCCCATCGCCAAGTGTTTTGAATTACGCAAGACCTTGATCATCAAATCGGTGCCGATGTTTCCGGAGCCGATAATGGCAACTTGTAGCCGAGTGTTCTGGTCCATGTCTGTTACTCCTCCGCAGGGGCGAAGGAGGCGCGAACGCGACCCAGGCCTTGGATATTGGCTTCAAAAATATCGCCAGAAGCCGCAGCAACCATAGGCCCGAGGGCCCCGGTCATGATGATGTCGCCTGGTTGCAGCGGTTGCCCAAGACGCGCCATGGTGTCGGCCAGCCAAACGGCAGCCAGCAGCGGATTGCCCATGCAGGCCGCACCCATTCCAACGCTGACCTGATCGCCACGGCGTTCCATGACCATGCCGCAGGCGACGATGTCGAATGCATCCAGCTTGACCGGACGCGAGCCCAGCACAAACAGTCCGCTGGACGCGTTATCGGCAATGGTATCGGTGAGTTTGATGTCCCAGTTCGCGACACGGCTGCCGACGATCTCTATGGCCGGAAGAGCAAATGCAGTAGCGCGGATAATGTCAGCGATCGTGTGTTTGCCCTGGTCCAGAGGACGCTCGATGACCAGCGCAATTTCCGCCTCGACCTTAGCTTGCAGCACCCGGCGGTTAGCGATTTCTTCGCCATCAGCCAGACACATGTCAGCGAACAACATGCCGAAATCCGGCTGGTCGACACCGAGCTGCTGCTGGACGACCTTGGAAGTGAGGCCGATTTTGCGACCGACCAGACGCCGACCCTCTTTGAGCCGACGCTCGGTGTTGATCTGCTGCACGGCATACGCCAGCTCAACGTCGTCAATCCCGATCAAGTCGCGGACAGGCTCGCAAGGTATTCCGTCCAGCTCCGCCTGCCATAACCTCGACGCGGCGAGTTCAATATTATTTTTCATGGCTTCTTGATCACTGTGATGATTTAACGAAGGAAAATTCAATTTCGACACTGGCACCCAAAGGCAGCGCACTGACGCCGACACTGGTCCTTGCCGGCGGTATCAAACCGCCGGAAAACAAGGTTTCCCAGGCCGCGTTGATCTCGGCGAATGCGTCAAAACGGGTGGTGTAGATTCGAGCGATAAGTAGATCGCCCAAGGTCAATCCATAATCAGGCAACGCACTTTGCAGATTCGCGAGGATGCGGCTGGTTTGCGCGCCGGGACCACCCTCGACCAATTGACCGGAGGCAGGATCCAACGCAATCATTCCGGAGACCTGATAGGTGCTACCGATCGCCACACAGGGCGAATAGTGAAAACGAGGTGCAGCAATGGCGCTCGATTGCAGGGTTCGACGCATGTCCATGCCCCTTAAAGCTTGATGCAGATGTTGGCGATGTCGGAGTAGAAGTCCATCGAGAAACGACCGCCTTCACGGCCCAGACCGGACAGCTTCACTCCGCCAAAAGGCGTGCGCAGGTCACGCAGGTACCAGGTATTAACCCAGACCAGGCCGACATGGATTTGCCGGGAAACACGATGAGCGCGGGAAAGATTGGTGGTCCAGATGGCGCAGGCGAGTCCGTAGTCGCTATCGTTGACGCGGCCAATGACTTCGTCCTCGTCATCAAACGGCGAGATGTGGCACACCGGGCCGAAGATCTCCTCGGTAACGCAGCGCGCCTGGTCTGACAGCCCGGTCCAGATCGTCGGCAACACGTAAGCGCCTTGATCGCGCTCATCGTTGAACTGAGGAACCCCACCGCCCGTGACAATCGTGGCGCCCTCTTCAACCGCCAATTGGTAGTACGACAGCACCTTGTCGCGATGCCCGTGGGAAATCAGAGGGCCCATACTGACGCCTTCTTGATCCGGATAACCCACAATCAATTTCTCAGTTTCAATCTTGAGTGCCGCGACAAACTTGTCGAAGATCGAACGATGAACGTACACACGCTCTGAACACAGGCAGACTTGTCCCGAGTTGGTAAAGGAAGAGCGCAAAACACCCGCTACAGCGGCATCAAAATCGGCGTCGGCAAAGACCACGGCGGCGTTCTTTCCGCCCAATTCGAACGACACCTCCTTGACACCATCGGCCACCGATTTCATGATCGCCGAACCGGTTTTCGACTCACCAGTAAAGGTCAAGGCACTGATACCGGGATGTTGTGTCAGAAACTCACCGGCCGAATCTTTACCAAATCCGTGAATCAAGTTGAATACGCCAGGTGGAACACCGGCGTCATGCATGACTTCGGCCAATAAAGTGGCAGACGACGGCGATTCTTCCGACGGCTTTGCGACCACGGTATTACCGCAGGCAAGAGCCGGCGCAACTTTCCAGGTAAACAACAGCAGCGGCAAGTTCCAGGGCGAGATAATCCCAATCACACCCAACGGCTTGCGCACGGTGTAGTTCAGCGCGCCCGCACCGTCCGCTGTAGCCATCTCAAACAAGTCGGTGTTGCTGGTCTTCGCCAAATCGGCAAAGGTCCGGAAGTTGGCGATGGCACGTGGAATATCGAGGGTCCGCGCCTGATGAACCGGACGACCAGTGTCGGCCACTTCCGCCGCCACGAACTCCTCGAATCGAGCTTGGATGCCATCAGCGATTTTGTGAATCACCGCCGCACGGTCATGGACGCTCAGCTTCCCCCACGGGCCTTTCAGCGCTTTTTGCGCAGCAACAACAGCATCGCTGACCTGCTTCGCATCCGCCTCGAACACATTGGAAACAAGTTCGCCATTCACCGGATTAATATTGGCGAAACTCGAGACAGAAGTAACAAAGTTACCGTCGACATAATTAAGCAGTTGACAAGGCACGGTGCCAGGCACAACACGTGATGCTTGATTCGATAAGGTATTCATAGTTTTCTGCTCTGCAGGGGGTTGCAAGATGGTTTTATTTTATCGATATGCGTAGAAAACCAAATTCAAAAGATCACGGTCATTTATTCGTGAAAGTAATAGCCACCTAAAAAAAAGCGAAGCTGGCCCAGGAGCAACCCTCTGGCCAACTCCACTAAAATAGAACTATTGATGGTATCTAGACGCCTAAATATCGCTGCCAAAGGCCTTTGTCCAGACTCAGTTCCTTTGAAGAACCCTGCCAGGCGACTTGGCCCTTTTCGATAATGGTGTGATGGTCAGCCAGAGCAATTAGCTTCTCGACGTATTTGTCGATCACCAGCACGGTCTGCCCGCTTTTTTTCAACGCGTGGAGACAAGCCCAGATTTCATCTCGAATCAGCGGTGCCAGGCCCTCAGTCGCTTCGTCCAGTATCAACAAGTAAGGATTAGTCATCAGCGCACGGCCGATGGCCAACATTTGTTGTTCGCCACCAGACAGCTGCGAACCCATGTTGCGCTCGCGCTCAGCCAGCCGTGGGAAAAAGTTGTAGACCTTGTCCAGCGTCCATGGCTCAGAGGATTTGTTGCGATTACAGGCAAAGGCCACCAGGTTTTCTTTCACCGTCAGGTTCGGAAAGATATGCCGCCCTTCTGGCACCACCGCAATACCCTTGCGCCCAATGGCGTCCGCCGATTTGCGCTCGATCAATTCACCGCGAAAACGAATTGATCCCGAGTTGACCGGCGTCAGTCCCAAAATAGAGCGCACGCTGGTAGTCTTGCCCATGCCGTTGCGGCCGAGCAAGGTCGACATTTCACCTTCCCTGATCTTCAAACTCACGCCAAACAGAATCTGGCTCTCGCCGTAAGAAGTTTCTACGTTGCTGACTTCAAGGATCGCACTCATACCGCCTCCTCGCCAAGGTAAGCTCTTTTGACTTCAGGGTCTTCCCGCACAGCGTTCGGCACACCGGTGGCAATGACTCGACCATAAACCAGCGCGGACATTCGGTCGGCGAGCCGGAACACCGCAGCCATATCGTGCTCGATGAGCAGCACGGTCGATTTACCCTTAAGCGCCATGAGCAACTCCACCATTTTTTCCGAGTCTTCAGGGCCCATACCGGCCATGGGTTCATCGAGCAATAACAATTTTGGGCGGGTCCCGAGTGTGATGCCCAATTCCAGTTGCCGTTGCTCACCGTGGGCCAGACTGCCGGCGATGGTTTTGGCCTTCGACGATAAACCAACCTGTTCGAGGATCTGGTGGGCTTCGTTAAATAACGCAGCCTCGGAAATAGCCGCTCGCCAAAACCGAAAACTGCTGCCACTGCGTGCCTGCACCGACAGCGCAACGTTATCCAACACCGTCAGTTTTTTAAAAATACTGGTGATCTGATAAGACCGAGCCAAACCAGCCGCCACGCGTTTGTGCATGGGCATGTCGAATATGTCGACACCGTCGAAAATCATCGTCCCTTCATCGGAGTTCAGCGCCCCGGAAATCTGATGAATGAGTGTGGTCTTGCCGGCACCGTTCGGGCCGATGAGTGCATGGATTTCACCGCTATGGATGGATAGGTTGGTGCCGTTGGTGGCGACCAGGCCACCAAAGCGTTTTACCAAATTGCGGATTTCCAGGAGCGGCTGGTTCATGAGGACACCTTCCTGCTAAATATTCCGGCGATGCCGGTTTGTGCAAACAGCACGACCAGCAGAAGAATGACGCCTAATGGCAATTGCCAATGAATTGTGTAGTTGGACAGCGTCTCCTCCAATATTAATAGCAACGCTGCACCGAAAACACCGCCATACAAATAACCCACCCCCCCCATAATCACCATAATCATCAGCGTACCGGACTGGGTCCAAAGCATCAGGTTAGGACTGATGAAGCCATTCTGGTTGGCGACCAGCGCACCGGCCAAACCTGCCAGTGCGCCGGACAAGGTGAAGGCCACCAGCTTGAAGCGAAACACCGGATAGCCGATGGATTCCATTCGCGATTCGTTTTCGCGAATCGACTGCAGTACCCGTCCAAAGCGCGCGTTGACCGTACGTTGCACGGCGAACATCACCACCACCGAGATCAATAACACGACGTAGTAGAAAGTGACGTCAGATGATAGATCAAGTCCCAGTGGCAGGGTCGAACGCCCAGCCAGGGACATGCCGTCATCACCACCAAATGCGGCCAGAGATTGAAAGATGTAGTACAGCATCTGGGCGAACGACAAGGTGATCATGATGAAATACACGCCGCGGGTGCGTAGTGAAATCAGCCCAATCAGCAGCGCGCACGCGGCGCTAATCGCCACTGCGGCCGGCCACGCAGTCCAGGCGGAACTGATGCCCATGTCCATCAAAATGGCCACTGTATAAGCGCCAATCCCGAAAAAACCGGCGTGCCCGAACGCCACTAGACCGCCGAAACCCAGGACCAGATTGAGGCTGGTGGCGGCCAGGGCAAAGATCATGATCCGAGTGGCGAACGTCATGTAAAACGTCTGATCCAGCACACTGGCTACCCAAGGTAATACCAGCAAAATAAGTAGCGCCACGGCAGCCACGCCGAGCCGAACGCTGTGGTGAAGGGTCGAGGTCATAGGGTCACCCACGCGCAGGGAACAGGCCTTGTGGCTTCCAGAACAAAACGGCAGCCATAAGAACATAAATGATGATGGAGGCCACGGCTGCACCAATCGAGGAGGTCACCGCCGGCGACAGAAACTTGCTCAGTAACAGCGGTAGCAACGAGCGACTCAGGGTATCGACCGCACCGATCAGTAGGGCACCGACAAATGCCCCCCTAATCGAGCCGATACCTCCGATGACCACCACCACGAAGGCCAAAATCAGAATGCTTTCACCCATCCCGACCTGCACCGCCAACAATGGACCGAGCATTGCGCCCGCCAAGGCGCACAGCGCTGCACCGATGCCGAACACGGCGGTGAACAACCATTTGATGTTCACACCCATGCTGGTCGCCATTTCGCGATTCGAAGCCCCAGCCCGTACCCACATACCCAAGCGGGTTTTGGCCACTAGGAAGTACATGGCAACCGCGACCACCAATCCCACACCGATAATCATTAATCGCTGCGCCGGGTACTGCAGGCCGGGCATCAATTCGACAGGATGCGTAAAGGCAACCGGCGTATTGAGTGGGATCGGCTGAGCCCCCCAGATCATCCGTACCGATTCGTTACAGATCAGAATCAGAGCGAAGGTCGCCAGCACCTGGGACAAGTGATCCCGTCGGTACAGCCTTCGGAACAGGCTCACCTCCAGTACCATTCCGATGATCGCAGTTGCCACCAGCGCCACAGGTACGCCGATGAAGTAAGAACCGCTCGCGTCAGTCACAGTCGCGGTCAAATAAGCCCCAATCATGTATAGCGAGCCGTGGGCCAGGTTGATCATGTCCATGATCCCGAACACCAAGGTCAACCCCGCTGCCAGCAGAAAAAGCATGAGTCCGAACTGCAATCCATTCAGCGCTTCCTCAATGATCAGGGTGCTCATCGCTCAACCTTGGACGCGTCAGTATTCGGGTGCAGTTTCGCGACTAGACCAATGAGATTCGACGTAAATTGATCGACCAGCTTCGCAGTGTTGGAATCGACAAAGGCGTCCGTCGGATCGAACGCGTTTTGCGCAGAAGCGATCGCGACGTCTTCGGCCAAAACCACAGCGCCCATTTTCGCCATAATTCCACGCAAGTCGATGATCCCACGCAGGCCGCCGAATGGGCTGAGCGACGCCGCCATCAAGCCAACCGCTTTACCGCGAAACGGCGCCAGACCTTCGACGCCGTTGGCAGGCCTGGAACACCAGTCCAGGGTGTTCTTCAACAGTGCACTCACCGATCCGTTATATTCCGGCGACGCAATTAGCAACCCGTCGTGGGTCAGCAGGAGTTCGCGCAATTGTACGGCGTTCTCCGGGACCCCCGATGTCGCTTCCAGATCGCCGTCATAGATCGGCAGCGGAAATTCACGCAAATCGATGTGCGTGACCTGCGCGCCGTGTTCCTGCGCGGCGGCCACGGCGAGATTCAGTAATTTAACGTTAAACGAGGCTTTTCGGGTACTGCCGGAAAACGCCAATATTTTATTTGTTGGTTTCATAAGGTTCTTTCCGTTTAGTCAAGGTGTACTGAATGAAGCGTCACTGATGACGGGGCTAAAGCTTGCAGGCACCGACATATGCGTCAGCGTGATTGTCGAAAATCGTCGCGATAGTTCTGTTAGTGATCAGCCCGGCATTGTCTTTCTGCACCTCGCGCAGATAGAAGGTGTCCATGGGGAACTGATTGGTATTAAATTTGAAATTGCCACGAAGCGATTTGAAATCAGTGGTCATCAAGGCGGTGTGCAGTGCTTCTTTATCAGTCAAATTGCCTTTGACGTCTCTCACAGCACTGTCCAGAAGCCGGACCACGTCATAGCCTTGAAAGGCGTACATGGTCGGGATTCGGCCATAGGCTTTTTTGAAGTCTGCAACGAAGGCATCATTTTGTGGGTTTTTCAAATCCCAGGCCCAGTGCGAAGCGTTTTTGAGACCAACGATGGGGGCACCCACGGCAGCAATCACGTCTTCATCAGCCGAGTGACCCGTCGAGAAATAGGGAATTTCCTTATCCAGGCCGGCACCCACATACTGTTTGATGAAGTTGATGCCCATACCACTTGGCAGATAGAAAAACACCGCATCCGGTTTGGTCGAGCGAATTTGTGCGAGCTCCGAGGCGAAGTCCAACTGCCCCAACTTCACATAAACCTCTGCAGCGACATCACCCTTGAAGAAACGCTTGAACCCTTCGAGGTTTTCTTTGCCGCCCGTGTAGTTTGGCGCAATAATGAATACTTTCTTATAGTGATTGGTAGTCATGTAGTTGCCCACCGCCTCACTCTGCCCATCGTTCTGCCAAGACAAACCAAAGAAGTACTTATTGCAACGCTCACCGGCAAACGCCGCCGGCCCCGCTGCCGCACTGATATAAAAGGTTTTAGATGCAAAGGCAGGCGGCCCCACGGCCAGCATGACGTTCGAATAAACAATACCGGTCAAGAAATCAACCTTATCTCGTTTGATCATTTTGTCGGCTAATTGCTTGCCAACATCGGGACTCGCCTGATCATCACCTTCCACTACTTCAACGGGTATTCCGCCGATTTTGTTCCCGCTCGTCTTTAACGCCAGATTAAAGCCATCACGGATCTCAAGCCCAAACCCAGAAAGAGGGCCGGACAGCGTACTGACAAAACCAATTTTTACGCTGTCAGCCGCCTGCACGGTCATGGTCATGGTCATGGTCATGGTCATGGTCAACACAGAGAGTAACGCGAACGCCGCGAACTTATTCATCACCTGTCCTTCTTTTATAATTATTGGGAGGCTATTAAATAAAATTATTACTTATGCCGTGGGGGATCCATGTATTCAATTTCTCCACCTGGGAGAAAGAACAGCATTGTGACTTTGCCACCTTTAACTGTTGGAAAATGCTGGCTGCCGGGTGCGAACACTTTCCATCCTGCACCGTTGCCACAGAAGGTTGCACCATCGTCCTCCGGTCCGATCATGTTGATCTCGCCTTGGGGGTGAAGGTGATAGTTGCCCAACACGTTCTTCAACATGCCGGTCTCTACGCTGTAACCATTAGCGTTCTCAGTCGACTTGGCCAGTTGCCCGCGGCGATAGTCCGGACCGTCGATTTCGGCGTAGCAGGCCCAGCCTTCCTCTATACCCACGCGCAACAGCCGAAGCAGCTCTGAATACACCTCAGAGGTTGCACCGAAACGCTGATTGAGCTCGATTTCCAACTGCTCATCCAACGGCTTGTCTTTAAGAAAGGACAATACCGAGGCGACTGCCGCCATCATCTCGGGCTTACTCGGCCCTGATGGCAGAACGTCCCCTTTTTCCTGCGAGCTTGGCATTGTCACTGGGGAAATGGACATAATGACTCCTTGCATTAAAAAGATTACCTTGCCATTAAAAGCTTTGTACATAAGGTTCCATGCAACGGTAAAGACAAAGGCAATTAGGCTGGCGAAATTCAGTTTATGGCGTTAAAAAAACAAGGACAAATCAAGATGTCGTGACCTACCATTACCAATGGTAATAGCCAGACCGCCTTTCACCATCAATGCACACAAATGAATCAAAATCACCAACCTGAGAATGCGCATACCGTAGCGCATGCGATACTTCTGACACGACAGAATCCATCACCCATGCCAATCATCAAAAAGGTAAGAATGATTTTCGATTGGACCAAAACTCCGGAGTGGCGATGAGAACGACGCCAGATGCGCTCCGCAGCCATCGACCAGGGGCAGAATCAGCACACTGATTTCATCTACCAGCCCGGCGTTCACGTACGAGCCACTGACGTGCGGACCGCCTTCGACGGTCAGGCGCTTGATGCCGACTCCAAACCTAGGCCTACCCAGACCGAAGGAACCCATCTCTGCTATTACCAATGGCTATATCAACTCCCTGCATTCTCATTGGAATTTGTAATATTCAAAAGCTAAAATCCAACCTAGTTGGTAATGTTGCTTCTTACAATAATTAGTTGATCGTGTGGCGCGAGAGCGCGAAACTGGAGATACGCATGACGCACATAGCCATGTCGGAACTGACCAATATGCAAAAATATTGGCTGATTACCGGGAGCGTGGGCCCCCGCCCCATTGCGCTGGTGACAAGTTTGAACAGCGAAGGGTTGTGCAATGCGGCACCTTATAGTGCCTTCAATTATATGGGCGAAGATCCCCCTCTGTTTGTTATTGCTGTCGATCACTATGGTGAGGAGAGTCATCGCCCAGGTGAAAAGAAAGACACTCTGAAAAATATCATCGAGCGCGAGCAATTCGTAGTCAACATGGTTGACGAGACCATCGCCGAACGAATGGTATTGTGCGGCAGTGATTTTCCCTCTCACATCTCAGAAGCAGACACGGTAGGTTTTGGCTTGACTCCTTCTACCTCGATTGATGTACCGCGCATCACCGATGCTCCCATCGCTTGGGAATGCAAGCTGTATAAAATTCTCGAGTTTTCGACACGGCGCTCCATCGTATTTGGTGAAATTGTCGCGATGTATTTTCGTGAAGACTTAATCGACGAAGAGAAACTTAGGGTTCGAGTGGATCGCTTTGAACCGTACGGACGGCTCGGCGGACCAAACTACTGCCGAACTACTGATCGTGTACGTCTAACCGTACCAACATTCTTGCCTTCAGCCGGTAAACCGAGAGAGTGACACCAGTCGTAAGTTTTTCGTCCAAAGTACCCGAACCGCATTACGCACCTTTTATCTTGCCCCTCTCTTGGCAAATACCTGATCCTACGCAGACTAAAGGCATTCTCAATACAACCTAAGAGTACCTTTTGTCTGCGTATCTCAAGAATACAACGGGCAACGACCTGCATGGGTTGGCTGCCCTTAGCCAGACTACAAATGATACGAACAGCGCCTAATGACTACGTCAACTATGCTCTCAACGGCCGTTGTAGCGGTTTTTTCCGATCAAGCAACCCGCATATAATTGATATTTTATCTCACCCATGTTCAGGTTTCATTAAACCGTATCCTTTTGGTTTTCGGTACTATCCTGTTGGTGTTGACCTCATGTCACAGGGGAAACACACGTTACACATACCACTATTACCAATAGTTATACACGACACCAGCCTTAGAATTGGAACATGTCAAATTTTTAGGATAACCTGCTACTGCTCATATTCCGTGCAACATAGACATCGGGCCGTGTCTAAAATGTCACCATTGGAATACTCATAAATCAAGCCCATCTTTAAGATCCCGATTCTTCATGTGAACATTACTTAAAATCGAATTGTTGTGCAAGTAAGAAACCAGAAAAAACATACTGCCTTTAAGAGGTTACGTCTGCCTGCATGCTGTGTCAGGGAAATTCAGCCCAGTCTCACCTCCAATACTGTTAGTCGCTGGCATCCCAAAATACAAGAAGATTAGCTCAACAGGAGATTTGACGTGCACATTGGTGTTCCTCTCGAAACCCAGACGGGTGAAACACGGGTTGCTGCAACCCCAGAAACCATCAAGAAGCTGATCGGCCAGGGTCATAAGGTCACTGTGCAAAGCGGCGCCGGCATTAACGCCAGCGTTGTCGACAGTGCCTATGAAGCGGCAGGCGCAACCATTGGCAGTGCCACTGATACCTTCGGCGCCGAGCTGATTCTCAAGGTCGTCGCCCCCAGCGACAGCGAGCTGACCCAGATCAAGAGCGGCACGATTGTCGTCGGCATGCTTAATCCGTTCAACAACGAGACCATCGGCAAAATGGCCGAGTGTGGAATTACCGCATTCGCCCTGGAAGCCGCGCCGCGCACCTCGCGCGCGCAGAGCCTCGATGTGCTGTCCTCGCAAGCCAACATCGCCGGCTATAAAGCCGTGCTGCTCGGCGCCCATCACTATCCGCGCTTCATGCCGATGCTGATGACGGCTGCGGGCACGGTGAAGGCAGCTCGCGTGCTGATTCTGGGTGCCGGTGTAGCGGGGCTGCAGGCCATCGCCACCGCCAAGCGTCTGGGCGCGGTGATCGAAGCCTCGGATGTGCGTCCTGCGGTGAAAGAACAGATTGAATCCCTGGGTGCCAAGTTCGTCGACGTGCCTTACGAAACCGACGAAGAGCGCGAGGCTGCGGTGGGTGTCGGCGGTTACGCCCGACCCATGCCTGCCAGCTGGATGCAGCGCCAGGCAGTCGCGGTTCACGAGCGCGCCAAATTGGCTGACATCGTGATCACTACGGCGTTGATCCCCGGTCGAAAGGCCCCGGTCCTGCTCAGTGCCGAAACCGTTGCGCAGATGAAGCCAGGCTCGGTGGTGATCGATCTGGCGGCCGCGCAAGGCGGCAACTGTCCGCTGACCGTAGCTGATCAAGTGGTGATCGAGCATGGCGTGACCATCATCGGTCATACCAACCTGCCGGCCATGGTCGCCGCAGATGCGTCCGCGCTGTACGCGCGCAACCTGTTGGACTTCATGAAGCTGCTGTTCACCCCTGAAGGGCAGCTGCAGATCAACCTCGAAGACGACATCGTCGCCGCGTGCCTGATGTGCCGCGACGGCCAAGTCATCCGCAAGAACGCCTAAACAGGGATTCAGACGATGGAAGAGCTTATCTCCCCCGGTATCTACAACCTGATCATCTTCGTGCTGGCGATTTATGTCGGTTATCACGTGGTCTGGAACGTTACACCTGCACTGCACACGCCGTTGATGGCGGTAACCAATGCGATTTCGGCAATCGTGATCGTCGGCGCCATGCTGGCGGCGGCTTTGACCGTGACGCCACTGGGCAAGACCATGGGCACCCTGGCGGTGGCTCTGGCGGCGGTGAACGTGTTTGGTGGCTTCCTGGTCACCCGCAGAATGCTTGAGATGTTCAAGAAAAAAGCTCCGAAAGTCGCAAAAGAAGAGGCGCCGAAGTAATGAGCATGAACCTCGTAACGACGCTCTACTTGATCGCGTCGATCTGCTTCATCCAGGCCCTCAAAGGCCTGTCGCACCCAACCACGTCGCGGCGCGGCAACCTGTTTGGCATGCTCGGCATGGGCCTGGCGATTCTCACCACCGTGGGCCTCATCTATAAGCTGGGCGCTGAGCTCGCGACTGCCGGGTTCGGCTACGTCATCGTCGGCCTGCTGATCGGCGGCACCGCCGGTTCGATCATGGCCAAGCGCGTTGAAATGACCAAGATGCCGGAACTGGTCGCTTTCATGCACAGCATGATCGGTCTGGCGGCGGTGTTCATTGCGATTGCTGCTGTTGTCGAGCCTCAATCCCTGGGCATCGTCAAGCAGCTGGGCGATTCGATTCCGGCGGGCAATCGTCTGGAGCTGTTCCTTGGCGCGGCCATCGGCGCAATCACCTTCTCCGGTTCGGTGATCGCCTTCGGCAAGCTCTCGGGCAAGTACAAGTTCCGCCTGTTCCAGGGCGCACCGGTACAGTTCAGCGGTCAGCACAAGCTCAACCTGCTGCTGGGTCTGGCGACGCTGGCCCTGGGCATCACCTTCATGTTGACCGGCAACCTCAGTGCCTTCGCGCTGATGCTGGCCCTGGCCTTCGTGATGGGCGTGCTGATCATCATCCCGATCGGCGGCGCGGACATGCCGGTGGTGGTGTCGATGCTCAACAGCTATTCCGGCTGGGCAGCGGCGGGTATCGGCTTCTCGCTGAACAACTCGATGCTGATCATCGCCGGCTCGCTGGTGGGTTCGTCCGGTGCGATTCTCTCCTACATCATGTGCAAGGCGATGAACCGATCGTTCTTCAATGTGCTGCTCGGCGGCTTCGGCAACACAGTCGATGCAGGTCCTGCCGGCGCCAAGGAAGCCCGTCCGGTGAAATTCGGTTCAGCTGACGACGCGACCTTCCTGCTGACCAACGCTGACACTGTGATCATCGTTCCGGGTTACGGCCTCGCGGTTGCTCGCGCGCAACATGCGCTCAAGGAACTGACCGAGAAGCTCACCCACCGTGGTATCACCGTGAAGTACGCGATCCACCCGGTGGCCGGGCGGATGCCAGGGCACATGAACGTATTGCTGGCCGAGGCCGAAGTGCCTTACGACCAGGTGTTCGAGATGGAAGACATCAACTCCGAGTTCGGTCAGGCCGATGTAGTGCTGGTGCTCGGGGCCAACGACGTGGTCAACCCGGCCGCGAAGAACGATCCGAAATCACCGATTGCCGGTATGCCGATCCTTGAAGCGTTCAAGGCCAAGACCATCATCGTCAACAAGCGCTCGATGGCCAGCGGCTATGCCGGTCTGGACAACGAACTGTTCTACCTCGACAAAACCATGATGGTCTTCGGCGACGCGAAGAAAGTCATCGAAGACATGGTCAAAGCCGTCGAGTAAATAACCTCTGCTTCATTTTCGCCCGATTTGTCGGGCGATATGAGGCCGATCTGCTTTCTTGAAAATCTCATTGGAGATGGTAGTAGCTTAGGTATCCCAGGCAGGTATGATCTATGGTACCGCCAACTGATTTGCGTATGCGCCGTCGACATTCTGGAGCTCCTCTGATCGGTTTGGTTTTTTTCATGCCATTCGATGAGACTCTGACTCCTACTGGCTGCATAAACCTGTTCGGCCCCGGTGGCGCGGTTATTCGCCACTCACTAAGGCGTCGGCTGACTTCTGCACCTTAAACAAGGAAGATAACTGGTACTGTCAATGGATGGGGACAATCAGGCCAACAAGAAACTTTTCTATCGTCCCATCGAGATTGCGATCAGATGGTGCGAAATGATGCCCGTCGAAGCAAAAATTCTTAGCAAAATCGAAGATTTGCTTCCTTTGGAACGGACGTTAGCATCATGGCCTGGCCTTTTAGAAAAATTAGAATTGCTAAACGATGCAATCCGTAACCAGGAGCTAGCTTATGGATGTATGGGGGTGACGGTTAGTTCAGGTGAAACGATAGAGCAGCCGCTACTGACAATTCGACATAATGATCTCAAACGTTGGCTTATCGAATACCATCCAGCAGAACAGCCGAACTTCATCTTTGACGAATCCGAAAAACAGTCAGTCTCACCGCACACCATCGAAGTTTATAAGGCGTTGCTCGTTGAGTTAGACATCTGTAAAGCTGAGCGTGAACGCACACGAGGCCTCCTCCAAGAATTAACGAAAGAGCGTGATTTGTTGCGTCGTGAAAACGCAAAATTAATACTGCACCGCAAAAGTGCCATGGAACCAAATGAACGATCTGAGCGTTCTTACCTGCGTCTCATCGGCGCGCTCATCAGCCTACTACTAGGTAAATCCCCAGGCGGCAAGTCTTACTCCAGCTTCGTCAGCCAAGCTTCCATTATTTCTGTTCTCACAGCACGAAATGAAGGCAAACCTGGGTTTAACAAGCGCACTCTTGAAGAAAGATTCGCAGCAGCCAGACGCACCGATGAAAACAACGATTAGGCACCGAAAATTGCGGTCCTGCTTATCGTAATTCGCGGTGCTTTTCATCTCATTGTGATTTTGAATGCCACTCACATCCTCATCAAGCCAATATTTGCTATGGAGTGTTTGTCATGAAAGATCCGTTGGTAACGTCCCCCAGTAGCGCCTCAGCTAGTACTGAACGCCACATTATGCGCCGAGACGAGGTGGAGCGAAAAACCGGCTTCAAGCGTGCGCACATTTACAATCTGATGAAGGAAGGCAAATTTCCTCAAGCCAAACGTATTGGCATGCGCGCAGTCGGCTGGGACTCAGAGGAGATCGAGCAGTGGATTGTTGAACGCTTAGGTCACCAGGCCTGATGCCATGCGTGTGGTATCGGTGGTTTCCACCAAAGGGGGCGTGGGTAAAACCACAGTAGCCGCCAATCTCGGCGGTCTATTGGCTGATGCCGGCGTCCGCGTCCTGCTGCTCGATCTGGATAGCCAACCCACCCTCTCCAGCTATTACGCCTTGAGCCAGAAGGCTGATGCAGGTGCGTACGAGCTCATCGCACTCAACCTAAGAACTCCTGCCCAGATTATTTCCAGGACAGTAATTGCAGGGCTCGATCTGATCCTCTCCAACGACGATCAAGGCCGACTGAATACATTGCTGCTGCACGCCCCCGACGGGCGATTACGTCTGCGCAATCTGCTCGACAATCTCCGTCTCAATTATGACCTGCTTTTGATTGACACTCAGGGCGCACGTAGCGTGCTGCTGGAGATGGCCATCCTCGCCTCCGATCTCGCCCTCTCTCCCATCACGCCGGAAATGCTCGCCGCTCGCGAACTGCACCGCGGCACCTTGAAGCTGCTCAGTGAGCTCGAACCGTTCCGCCTCCTGGGAATTACACCGCCCCCATTGCGACTGCTCTTGAACCAAGTGAATGCCATTCGAGTCGACAACCGGATGATCATCCGTGGCCTGCGCAAGACTTTCGCTGGGGCTACCAATATCTCGGTGCTAGACACCGTAATCCCGGACCGAGTGGCGTATCTCAATGCCGCTTCCCTCGGTTTGCCGGTCCACCGAATCGAGACGCGCCGATCACGTGAACGACGCTCGCCATCAGCGCTGGAAACCATGCAAGCGCTGGCCATTGAGTTGTTTCCGAAATGGCGCGAGGCGATCTCTACGATGACCAGATGCGCGGAGGCTCAGTGAGACGAAGCACCAGGCTGGCATTTCTCGCCAAGTCATTTTGTTTGTTCGACCTTGAGGCCAACAGCGGTTGGCTAGGAGTCTTTTAATGTTGGGTCAACTTCCCATCATCGTTCAACCATCTATTCGACCACACCCCTCACCTTGCGAGGAGTACTGCACTGTGGTCTTTCGCCTGCAGCGTGGACACTCGGCTATGGGTTGGTTCCTCGCAGAGCTTTCCCGACATTTCGAAGGTTCGGGGACTGCCGAGATCGTGAAATTCGAGGTCAGTGACCATTTGCGTAACTGGCGTTAACTGAGGCAGTTCAAATGAAGAAGCTCAGTCAGGAGGAAATCACCGACAAGCTGCACCAGGACCACTTCCCTCCGGGTCCAGAACTGGAGCGGCTGTCCGATCCAGTAATTGAGACACCTATGCTGGTCACCCTGGAGCAGTTGCGGCCCTACGAACACAACCCGCGTTTCATCCGTAATCCGCTTTACGACGATATCAAGGCCTCGATCCGTGAACGCGGGCTGGACCAACCGCCACCGATTACCCGTCGCCCGGGTGAAACCTATTTCATCATCCGCAATGGCGGTAATACCCGCTTGGCGATCCTCGGCGAACTGTGGCAGGAAACCCACGACGAGCGCTTCTTCCGCATTCATTGCCTGTTCCGGCCTTGGAGCAATGAAATCACCGCCCTACTCGGCCATCTGGCCGAAAGCGATCTGCACGGCCAACTCACCTTCATCGAACGGGCTCTGGCGGTGGCCAAACTCAAAACAATGCTCGAAGCAGATGGCGCTATGCTCTCGCAACGTGAACTGGCACGACGTCTTGCCGCTGGGGGTTACCCTATTTCACAGTCGCACATCAGCCGGATGCTCGACACCCTCGAACACTTATTGCCCGCCATTCCACAAACCCTGTATGCCGGTTTGGGCAAGCCCCAGATCGAACGCCTAATCGGTCTGCGAAGCCAGGCCGAACGAACCTGGAACCGTTATTCAACCGCTACCGTTGCGTTCGCCGATTTTTGGCTCGATACCCTGTGCTATTTCGATACCGACCCCGAATCCTTCGACCTTGAGCAAATCCAGGATGAACTGCTGGAGCGCATGAGCCACTTGCTCGGACAGTCCTACCGTATGTTGGTCCTGGATCTGAGCGATACCCAGCGGGTCATCTCGACGCCGGCCGTTGTCCTCACCAAGCCCTCGGAGAACAGCCATCTGCCGAGCATTGATGTCGCCACGGCAGGAGCTCCCTCCTCCGAGCCCCATTCCCAATCAACGGATGCCAGACCCCAGACCGAACCAACGCGAGAGGAATTGCTTACACCGACTGGAACGAACGTCGTATCAGCGGTCAGTCCTCCATCACGCGTTCAACAGATTCGTGAACAGATCGATCGCGAGACAGCCACCGACACAGCATCTCCGGTCGACACCTATGCGATCGACGACATCTGGACCATCGCACCAGCACTGGATAGCCCCGAACAACTGCGATCCGCCATTGCCACACTGGCGCGGGAAATGGCCTCTTATGCCGGAGACCCCGAGAGCATCATCGGTCAGCCGCTTGGCTTGGGCTTCGCCCTCAACATCGAGCGAGTTGATCTTGGCACGCCTCGCGCAACCAGCGTTCACCTTCTGCTCCTGGCCCTGTCGCGCGCTCAAGACGACGTCAACTGGGAGGATCGCAAACAATTGCCCTCAGCCCTGTTCGGCCAGCTGTTGTTGGGGGTCTATCAACTCCCGCTGCCTGATCGTCCCGCTGTGGATGTGGGACTGGAACGACTGCCCGACGGTCTTCTCATCAAACTGTATCGGTTAATTCGTTTGGCCCGGCGCCTGATCGACTTAACGCTTACCCCTGAAGATGACTCGCCGAAGGAGCTGCCATGAACCTGTCCTTCAATGTGCTCAACCAGGCCATGCTGACCCAGGTGCTGCATGAGCTACGCCTGGGTAACCTGCAGCGCTGCAAGGCACTCGGCCTGGGTGAAGACGACATCTACTTGTTGCAATCCTTACCGCCCACCACCCTGTCGCGCCTGGCCCATGCCACCGTACCTTGGGTTGAGGTCAAGATTGACTCGCCGGTGCTGCACCGGTTGATTGAGCAAGCCGAACGTGACGAACAGAATGAGCGCTTGATCAACCGGGCGCTCAAGCTAGGCGCCAGCAGCACCATCATGTATCAGTGCTTCGGCTTGGCGCATTCGGAAACTGCCCTGCGCCGACGTCTGCTCAAGATAGAAACCCGTAAGGGCCGCCCTCAGCATTTGAGCGAAGCGCAGGAACATGCGCTCTGGCAGCGATGGTGCCAGCTACGCGCTCACTACGGTACCGAGGATCAGCTCGACGCCATGATGATGCTAGCGGAGGAGCAACAGATCAGCTTGACCATCGTGTGGCAGCAGATCGACCATTACAGCAACGAAACATGAACACTGTCCCTTCCGGCCGCTGGCAGCGTGTCCTGCAGCAATGCACCCAGCAGTTGAGTGAACGCTGGCCCGCACGCCCTACCGCCGAACCACCGTCTAACCAGGCTCTGCAGGCTGGCTTTATGTTCAGTGGCCAATCTCACGAAGTCGTGCCACGTCGCCTGCTGTTGGACAATCGGCTGACGCCGTTGGAACGGAATGCCTGGCAAGTGTTTCGCCTCATGCTGCAAGGCCAAGGCGTGGTCACGCCGCGCTATGAGGATTTGCAGCCCTACCTGTCGAGCGTGCCCTACAGTGCGTCATCCTCCCGTGAAACCATTGCTCGCGTGTTGACGATGCTCAGGTTGACACGCTGGCTCAGCTTGGTGAGTCGCGGACGCGATAAGCTCAGCGGACGCCTTCAAGGTTCTCTGTACGTTCTGCACGATGAGCCGTTAACCCCCGCCGAAGCCATGGAACTGGATCAGGATTACCTGGCGCTGGTCGGACATGCCCTCGGCCATGCAACCAAGGCTGTGCGCATTGTCGCCCAGCACATTATGGAAGAAATCCGCCAGGACACGGACATCGAGCAGGGTCGACTACCGACACGGCTCGACAGCTGGGGCGAACACTGGACGCAGCCAGAATTGGATCAGGCGACCGATGCCGCTCTGCACGATTCCGAACGGGGGGAAGATGCCCTCGTTCGGAATCGTGCAGGCCCTCGTTCGGATTCCGAACCGAGTCTGAACGCCAGTGTTTCCCGCACCGTTCGGAATCCGAACGCCGCCTGTACTGTATTAAAAGAAAGTATTTGTACTGTACCGCGCGCGACCCCAGCGGTGGATAACCTGCACTGGCCCGCTGCACTGCACCTGAACCCAAGCGAGCGTCAGGCCGTCGCCGTGGCGCTGAACAAGCTCAAACCCGCGGATCGTCAGGCGGTGCTCAACGAAGCGGGAGCACGCTGTTTGGCCGGCGGTATCCGCAAGCCAGCGGCGTATCTGATGGGCCTGATCCAGCGTGCGCTGAAAGGTGACTTTCGTCCTTGGGCAGGTCAGGCCGAACCGTCACCCATTGCAGAACCACCCCCACCCGCCCCCTCGCGGCCATCTCGACGACAGGGCGAACCCGCGTCAGCCCTGGCCCAAGCGTGCCTGAATGAACTGCGCCAACTGCGTGGCAAACACGGTGGACGTCAGTAGATTTGATGCCAGTGGCATCAAATCCATGGAGGTCCACTCTACGAACATGTCGGACCAAACTATGAAACTCTTCGGGAGAAGCTGAAACATCTCCTCCCACTGACGCCTCCATAGTTAGCCTTCTCAAACCAAACCGAACAGACCTCATTCAGCTTTTTGGCTGCCCTTAACCCTCATCTGTCGCAACGTTTCCGTCCAAGCCGATGCGAGGACACCACCGTGGCCGATCACTATCAACTCAATCTGGGTTCATTGCGCAGCAGCATCACCCTGACCCTGCACACTCACCACGCCGCGCGTATCTGGCAAGGTCGGGCCGCACGTGAAGGCGTCCACTCGATCATGGGCATGGCCGGCTACATCAGTGTCACCAACCTGATCAAACAAACCGCGGCCCAGGACGATCCCTATGCGGACTGGGCCATCGTGCAACTCGAAGAAAAACTGATGCAGGCCAAGGCTGGGATGCTGGAGCTGACCCAACAGCTGGACCGAATCAGACAGGACCTGCCGACACAGATCGACATGAGCGACAACCTCAACATCCACCCCGTCACCTTGCCGTTGTACATCGGCAGCCAGCTGGGTTTTCTGGCGGTCTACCTGCTGACCGACTACGACACCCTGGTGCGTCGTGCCCTGTTGTCTCATCACACCGCGTTGATCGGTCGCAGGGACATGGAAGCCTGGATCGATGATGGCGCCCATCTGCTGCGCAGCCTATTCGGCCAGGCCCAGCGCTATCGGCATGCCGGCGTCACACGCGATGACATGGCGGCGAACAACGCCCGAGCCATTGCGGCCATCGAGAAGATGGGTTTGCCCCCGATGGACATCCTGGAGGGTCATCGCCGCTCCCAGTTCGCGCCGCCAATCACTCGCCGTAGTGCGGTGGCAGTGGATGACGCCGACGCGTTGGCAGAGGACGTGGGAGCGTCGTCTGCGACAGTCAATGAGCCGGAGGACGACGCATGAATCCCATGATCCCGGCTCAACCAATGCCCTTCAAAGCGTTAACACCGGATGCCTATCGACAGCTCGAACACGCAGCCTCCCTAAAAGGCCTTTTAAAACCTTTTAAGGGTAAGGGGGAGTTGGAGCACCTGGCGCAGGTCGCGAGGGAAATCGAGGCGCAGTTACGTCACCTGATGGAGGCTGTGGTGCAGCAGGCCGGACAGCCCCCTTACTCGCTGCTGGACATTCGTTTAGTGCTGCAGAACACCAGCGCAGGCAGCACCTTTTTGCGTTGGCGCACCCGTGACTTTGCCCGTATGGGGGTGGCGGTCTGGGAACGCCAGGTGAGCAACAACGCCCTGCCGCTGGCCGTACACGAAGGATTGTACCGTTTCGAATGCAACCGCATTGCACTGAACCTGCAGATGAGCGTGGTGCATTCGCTCTACCGCCAGGCCTCGACCTGCGCGATCAATATGGCCAGTGCCGAACGGCTGCTGCGCCAGTTCACACCCGCAGTGGAGGTATCACAATGAGTACTTTTTTCGTTGGCGAAGGCAATATCGGCAGTGCGCCAGAGTTCCAGGAATTCGCCTCAGGCAATGACGAGCCACGGCGTTTGCTACGGCTGAATGTGTACTTCGACAACCCTATCCCACGCGAGGGCAGCTATGAAGATCGAGGCGGTTATTGGGCGCCGGTTGAGCTCTGGCACCGTGAGGCTGAACACTGGAGCACGCTGTACCAGAAAGGCATGCGCGTGCTGGTCGAAGGTCGTACCGTGCGCGATGAGTGGGAGGACAGCGAAGACAACGCGCGGGTAACCTTCAAGATCGAGGCCCGTCGAGTCGGTATTCTGCCTCACCGGGTACACGGCGTGGTCATGCGCGAGCGTTCCAGTGAACCGGCGGCCTCTCAAAATACAGAGCCGACCAGTTCACCGGCGTCGAAATCCAAGAAACGCAGGGGGCCGCCTACGTCTGACGGACAGACTCAGGCATAAAAATTGCACCTTTGCGCGAAGTTGCTGACCCGTCATTACACTCTGCTCGTGAAGCGCCATACTGCCGGTCAGTTGCAATGGGCTAGCAGCCTCGACCATTTAAGGCTGCCCTCTCCGACTAATATGAGGAACCTGCCATTCAGGTTTCTCATATCTCGCCACTGCTGTTTCCAATAACGCTGCTCCGAACTCAATCTGGAGCAGTTCTATGCTTCTCTTCCTCTGCGAGAAACCTTCCCAAGGTCGGGACATTGCCAAAGTACTCGGAGCCACCCGGCGCGGTGATGGTTGCCTGATCGGCGCCGACTCCACTGTCACCTGGTGTATTGGCCACTTGCTGGAGACAGCCCCACCTGAAGCTTATAGTGATCAGTACAAATCCTGGTCGCTGGATCATCTACCGATCATTCCCGTGCATTGGCAGGTCGAGGTCAAACCCAAGACAGCGGCACAGTTCAAGGTCATCAAACGCCTGCTCAGTGACGCTACCACCGTCATCATCGCGACCGACGCCGACCGCGAAGGTGAAATGATTGCCCGCGAATTGATGGAGCTTTGCAGGTATCGAGGACCCGTTCAGCGCCTCTGGTTGTCCGCCCTCAACGAGGCGTCGATTCGCAAAGCATTGTCCTCGCTGAAATCAGGTCAGGAGACCTTCCCGCTTTATCACTCCGCCCTCGCCCGCAGCCGCGCCGACTGGCTGATTGGCATGAACCTCAGTCGTTTATTTACCTTTCTCGGTCGGCGGGCAGGCTACGATGGCGTATTGTCAGTGGGACGCGTCCAGACACCCACTTTACGTCTGGTGGTCGATCGGGATCGTGCCATTGCCAGTTTCGTCCCGGTACCTTACTGGAATGTTGAAGTGCACCTATCGTCGAATGGCCAGCGATTCATCGCGTCGTGGTTACCGCCATGTTCAGGACGGGACGAGGCAGGTCGTTGCCTGCAGCAGGCGCTTGCCAGTCAGGCCGTCCAAGCGATCTCTAGCAGTAAGACCGCCACAGTGGTCTCGCTCCAGACTGAGCACTCCCGCGAACCGCCGCCCCTGCCCTTCGACTTGAGCACACTGCAAGAAGTCTGCTCACGCAAGCTGGGACTCGGCGCTCAGGAAACCCTGAACATCGCCCAAACCCTGTATGAAACCCACAAAGCCACCACCTACCCCCGCAGCGATTGCCGCTATTTGCCAGAGAATATGTTCAACGAGGCACCCACGGTACTTGATGCCCTGCTTAAAACGGATCCTGCACTCAGAACTGCATTTGGGTGCCTGGATCGATCATTACGCTCCCGCGTATGGAACGATACCAAGGTCACCGCGCACCACGGCATCATTCCCACCACCGAGCCGGCAAATCTGGTGCGGATGTCCGAACAAGAACGCCATGTCTACGAACTGATCCGTAGCCACTACCTCGCGCAGTTTCTTCCGCACCATGAGTTTGATCGTACCCAGGTCGAACTGGAGTGTGGCAAAGAGCGATTGGCTGCTGTCGGCAAACAAATCCTGGTCCAGGGCTGGAAAGGCTTGCTCACCGAAAACATCGAGGAGGATGAGCCCAGTCAAAAATCCCAAGTATTACCCATCTTGAAGCAGGGCACGCACTGCGCAGTGGACGATGTCGAACTCAAGTCCATGCGCACTGCCGCTCCCAAACCTCTTACCGAAGGCGATCTGATCAAGGCGATGAAAAACGTGGCCAAGCTGGTCAACGACCCACGCCTGAAACAAAAACTTCGGGACACCACCGGTATCGGTACCGAAGCCACGCGAGCCGGCATCATCAAGGGGTTGATTGAACGCGGCTATTTGCTGAAGAAAAAACGCGCTTTAATGGCCTCCGCAGCGGCCCATACTCTGATCGAGGCGGTACCCGCTGCAGTCGCGGATCCTGGTATGACCGCGATCTGGGAACAGGCGCTGGACGAAATCGAAGCGGGACGTCTGACCCTGGATGCGTTCGTCGCCAAGCAGGCGAACTGGATTGCGCAATTGGTCGCACACTACCGCTCGCTCACTTTGGCGGTACCGGTCGAAGCCGGCCCGGGCTGCCCCATGTGCAACGCCTCAATGCTTAGGCGAAAGGGAAAATCAGGGCCGTTCTGGTCATGCTCCCGCTATCCAGATTGCAAGGGCACTGTGTCGATCAGTAAAGATACGCGTCGCTCATGATGTGCCATGGGACGATCATCAGGAGAACGGTGAGTTCTCTGCCTTGACGTCGTCCCACCCTCTCTGCTGTAGTGCCCCAGGATCATCGCCAACGGCGACCCAAGACCGAATCGCTCCGGGCAGCTCGGTTGGACTCCTAGAGTTCGGAGCCTTCTTTTCTGCGGAATTTAATTCCCGTTTTGTGCTCGACCTGATCGTGGTGGCGGATGACCGCTGTTGCCTCTACCCGGCAATAGCGGTCATCCGCTTCGGCGATCGTATTCAGTCCCGGAGCCCACCGGGGAAACACGGGGCACCCTTTGTGCGCGGATGCGTGCCAGCATGTTCCGACCCAGGCCACGACAAGGGTCGGTTGGCGAATCATCGCGCAGTTAAACCAAGTTTTGCGAGGAGCTTGTGACTGCGTAAGACCGTCAAAGGTGGCTTTTCTGTTCCTCGCCTGGCGCCTCGCCAGGCCTACTCTTCATTTTTTCATTCCAGTGACTGCTACCGTATTCCAGGCGTAAAAAATCGGGTGGCAGCGCCTTGACGCTCCCCTGTGACAGGCTTATATAAAGGGCGTGGTTCGCTGTCGTTGACAGCCCAGCCCAGGTAGCTTGAACCTTCAAGGCTACGCCACGTTCGTGGTGGTTTACCCAAGTGCGATCAGCGTTCGGAAGCTCGCGCGATTACCGCTTCAGCGGTGATGAATGCCCACTACCCATGCCTGCGGATCACCACCGCAGACGCTCCTCTGCTGCACAGCTATTCCTCCAGACGCATCGTTCGGATCGTCATCGGCTTGCCGGTAGCGAGTCGTTCATTGCTCACCTTCACCTTACCCACCCTGACGGGGGCTCACTTCCCTGTTAGGGATTGTGCGTCGCCATTTTCCCTTGAAACAGGAGAACCACCATGGCCCACGCCAACCACTCCCAAGAAGCGACCACTTACTTCAACCTTCACACCGTCGGTATCGGCTACCTCAATCGTGTTCGTGAAGTACAGGTCCGCCGCGGCCAACCCTTCATGGCCTGCGATATCGCCGCACTGCACGGAGCCACCGATGCGGTGGAGTACACCCGTTTCGACTGCAAAGTCGCTGGGGGTGAAGCTGAACGCTTGATTCGTCTCTATATGGACGCCGTCAAAGCCGAGAAAAAGGTCTTGCTGTCGTTCCGTATCGGCGATCTGTGGATCGATCCGTTTCTCTACGAGAAAGGCGATAAACAAGGCCAACCGGGCGCCAGCCTGAAAGGTCGTTTGCTGTTCATCGACTGGATCAAGGTCAGCGGCACGCTCGAGTACAAAGCACCCGCCAGGCAGGAAGCAACAGCACCTGCTGAGCAGGCGCCAAACAGTGAGCCATCCCCAACGTCGGCCGAAGCCGAAGCTGAGGAGATCGAAAGCACAACTGAGGCCCAGGTAGAACCTGACTCTCCACCCGCTCCCCGCACGGCCCGCCGTGATGCCTCCCGTACCGATCAGTCCGTCTGAACGGCCCACGATGTTCCTCATCAAGGCGCTCCCTCGAGCGCCTTTTCTTCAATCAGCACAGGAGAACCAACATGGAATCCTTCTGGCTTTGCGACGACTGCCTGTTCGCGGCTGCTTACGAGGACTACAGCACGTTATCGCTCTACTACACGACGGATGAAATCGAGAAACGCATCGCCGGTATCCATCGTGGACTGGTTCGGTTAATGCCCATCAGTGCCGACTTCGATCCCGAAACCGGCTGGGGAATAAAAGCCTTTTCCCCATTGCCCTGCGACGGTTGTGGTTCACACCTACACGGTCAACGCTACCGATTCACGCGGCTGTAACAGCGCGTCACCTGCTAACGCCCACAACTCTATACCTACCTCGGGGATACCACTCCCCTCGGGCGTGTACCCCCGATTGTTCCCTTCGGAGGTACCACCATGAGCACCCCACTCACTCTGATTGAGACCTCGGATTTCGAGGCTAATCGTATCGTCCAAGAAAACCAGGTGATCGACGAAGCACTGCATATTCTGGATCGTCGGCTGTTCGCCCGCGGCCCTAACCTGACGTCGCCTGACGCCGTGGCTTCATACCTAAAGCTGCATCTTGTGCAACAAGAGCATGAAGTCTTCGGTGTGATATTTCTCGATGCCAAGCACCGGGTGTTGGCGTTCGAAGCCCTCTTTCACGGCAGCATTGATGGCGCCAGCGTTTACCCCCGCCAAGTCGTTAAGCGTTCCCTAGCGCATAACGCTGCGGCGGCCATTTTTGTGCACAACCACCCTTCGGGGTGTACAGAACCCAGCCAGGCGGATCACGTCTTGACGGCACGGCTGAAAGAGGTCTTGGCCTTGATCGAAGTGCGCGTACTGGATCACTTCATCGTGGGTGAAGGTCGTCCACTTTCTCTTGCCGAACATGGCTGGCTTTAACCCTCACAGGCGTCTTCGGGCGCCTTGTCCATTATCATTCTGGAGAACCTTCATGAACCCCACACACCAAGCTGCAGCCCTGCTGACGGCCTCCAACCCATTTGCTCGCGGTTACGACAACCTTCATATCGAACGGCTGCTACTGATCACCTACGAAGACGACTGTCCTCCCTGCTGTCGACCCGTACACGACGCACAGGCCCATCTGCCCGACGACGAGCTGCAGCTGTTCCCCTGCCTGTTCAATGACGATTTCGCCGTGATCAGCGAAGGCCAATCCATTTCGGATGATTTGGATGAACGCTGCCAGTCCACCGGGCTAGTGCGCCAAGTAATCTACGCTGTGACGGGAGAAATGCTCAACGAGCGGCATCACCTCGGTGATCTGTACTCCCTGGAAGAGGCACAAGCCATGGTCCATCGCTTGAGCTTCGAAACGGGACACTACAGTCGAGCCTGGGAGATCAGTACCGCACACCTTCCTGAAGAAGCGATGCTTTATCTGGAGGGGTGGATCAGTCACTCCGCTCCGAGGCAAACCGGCCTCTTGTTCGAGTTTTTTACACTGCATGATTGCTCAGGCATAGGTTGCAAACTGATCGGCACGCCCTGGACCGACGATAACTTAGTAAAGATCGAGGGCCGTCCTTACTCATCACTGCGGCAAGACCAACTCGACGCCGGCACACCGGAAGCCTTGGTCAACGTACTGTATCTGGCGGCATTGGCGGATGTGCGCTTGTTGATCTTCGACCCCGACGCTGCCGTTTTGGATGGGCTCGCCATTTTTGATGAGTAGCAACGTGTTCAGCGTTAACACGACCCACGTTGAATCAACTTTCTCACTGAATCGCTCCTTCACCTCATGTCAGGTTCTGCACTGAATCTGACATGAGGTTTTTTCCATGGAGCGTTTTTTCACGCCTGTCTGCCTGCTGGGTTTGTTGAGCGCCTGCACCGCGCAAATCCCCAACCCTTTGCCGACCCATCCAGCGATCGACAGTGGCTCCAATCGGGCCCAGCACCCGAGGGGCATAGCCGAAGAAAGCCATCCGGCAGAGCTTCGTTATGGCCGCTACACGCTGGTCAGCACCGAGCCCACCACGGAACAACGCGATCTTCTTGCCCAAATCATCGAAGTGAACATCCCGTCCAGCCTGCACCCCTCGGTGCAGGATGCGTTGCAGTACGTGCTGCTGCGCTCTGGTTATGCGCTTTGCCCTGTTACTGCGTCGGTGAAGGTGCTGTTTACCCGGCCTCTGCCTGCAGCCCATTACCGGCTTGGTCCAATCCCTTTGCGCAGCGCGCTACAAGTGCTGGCTGGCCCCGCTTGGCAACTCACGACCGATGAAGTCAGCCGTTCGGTCTGCTTCGAACAGCAGAAAACGGAGGCCGGTGTCGCGCTGAACACACCCGTCGTGCCCCATCAATCGGAGACGCGGCCATGAAAGCCTCAACGTATCAAACCCTCATCATTGGGCTGCTTTGCCTGGCGGACGCCGGTCTGAGCGGTGGTTTGTATAACCAGTATCAGCGCGTGGCCGAACTACAGAGCACAAACACCCAACGCCTACAAACTCTGGACTCCCTGCAACGTGATTCAAGCGCCCTCAAGGACGCCCAGGAGAAGCTGCAGTACGCGCTGAAAGACCTGAAGCAGATGGTCGATACTGGTGAGCAACAGGCCAATACCCTCGATCCCATGCTGGATCAGTGGGCGCAAGAAATACAGGCGCTGCGCGATGGTCTGGCAGCCCGCGCCACCGTGGCAGACCTGACAGCGCTGCGCGCACGCCTTGAACAGGTCGAGCAGCAGTTCCAGGAGCACAAGACCCAGCCATCACCCCCACCGCCATCGCCTTCCGCGACCAAACCTAAACAGACCGCCCGCCCCAAGCCCGTCCCGCTCTCGCCACCGTTCTCGGTGTTGGGGGTCGAATCCCGTGGTGGTGAGCGTTTTTTGGCAGTCGCACCTCATGACAGTCGCTCTCTCATAGAAGTTCGGCTGCTGCATAGCGGCGAGCAGCTCGGAGCCTGGCACCTGAAAGTGCTGGAGCCGAACTCAGCCATCTTCGCGGTGGCCGCTCAGCCAGACCAGACCGTGCACCTCCCTTGAGAAACGATCATGAACAGAGCGCTACTGCCCACCGTCGTCTATCTCGCTTCGCTACTGGCCATGGGCGCTGCGATGGGCAACCCCATCACGACACAGTCACGGTTCCAGGACACGCAGTCCGCGCCCCTGGGACGCTCTGACTCTGAACAGGCTGCGAGCTGGGGGTTGACGGAACAGGAGTGGACGCGCTTCGAACAGATCCAAGCCGGCCCGCGTGGTTTCTGGAGCCCGAACCTCGATCCGTTGACTGCACTTGGAGTCGAGGCCCAGACCGACCAAGAGCGCCAGCGCTATGCCGAATTACAGGTAGCGCTGGAAGCCAAACGCGCCGAGCGTGAATTGGCCTACCAAAACGCTTACACCGCGGCCTGGACCAAGCTGTTTCCCGGGCTGCTGCCGATCCAAGGCATGGCATCTTCGTCCCCTACCAGCTCATCGGTCGCGCCGCGCCCAGCCCTTTTTGTGGAGGACCACTGCCCTGCATGCACCGCTGAAGCACAACGTTTGCAAAACAGTGATACGGCGTTCGATATCTACCTGGTGGGCAGCCAAGGCGAGGATGAACGCGTCCGTAGCTGGGCTCGGCAAGCGGACATCGATCCGGCCAAGATGCAACGACGGCAGATCACCCTGAACCATGACCGTGGTCGCTGGTTCAGCCTGGGTGCCCCGGGGCCATTGCCTGCCACATTTCAACAGGTGAACGGACAATGGCAACGCCTCGACTGAGTAGTCTTGCGCTGATGTTGGCGATGCTGGCGGCTCAGGCCGAGGAGCTCCCGCCTCCTGCCTATCAATTGGCGGCGCATGACGCCGACATCCCTTCGACGGTGCTGTTCGCGATTGCCCTGCAGGAGAGTGGTATCCGCGTCCGTGGTCGACTGCTGCCCTGGCCATGGACCCTGAACATCGCCGGTGGTCCTTACCGCTTCGCCACTCGACAGGCTGCCTGTCACGCCTTGCTTCAGGCGCTCGTTCGGCATGATGCCAAGCGGGTCGATGTCGGTCTCGGGCAAACCAACCTGGGTTACCACGGGCAACGTTTTTCCAGTCCTTGCGAAGCCCTCGACCCCTACCGAAATCTCGCCGTGACCGCCGCGCTGCTGCAGGAGCATCACGCCACCACCGGTGATTGGGTGTTGGCTGCAGGACGTTATCACCGTCCGGCAGGAGGCGCGCCGGCCGCACATTACCGCGCAGGTTTTTCCCGGCAACTTGAACGGCTGCTGACTTCCTTCGAACAGGGCACACCACCATGAAGCGAATCTCCGTTGTCTGTTATTGCACCCTGCTCTTGGTACCGTTCGCTCAGCCGGAACTGAGCGTAGCTGGGGATCGGCCTAGCGACTTCAACCGACCCCATTTTCAGGTTGCCAGGCCGCCAATCAACAACAAGATCCGGCCTGATCGGGCCATGCATGCGGACCTGTCCACGTTTACCGATGAAGCCTGGATACTGCCCATCCGCAGCTCCTACTTGAGCCCCGGCCAGATCACGTCTCGCGCCCTGAACATGCCGGGCTTGCGGCCATTTTTTCTGGTCGGTGACGATCCCCAGTCTCTGACTTGGCTGCGTCAACGCGCGGCTGAACTGCAGGAACTGGGTGCAGCCGGCCTCGCCGTCGAGGTGGCCGATACTGAAGCTTTGGCCCGGATTCGAGCAGCCGCTCCGGACATCACCATCCTGCCGGTCAACGGCAACGACATCGCCACCCGCCTGCAGATTGAGCACTACCCCGTCTTGATCACCGCCACCTTATTGGAACAGTGAGTCGGGTCATGGCCGAGCATGCGATGGAGTCCAAGCTGCGGCCAGCGGTGGAGCTGTACACGGTAGCGATCTGCGTCGCTGCCGCAGTGTTGTGCGTGTACTCGCCCTGGGCCGTGGCCCTGTCACCGGAGATCGGTCTGATTGCGGCGCTGGCCTATACCCTGTTCGGCCTGATCCGCCTGCGACAAGCCTGGGAGGTGCTGCGCTATCGGCGCAATATCCGACGGCTCCCCCGCTACGAACTGACCAGCCGGCAGGTTCCGGTTAGCCGTAAGCGCCTGTTCATGGGCCGCGGCTTTCGCTGGACCCGCCTGCACACCCAGCGCCTGGTCGAAGCCCAGGATCCGGCGGTCGCCCACTATGTCGACCAACCGACCTGTTACCGCTTGGCCCGTGGACTCGAACGTCGTCTGGAGCATGTACCGTTTCCTCTCTCTACATTGGCGCGTGTCACCGCTTGGGACAGTGCCTTCAATCCGTTACGTCCTTTACCCCCAGTCGGTGGCTCGCCGCTGTTGCATGGGGTCGAGCCCAATGAAACAGAAGTCAGTCTGCCGCTGGGCGAACGGGTCGGACACACCCTGGTGCTAGGCACTACTCGTGTCGGCAAGACGCGACTCGCCGAGGTGTACATCACCCAGGACATTCACCGCGTCGAACATGAAGTGGTCATCGTCTTCGATCCGAAGGGCGATGCCGACCTGCTCAAGCGCATGTACGTCGAAGCCAAACGCGCTGGTCGGGAGAAAGAGTTTTATGTCTTCCATCTGGGGTGGCCAGAAATCTCGGCCCGCTACAATGCGGTAGGACGCTTCGGGCGTATCTCGGAAGTGGCGTCACGCATCGCCCGGCAGCTCAGCGGCGAAGGTAACTCCGCGGCCTTTCGCGAGTTTGCCTGGCGTTTCGTCAACATCATCGCCCGTGCCCTGATCGAGTTAGGCCGGCGCCCGGACTACCTGCAAATCCAACGGCATGTTGTCAACATCGACGCGCTGTTCATCGAATACGCCCAGCAGTTTTTCGCCAAAACCGATCCGAAAGCCTGGGAAGTGATCGTCCAACTGGAAGGCAAGCTCACCGAGAAGAACATTCCCCGGCATATGGTGGGCCGCGAAAAACGCGTGGTGGCCATCGAGCAGTACCTGGCGGTGAAACGGGTATTTGATCCGGTAATGGACGGACTGCGTTCGGCGGTGCGGTATGACCGTACTTACTTCGACAAAATCGTTGCCTCGTTACTACCGCTGCTGGAGAAACTTACCACCGGCAAGACCGCCCAGTTACTGGCTCCTAACTACACCGACCTGGATGACCCGCGGCCAATCTTCGACTGGATGCAGATCATCCGAAAACGCGGCATCGTCTATGTCGGCCTGGATGCGCTGACCGATGCCGAGGTCGCTGCCGCCGTAGGTAACTCCATGTTCGCCGACTTGGTCTCGGTCGCCGGACACATCTACAAACACGGCGTCGACCATGGCCTGCCCCAATCAGGTAACTACAGTGACAAGTTGCCGATCAACCTGCACGCCGACGAGTTCAACGAGTTGATGGGCGATGAGTTCATTCCGCTGATCAACAAGGGTGGCGGTGCCGGTATCCAGGTAACCGCCTACACCCAGACCCTTAGCGATATCGAAGCGCGAATCGGTAACCGCGCCAAGGCCGGCCAGGTGATCGGCAATTTCAACACCCTGCAGATGCTCCGCGTGCGCGAAACCGCCACCGCTGAACTGCTCACCCAGCAGTTACCCAAGGTCAATGTGCTGACCAAAACCCTAGTGTCGGGCGCCACCGACACCTCCGATCCTGAGGCCAATACCGACTTCACTTCGTCCTCGCAGGATCGCGTCAGCAGCACCAGTGTGCCGTTGATCGAGCCCGCTCACATCGTCAGTTTGCCCAAGGGGCAAATGTTCTCCTTCCAGGCCGGTGGCCAGCTCTGGAAAGTCCGTATGCCTTTGCCAAAACCCTCCAATGACGACGCCATGCCCAAAGACCTGCAGGAACTCACTCAACGCATGCGGGCGATCTACAACACGCAGGCGGGGCAGTGGTGGAGCGCCAGTGGTGGCGGCCCAACTCCCAACTTCGATTTAGATCAGGTGGGGTAGCCCTACCCTGATGGTTTCGATTCAGCAAAACATATACAGAAGGCGCGTTAACGCCATCAGCCATGTGGCACTAATGGAGTGAATGATGGTGACTTCCGTACAGAACACGCCGCCACAACCGATCCAGCATCCGGGGATGATCGTCTCGGCCATCAGCCTGGTCCTGCGCATCATCGGCTTGCTGGTTGCCTCACTGCTGTTCTCGATTCTGATTGAGTTCGCCGGTTTGCTGCTGTTCTGGAGCGATCAGGGCTGGCGGCACAGCCAAGCCATGCTGAATAGCGAATTGAGCTGGCTCAGCGAACACTTCAAATATTCACTTATCATCCAACAACCCGGACAGGCGATTGTCCAGTGGCTGGATTTCCTAAATCAGTGGCTGTTGGTCAAGACTGGATTTGCGGATTTTGCCCGGCAGGCGCGGGTATCGAGCCAAGGCAACGGCTTCTGGAGCTGGGCCAATCAGGTCTACGTGAGCATCGAAAATTTCGTGCTGGCCGCGGTCTACGTCACCTTCACCTTTGTGGTGCGGCTGATAATTCTGGTCCTAGCCTTGCCGCTGTTCTTGCTGAGTATGTTCACTGGCTTTGTCGATGGCTTGATACGCCGCGACCTTCGCAAATTTGGCGCGGGGCGAGAAAGCAGCTTCGTCTACCACCGCGCTAAGCGAGCTGTATTACCACTGCTGCTCGTACCCTGGATTATTTACCTATCCCTACCGTTTTCGCTCAACCCCATGGCGGTTTTTTTGCCTTGTGCAGTGATACTTGGAATAGCAACCGCTATCACCGCTGCGACGTTCAAAAAATACATTTGATAGAGCGCACTGCTGGCGTGCTAAACCATTCCGGTAAATTTAGCCAACACTGCGACGATATAACCGCCAATGATAGACAAACCAACGATACCCCACGGCCGCTGCCACCAATCACCGTTGGACGATTGCGGCATTGATTGCTGGTAAAAATTGATGTGGCCGATCTGGTTTGCGTTGACTTGGGTTGCGGCTCCATTCTGCATCGAGTTGCGCCACTGGGCCTCCTCAAGACGTTCGAGCTGGGCCTGAACACGCCCTCTGAGATGTCTAGCTGAAAGCAGCAATTGCTTTCCAACAATCATCACACCCAGCAACCCGAGAAACAGCAAATTCCCATAGCTGAGTGGTTTTTCCTGATTGAGAGTAGGCGCGTTGTTCCATACAAAACCGATGAAGGGCGATGTGATTTGATAAATATCAGCTACCAAGTTTTGCATCAGCCCACCCAGATGCCCAAAAATCTCTGACTCAGCGAGTTTCTCCGCTTGACGGTGTAGAGAAATCAACAACGAGACAAAATAAAATAACGCACCGAAGACCATCAATGAGAAGCCCACGCCCTGCCGAATACGATACCGCCGAATTGCTTGTTGAATGTTCACTCTTTGCACTCACTCTTCGTTAACTGATTCCGTTGGAGCTTATCTGCGCCCCGCTAGCGACGTTGTTAGCGGAATCAAACGTTAACGGCCACCGATCGTTTTTCATGAGCAATCGAGACAGTGCTTGCAGTGTAATCGCGTCACTTTTCCGTTTTTATAGCCTTCGATACGGTGCCCCAAAGAGCTGTGTCGAAATAAATGACGCAGCGTGTTTCATATTTCTTACTGCTGAGCCCTGGAGGTTAGTTGAATGCTGGCTCCATCTCCAAATGGGCTACCCACATGTCAACCAAATTTTTCAGAATCTGCCCACTGGTCGTACTGATGACGTTCCATAGGGGCAGCTATGCCGCCTCTACTCATGAGCAAGATCAGTTCAGTTTAATTCTGCAGCAACTCGACACTATCGAACGCCTTGCGACACGGGCCGAGACAGCCAACACGGCTGAATCAGTCGAGCGCTATCGGTTCGACTATCCCCGTCTGTCGCAAGACATCCAACGCATCCGCCACGGAGTGCAGGGCTACCTGTCTCCCTCCCGCGCTCAGCCCCGAGATCCCAGTGAATTAGTCGGCGATTACCGCCTCGACACGCCGCCCACGGAGCCGTCGCCATGAGCATGACCGACGCGCAGAGCGCTGCCTTTCAAAACGCTTCCGGCTTCTCGCCGCATAGCAGTTCGACGCTGTGGCAGTCCCTGGTTCTCGTTCTGGCGTTGCTTTGGTGTGCCTGGGTGATGTGGACGGCTTACCGAGGTTGGGCCACTGGCAGTGTGCGCTTTGGAGCCTTCGGCGGCAGCGCCGCCCGCGTGCTGCTCGCCTTGCTGGTTCTGATGTTCTTCACCCTGTCCTAACACCGGAGATCACCATCATGCTCAAGTGCCTTGCCCCCCTGAAAAACAACCTGCGTAATCGTGCCAGCCAGCGCTTGATCGGGCTGCTCCTGGTGCTCGGTCCAAGCCTGGCTTTTGCCGAGCTCCCCACCATGGAAGCACCTTCTCGTGGTGAAGGTTCCGGGTTGATCGAAACGATCAAAAACTACGCCTACGACGGCGGCATCCTGCTCGGTCTGCTGATTGCCCTGCTCGCTTTTTTAGGAGTGGCCTGGCATTCGCTGACGGTGTATGCCGACGTGCAGAACCAACGCAAGACCTGGAAAGACTTGGGTGCGGTGGTCGGTATCGGTGCTCTGTTGGTGGTGATCATCATCTGGTTCCTGACCAAGGCTGCCGCGATTCTGTGAGGTTGGCATGAACAACGCTATCGAACGCCTTGCCGACGGCACCTTGGTCTTTCTGCCGGAGCGACTCAATCGTGATCCCGCCGTACTGCGCGGGTTGACCAATGATGAGATGTGGATGGCGCTCGGTGCCGGCGCAATCATTGGACTACTGCTGGGCGTTCCTCTGGTGATCGCCACCGCCTCCATTGCCGTAGCGCCGACCAGCATGATCGCAGGCATGACGGTGGTGCTATTTGCCGGTGGCACACTACTGCGTCGGGCCAAACGGGCCCGCCCCGAGACCTGGCTGTACCGCAAACTCGAATGGATACTCGCCAGCCGTTGGCGCCTGGGTCGCGGCAGTCTGATTCTCCACTCCGGCGCCTGGACGGTTCGCCGTTCGCGTCGACTGCGCCCTGCCCTGTCTCGGTGGAAGTCATGAGCCGATTTCGAAACAAGGTCGATGCCCAACAGGCCCACATCTTCAGCCTGCGCCTGGCGGTAATGATCCTTGCCCTGGTCTGTGCCGGGCTCTGGTACGGCTGGCGTTCGGCACCGACCGATCTGACCGTGCATGTACCACCGGATCTGCGTTCGGGCAGCACTCGCAAGTGGTGGGATATCCCCTCAGAGAATGTCTATGCCTTTGCCCTCTACATCTTTGGCCAACTCAACCGCTGGCCCTCGGATGGCGAGCAGGATTATCGCCGCGCCATCTATGGCTTGCAGTCCTACCTGACCCCCGCCTGCAAGGCCTTCCTCGACGGCGACTACGAGTACCGCAAGGCCGCCGGCGAACTACGCCAGCGGGTGCGTGGCGTCTACGAAATTCTGGGCCGAGGTTACAGCGAAGATCCGGAGCTCAGGGTCAAGCAACTCGACCGCGACAGCTGGCTGGTCAAGCTCGACCTCAACGCCGATGAGTATTACGCCGCCGAACCGGTGAAGCGGGTGGTGGTGCGTTATCCATTACGCGTGGTGCGTTTTGATCTTGATCCCGAACGCAACAAGTGGGGACTGGCACTCGATTGTTATCAGGGCACTCCGCAAAAAATCTCCCTGCCTGGAGGTGAGCCATGAAGCGGATGTCTACCCTGGGACTCACCGTCGTAATGATGCTATGGGGAGTTGCGGCGCAGGCCGTCGAGCTGATGCACTGGGAACGCCTACCCCTCGCGATCCCTCTGATGATCAATCAGGAACGAGTGGTCTTTATCGATGAGGATGTTCGAGTCGGCGTGCCCTCAACCCTGACAGGTAAGCTGCGCGTGCAATCAACTGGTGGCACGCTGTACCTGCGCGCGTCGGAAGCCATTGCACCGACCCGACTGCAACTGCAATCAGTCACGACGGGCGAGATCATCCTTCTAGATATCGCGGCCACACCCGGCGATCAACCGCTGGAGCCCGTGCGTATTCTCAAAAATGCTCCGGTGCAGACTACCGAGACGGAATCTAGCACCGTCCCTGCTCCAGATCGTACGCCAATCCCAGTCGTTTTGACGCGCTACGCCGCACAGAGCCTATACGCGCCGCTGCGCACTGTAGAATCCCTGCCCGGCGTACGCCGCGTATCGCTCAAGCTGCGCACCGAACTGCCAACCCTGCTGCCGACCGAAAACGTATCCAGCACACCTATCGCCGCCTGGCGGCTCGGTGATTACTGGGTGACGGCGGTGAAGTTGCGCAATCGTGGTTCAGAGACGGTACAACTCGATCCGCGTCGGCTTCAGGCCAAGCTGTTCGCTGCGGCTTTCCAGCATGTTTTTCTCGGACCGGTCGGCAGTGCTGAAGACACCACGATCGCCTACCTCGTCACTCGCGGTGCCGGCCTCGAGCACGTCGTGCTGCTCTCACCTGTTGATCGAGGTGCGGACGATGAAAGCTAACGCCTTGCTCAAATGGCTGGTACCGGCTGCGCTGCTGGCCGTGGTGTTGATCATCCTGAAAACCTGGGTCGCGGGTGGCAGCACGCCTTCTCCAGAAAACCCAGTTGATCAGGACAACCTTCAATTATCCACCGAGCAAGCCAAGTCGCTCGGCATTGCTGGCGATACTCCCCGGGATACGGTCGCCACCCTGGTCGGCCAGGTGAAAGCCATGCGCAGTGACATGCTCGGTTTGAAGAAACACAATGACTCATTGCAGACGGAAAACAACCGCCTTCGCGAGCGGGAAAACAGTGTCGATTCGCGTATCCAGACTGCGCTTGGCAGCGTAACCCAGCAGGTCGACGAAGGCCGCCGCCAAGTCAACGAGGCCCGACTCAAAGCGGAACAAGACAGTCGTCAGGCTCGCGGCCTGCTGACGCAATTGCAGGAACAGTTGTCGGGGCTGACCGGCAAAAGCAAGGACATGCCGATCGGATTGGGGCTTGAGCCCGACGACGGCGCTCAGTTTGAAGGGCGACACTCTACCAATGATGCGCTGCAGTGGATTGAACCCTCGGACGTTCCGTCCACAGATGCCCAAGGCAAAACCAAGACCTCCCGAGCATTGAGTCTGCCTACTACCTTCAACTCACTGGAAGGCATGAAAGATAACGCCATTGATCGCAGCCAGAAACAACTACGTGCAGCAATCCAGGGTGAACGTGACCTGACGAGATCCGTGGATCGTACCGAAGGCGCGAAGCCGGTCTACACGATCCCCGAAAACGCGACGCTGATGGGCTCGGTCGCCATGACCGCGCTGATCGGCCGAGTCCCGGTGGACGGCACCGTGAATGACCCCTATCCCTTCAAGGTGCTGGTCGGCCCGGAGAACCTGACTGCCAACGGCATCGACCTGCCGGACGTCGCGGGGGCCGTGATGAGCGGCACGGCGTCCGGGGACTGGACCCTGTCTTGCGTACGCGGACAGGTCGAGTCAATCACCTTTGTGTTTACCGATGGCACCATCCGTACTGTGCCTCAGCCGAAGGCGGTAGCCAGCCGCAATGCCTCCACCACCCAGAGCTCGAACACCGACAAGATCCGCGGTGGACTCGGTTATCTGTCCGATCCGTATGGCATCCCGTGCATCGCTGGCGAGCGCCGCTCGAACGCCCAGCAGTACCTCGGCAGCCAGAGCCTGATCACTGCGGCCGGCACCGGTGTCGCCGCCTTGCTCGGGGATGAGCAGAACAACAGCAGCGTGATCAGTTCGGGCGGCAGTACGCTCGGGGTCACCAGCAGCACGGGCAACAGCGCGCTGAACTCAATCCTCAGTGGTGGGGTCAGCGACATCCGCGAGTGGATCAACAAGCTGTATGGCGAGGCCTTTGCTGCCGTGTACGTGCCACCGGCCGCACAGGTCGCACTGCACCTCGACCATGAGATCACCATCGACTACGAGCCCAAGGGCCGGAGCGTTCGCCATGAAAAAGACCATGTTTCCCTGCCTGACCTGGATTAGCGTGTTCTGCTGGGTCCTGACGGGGTGTTCCACCGACAAGGAGACACTACTGCCCCATGGCGAGCAAACCATGCTGGACATCTGGAACAGCGCCGGTTCGCAAGGCACTCAGCAGCAACTACTGGATGCTCGGCAGCAGTTACGCCGTCCGCTCGCCCAGGCGAATTTATCCGCTTATCGCCAAGAACCGTACACGCGCACAGCGACGAACGAGATCCAAAATTTGTTCCCTCGCCTGCCCAATCCTGATCTGGTGCTGTACGTGTATCCGCATTTGAGTGGTACCGAGCAGGCACCGGTCCCAGGGTACTCGACTGTCTTTCCGTTCTACCAACGGGTGCAGTACGCATTGCCGGGTGAACGTCAGGAAGACTTGTAGTGCGTACTGGCGATTCGGGCAACCGCACTGCTGCGTGGAAAACTTGGCGCAATCCATTGCGCCCTCGCGCCACCCTGGCTGATGAAGCCGCACTGTACGCGCACAACCCCAGCTTCACCGATCACCTGCCGTGGGTCGAATACCTCGACACCGAACAGTGTTTTCTGCTCGATGACAATCGCTCGGTGGGTGCGGTGTTCGAGTTGCTGCCTATCGGCACTGAAGGGCGCGAACCCGATTGGTTGATGGCCGCCCGCGACGCACTCGAAGACGCCCTGCAGGATAGTTTTGATGAGTTGGATCAAGCGCCTTGGGTGGCGCAGTTTTTCTGCCAGGACGACAACGACTTCACCCCTTATCTGAACCGGCTCACTAGCTATATCCAGGACAGCGCGCGAGGGACGGTCTTCACGGAAGCGTGCCTAGAACTCACTCGCCGTCATCTGAAGGCCGTTGCCAAACCGGGTGGGCTGTTTGAGGACAAGGTCGTCACACGCCTCCCCTGGCGCGGCAATAACCGACGGGTGCGCCTGGTGGTCTATCGCTGGCTTGAGTCTGACGCTGAGGAGACGGGACTCACCCCGGTGCAAGCCCTGCAACAGGCTTGCGAACGTATCGCGGCTTCGTTGCAGGCGTGCGGGGTGCAATCGACGCGAGTCGATGGCCGAGGTCTGTATGCCTGGTTAGTGCCCTGGTTCAATCCAGCCCCCACGCTCACCGATGAATCGCCCGAGGAGTTCTACCGCCGCGTGGCCTATCCGGAGTCGGGCGGCGGTGAGTCGCTGGAACTGCCCTTCGACCATGACTTCGCCGAGCGGCTATTTTTCAATGAGCCGCGTTCGGATGTGCAGCGCGGACTCTGGTTTTTTGACGATCAGCCCCACCGGGTCATGGTAGTGGACAAGCTGCGCCGAGCGACCTTGATTGGTCAACTCACCGGAGAAACCCGCAAGGGTGACGCGGTGAATGCCCTGTTCGACCAGTTGCCCGAAGGCACGGTGATGAGCCTGACCTTGGTGGTCAAACCACAGGATGTGCTCGAAGAGCAGTTGAACCGCCTAGCGCGCAAAGCCATCGGTGAAAACCTGGCCTCGACTCAGACCCGCCAGGATGTTGAAGAGGCTCGCGCGATCATCGGCCGCCAGCACAAGCTGTACCGGGGAACCCTGGCATTTTACGTGCGCGGTCACGATGAACAGCAATTGCACCAGCGCTCGGTCAGCCTGGCCAACGCACTACTGGGTGCGGGCCTGCAACCGGTACGTGAAGGCGATGAAGTCGCCGCCTGCAACAGTTACCTGCGTTGGTTACCAATGGCTTACAACCCGGCCCGCGACACGCGCAACTGGTACACCCGCCTGATGTTCGCCCAGCACCTGGCGAACCTGGTTCCGGTGTGGGGCCGCAGCACGGGCACCGGCCACCCGGGGATCACCCTGTTCAATCGTGGTGGCTCGCCGTTGAGCTTTGATCCGTTGTCACGCCTGGACCGTGCCATGAACGGCCATCTGTTGTTGTTCGGCCCCACCGGTGCCGGCAAGTCGGCCACCCTGGTCACCCTGCTGATGCAGGTCATGGCGGTGTACCGCCCTCGCTTATTTATCGTCGAGGCCGGCAACTCATTCGGCTTGCAGGGAGACTACTTCGCGACACAAGGCCTCTCCGTCAACAAGGTCCAATTGAAACCTGGCGCCTCGGTCAGTCTCGCCCCCTTTGCCGATGCCTGGCGCCTGGTCGAGCAACCGGATCAGGTGGCGAGTTTATCGATCGATGAGCTGGACGATGAGGCGGTAGCCAGTCGGGAAGACCAGCGCGATGTTCTCGGCGAATTGGAAATCACCGCTCGCCTGATGATCACCGGCGGCGAGGCCAAGGAAGAGGCGCGCCTGAGTCGAGCCGATCGCAGCTTGATCCGCGAGTGCATTCTTGATGCGGCGCAGACCTGTGTCGCGGCGGGTCGCCAGGTACTGACCCGCAACGTGCGCGACGCCTTACTGCGCGTCGCCGCTGACACACACTTGCCGGAGAAGCGTCGCGAGCGTGCCCAGGAAATGGGTGAGTCCATCGACCTGTTTTGCCAAGGTTTCGAGGGTGAACTGTTCGATCGCGAGGGCACGCCTTGGCCCGAGAGCGATGTGACCATTGTCGATCTCGCCACTTACGCTCGCGAAGGCTACGAGGCGCAGATGTCCATCAGCTACATCAGCCTGATGAACACCGTGAACCACCTAGCCGAACGCGACCAGTACCTGGGAAGGCCAATCATCATGGTCACCGACGAAGGCCATATCATCACCAAAAACCCGCTGCTGGCGCCCTTCGTGGTCAAGGGCACGAAGATGTGGCGCAAGCTCGGCGCTTGGTTCTGGCTGGCGACGCAAAACCTTGCCGACTTTCCCACGGCCGCGCAGACCATGCTCAACATGATCGAATGGTGGATTTGTTTGAACATGCCGCCGGCGGAAATCGAAGAGATTGCTCGCTTCAAGAAGCTTTCACCGGCGCAAAAAGCCTTGTTGCTCTCTGCCAGCAAGGAGCCGGGTAAATTCACCGAAGGGGTCGTGCTGTCGAAGAAGCTCGAAACGCTGTTTCGGGCCGTGCCGCCCAGTCTTTATCTCGCCCTGGCCATGACGGAACCGGAGGAGAAGGCCGAACGCTGGACTTTAATGCAGGAATACCAGTGTTCAGAGCTAGAGGCGGCTTTTCGGGTAGCTGAGCGCATTGACCAGGCCCGTGGAATTTGGAGGTAAGTATCGATTTGAAGCCCCAATAGCGTTACATCTACACAGGGCTGGAGAGCGGTTTTGTGCTGGATATGCCCGAACTATCTGAGTAAATTACTCGTCACCATTCAGCCAGCAGAAGGAGTCATACATGAATAAAAACGATCTCGTCGAGGCCATAGCGAGCTCCGCCGACCTTCCGAAGTCCACTGCCGGACGCGCGCTGGAAGCCCTCACAACCATCATATCCACTGCGTTGCAAAGCGGTGAGAACGTCACCTTGGTTGGTTTTGGTACCTTTACGGTGAAAGCGCGTGCAGCGCGCGACGGCCGTAACCCTCAAACTGGGGCCACCATCAAGATCGCAGCCGCGAAGACGCCTAGTTTCAAAGCCGGTAAGTCGCTGAAAGACGCGGTTAACTAGACGTTGGTGGCGATTACCCAATACCAACTCTGCGAGGGCGCTGGTATTGGGGCTTCAGTAGCCGAAACGCTTGCTTGCTGAACTCCGGAAGCCGTTTAGCCATGAGTATGAACGCGTCTTAAACGTCGTTTTTCTCAGCTTTGATTGGGGCTGGGTGACACACCGCTTAGCCGCTGCTGAATCCTCAACAAGAATCCGGCTTCAAAGGCATCCTGGCAGTCACCGACAGGAAAGGTCTTACGTGTTTGCGCCAGCTCCCACCACAGCGGAATCTCGCCGGGCGTATCAAGCCAAACCTGAGCGCATTGCACGCCACGTTCGATCATCGGAGCAAATTCGTTGCCCCAAGGTGTCAGAAGACTTGGACAACCATCCGCCGCGGGAATTGAAATGTAGTTTTCGTCCATACACACCCTAGAGTTCTGATTTTATTGTTAGACGCTGGACCCAGCCTCGAAATCTTAACGACACCAAATGAACGCTCGATAACAGGCCTGAACACCAAATGGCTAGATCAATGTCAATGTAGACTATATCCCGTGGATTGAGAGTCCCTCAAGGCGCAATTTGCGCGCATGACTCAAGACTACGAACAACTTCGTCTGCAGCTGGCGGAAAACATCCGCTTGATGCGGCGCGTAAAGAACCTTACCCAAGAGCAGCTCGCGCTCATGGCGGAGGTGGATCGCACCTACGTCAGTCAAATCGAACGATGCACGGGCAATCCGTCGCTGTTAGTCCTGTGCAAGCTCGCCAATATTTTCGAAATTACCGCAGATCAGTTACTTGTGGAACCCGATATCCTGCGCAGCGCCCTTCACGTCAAATAATAGTCTCACTGCTCACAAACCCGATAGATCCGCCTTCATAATTTCCACTGACAGTCTTCAGTCTCTAACCGAACCTGCCCAGGCATACACCGAGAGCCTGGATCATGCCTGTTGTCTGCTCGTCAATCCCGCCCACAAAGTTACGGCCCTTAGCGCTAAGCATCCTGCTGACGTGCGGCCCAAGCGTGGCGCTGGACAGCGGCAGCATCACGTCCTCTGTGCTTTCTCCAAACTGTCTCGAATACAGGGTCGTCGGCATTTGTTTCTGGCTCCTCCGCACGCCCTTCGGTTGTACAGTCAAAACCTCGACCAAGGTGCGTCATTTCATTCCTGAACTCGTGGTCTCAAGCTACTCCACCACGGGCAATAACCCCTGGACCGAGATGGCCACCCTCTCCTCTCCCGTCAGCGGTGCGGAAGGTGGCGGCAACCTGATCACCCCAAACACCCACCGCGATAACCTGCCCCGCTTCAAGAACGTCGATGGCATCGGCCACCCCGGTGGCTGGCTCGCAACGCAACTGGCTTCGCAATCCGGCTACGCCTGCGCCAGCGGCGCAACTGCGGTCATGCCCTACTACCTGAGCACCCTGGACTCACTGGCCTGGCGTCATGGCATCCCGGAAAGCTTCTACCCCGAGTCGCTCATGCCGGGGACCCGTGAAGTCGGTCGTCCGGCTTCGGGAAACATGTGGGGCAATGTTTATCCCCGGCAGGGCTTTCTGGTACAGCCCGACGATTTCAAGGCGGCCGCCGTCATGGCGCAACGGGCCGGCGATGTGATTACCCGCAACGGGCAACCGCATGTGTACTTACCCCTCACGCCCGCCAAACGCGACGGCTACTGGCCGCCTAGCCCGATCGTTGAAAACGACGCTTCGACCCACAAATGGCAATTGCTCTACCCTCGGACTCAGCCTACGTGTGCCATCTTCCCCAGCGATCCGGTACAGAGTGCGGATGGAGGATACGCCTGGTCGCTGTGGCGTCCCTATAGCTGCTGCAAACGTGAAGGTCAGACCTTTCTGTTCAGCATCGACTTCGAAGGAGGTGCTTCATGAGTCGGCTTCTCGCACGACCATGGTTGGGCGTGATGAGTCTGTTGCTCTGCGGACTGCTCGTCATGGCCACACATGCCCACGCTGCCGAGGGCGATTACCGCCTGGGCACTCAAGGCGAAGTACTCGACGACCGAGTGATGTACACCATTGGTGGCGGCTCGGCAGTTGGCTCTCCGAGTTCGCTCTACCGACCCAGTGGTCTCGGAGTCGGCGGGTCATGGCGAGCGAACATGATGTGCGGAAACATGAGCCTCACCAACACCCTGCAAAACCAACTGAACGGTGCCACCGAAGGTTTCCAGCAGATCATGGGCAGCATCGTGCAGAACGCGACCCAAGCCGTGATGTCTCTGCCAGCATTGATCATCCAGCGCGCCAACCCTGGTCTCTATGAGTTGCTCAGTAACGGGGTGATGCAGGGGCGTATCGACTTCGACCGCTCCAAGCTGACCTGCCAGGCCATGGCCGAGAAGATGGCGGACAAGGTCGGTCAAGCCAGTTGGGGCGCGCTGGCCAAGAACCAGGAAATGCAGGGCAATCTGGAGCAAACCGGCGGTGATGCGGTGGCAGCAGTGAAAAACACCGAGGCCCATAACGGCAACAATGGGGTGGCCTGGGTCGGCGGCTCAAAGGCTGGTGGTGATGAGCAGACGCCCATTCGGGTGACCGCCGACGTGGTCCGTGCAGGCTATAACCTGCTGCATAACCGTATGGTGGATGACAGTGCCTCGATCAGTAGCAGTGATTGCCTGGGAGGGGCTATTTGTCAGACCTGGGCCTCACCGCAGGAAGAATCTGAGTGGGCTGTTCGCGTGTTGGGCGAGAGCGAAGTCGCGACCTGCGACAGCTGCGAAACCCTGCGTGCGACCGCTGGCAGCGGATTGACGCCGCTGATCCAGGAGGCCTACAGCGAACGCCTCAAGGCCCTGCAAGGTTTGCTGTCGGGCTCTCTGCCGCCTACCCCTGACAATCTGACTAAAGCCTCCAGCCCGATGCTGCCGGTGACCCGTGGTGTGGTTGAAGCCCTGCGCGACGATCCCGACCAGGATCTGCTGGCGCGACGCCTGGCCAGCGAGACAGCCTTGTCCAGCGTACTCGACAAGGCATTGCTACTGCTGCGCACGCTGCTGGCGGGCAGTCACGAACCGAACATCGCCTCCGCCGAGCCGGCTCAAACCGCCTTGACGAAAAACATCGACGCTCTGGAGCGCGAAATACGCCTGCTGCAGACCGAACTGCAGGTCAGGCAGATGCTGGCCACCAACACCGCCAGCCTGGTGCTCGATCGGCATGCCGGTGGTGCCGATGCTTCGCGTACCGTCGAGCAAGGAGATCCTGAGCCGGGCCGACTCAATGATGCTGACGCTAGGCGCAAGTGAGCCATGAAACGCTCACCGCGATTCACTCTGTTTTCAGGTCTGGGGATTGCCGCAGTGATGATGCTGACCGTCGCGCTGGTCGCCTGGACCGGCCGCACTGCGCTGGATAGTGTCGAGGTCTGGCAGCAGGCATTCGAATCCGCACGGCCTTATCTGCGGTGGTGGCGCGCCCTGCTCTACGCCGCTCTCTTTGCGCTCTGGTGGGATCTGCTTCGGCGCTACCGATATCGACCACAGGATCGACTGCGCGTGAAACGCATCGGGACATTAGGGCTCGTGCTCTTTACCTGCGTCGAACTCACCCGACTGTGAGGTCACCACCATGCTCATGAGCACCAACAGCTACCTGGAGTTTTACCTCTCCCTGCTGTCCTGGATCATCAACAACGGCCTCTGGAGCGTCCTGTCCGACACCGGGCTATTCGCTGCACCCTTTGGTGCGATCATCTTGCAGGAATGGCTATCGGCCCGTCAGCAAGGCGCGGATGAAGGTAACAAGGGACTGCTCTCAGTTCCGCGGATCGAGAACCGGTTGTGGCTGGCCTACATCGTGGTGTTGTTCGGCTGCGCGCCGGTCTTTCCGTTGAGCCTCTCGTCAATGACGTTCGATGATGCGGCGAGCCAGCGCTGCGGCGTGAGTGTGGCCCAACCGACGGAAACCGCCTGGGGGACGACCTTCAATACCATCGGCGAACGCTCCGCCAACGTTCCGATCTGGTGGTTTCTGGTGCATGCCTTGAGCAAAGGGGTAACCGCGGCGGCCACCGCTTCCATTCCCTGCACACCGGATATCCGACAAATGCGTATGGAGATCGACAGCTCGCGTATCGACAGTCAGGTACTGCTGCAGGAAGTCGCCGATTTCACTCGCGACTGCTACGGCTATTCCCGCTCTCGGCTATTCACCAACCGTCCGCTGTTGGACAAGGTACAAAGTCACGACGCCTCCTGGATCGGCTCAAGCTATTTTCTCGACACACCCGGCTACTACGATACGGATCGCTCACGCACACCGAGAGTCAGCTGGCCGTATGACGACAACCGCGATGTTTCCTTGCCGCGGCTGGAGAATGGCGCGGGCTACCCCACCTGCAAGCAGTGGTGGAGTGATAGCGGTGTTGGCTTGCGCGAGCGCTTGATCGAGCAGGTCGACCCCTCGCTGCTGACTCAGCTGAAAGGTTGGTTGACTGGGCGTTCGAGCAACGAGATCGAGGATGCCACCCTGCGCGAGCTGGTCAGCCCGCGCCAGCAATCGATGTCCATGTCGCCCGGACAGGTGTATCAGGACTACGGCTCCAGCGCTCGTGGCGGTTCGATCAATCAGGGGCTCAATAACCTAGCCACCAATACCGGGCTGGCCCTCGGTTCCTTCAGCAACTTCCCGGCAATGAATGCACTACGCGCCGCCTTGCCGATGGTGCAGGCGTTCCTGATCATGGGCGTCATCATCAGCTTGCCGCTGATCCTGCTGGTCAGTACCTACCAGTTGAAAACTGTCATGACCGTGACGTTCGCGCTGTTCACCTTACACATGCTGAGCTTCTGGTGGGAACTCGCTCGCTGGGTCGACTCCAGCATGCTCGATACGCTGTACAACCAGGTTTCGGCTTCCAATCAAGTGCTGTTATCGCTGCCCACATCCGGCTTCATGGATGGAACCGTCACGGCACAGGTGATCGAGTATGTGATGGGGGCGATGTTCATCGTGCTACCAATGCTGTTTCTAGGGGCCATGAGCTGGGCAGGATATTCAGTCGGCAACGGGATTCAGGGCATGTTGGCGAACGGTAGCAAAGCCGCAAGTGATTCAGCGAGCAAAGGTACGGATCAAATATTGGGTGCTGCTAAACGTTCAATTAGATGACTTGCTGTCGCCTATATAATGCCCATTGTCATCGAAGTCACCGATGTAGAGATCAGCACCTAGGTAGTCTGGTCCTGGACTTTCCTCTTGATGATCGGAACCAACAAAAGCCCTGAACCATAGCAAAGTGATGACAGCCAGCATCATCACAAAAAAAGTAACCAGCCAAACACTGACAAAGAGCAATCCTCCGATCAATGCCAGTTTGGCAATCAGAAAGCTCCCGCGAACAAGTAATTTACCTGCGGGCATACCTGCCGTCACCGCACGCTCAGCCAGGCGGGACTCAAACGCTTTCAATTTGCGATAACCACGCTTTACCGACGTGCCACATGCGTACGCCCAGCTGTGGCCACGTGAATTCTGAACAGGTTGCTGAGTCGGCATGCTCTCGCCCTCTTCTGAGCGTTTTCATGGTTGAGACAGGAGTAACAGCCTACTACTGAAAACTGTCCGTGCCTGACCGTTTATCAGTTTGCCCAGCCGAAAAAATCTTCACTGGAAGACAGAAGACAAGCCCCGTGAAAAAGCCTATCTACAGTGATTGACCCAGATAAATCGTCCAGCTAAATACAAGGTACGGATCGCTGTTATCGACAGCACTTTCCCAGGTAGCCAGAACCTTCAAGGCTCCGTCACTTCGATGATGGTTCTCCCCAAGTGCGATTAGCGTTCGGTGGCTCGCACGGTGACCGTTGCTACGGTGATGAACGCCTACTGCTCTCCTGAGCGCCTTTCGAGCGCTGCTCGTGAGATAAGCCCTCTTGATTTTCTTCAACCCACTGCGGGGAAATCTTTCCCCGCACAGGGCAGGTTTCTTCGCGTTTTCAACGGAGACATACCATGCCCGACTCACTTACACCGCAAACACTGAACACCCTTCGGTTGCCCATCGTGTTCACCCCTGGCGCGTGGCAACGCGCAGTACTGCTCGAGCAATCCGATCACGCTGAGAAGCTGCAGGTCGATCGGTTGAGCCACGTATTGCGCGCAGCCTTCGAAGCCCACCTGGCCTATCCACACAAGCCCTACGTGCTGTTCGAGGTAATCCACATTGAACCAACCGATCACTTACACCACGACCCGTTGCTGCAATTGAGTCTGAGCCTACTCCAAGAACCGGGTCAGCCTGCCGCCTTGCTGATAGCGCTTGCAGGAGAACACCAGCGCTAAGCGCAATGGGCGGCGCCCACCTCCACATTCGGGCGGCATGCAAGACCTGCATCAATCCAACCCATCACCCAACCGGGGAACCCTCCCCCGACGGGCAAGGCGTTCCTCCGTTTTCTCTCGAGGAAATTGCCATGCGCGATATCTACCAAGACGTAACTGACAAGATCGTTACCGCGTTAGACCAAGGCGTTGCTCCCTGGATCAAACCCTGGTCCTCAAGTGGCTCCGCTTACATCGGTCATCAACCCTACCCCGTCAACGCCATCACACGACGTCCGTATTCGGGCATCAATTTACCGCTGCTCTGGGCCGAGGCCAGGTTGCAGGGGTTCACTCAAGATCGTTGGCTGACCTTCAACCAAGCCAAAAAGACCGGTGGGCACATTCGTAAGGGTGAGCACAGCACTCTGGCGGTGCTCTACAAGCCGATGGAGCGCGAGGAACAGACCGAGTCAGGCCAACCCGTACTCGATGAAAACGGTCAGCCCAAGGTCGCTCACTTCGGCATTCTCAGGACACATTTTCTGTTCAACATCGAGCAAACGGAGGGGCTCGAAATGCTCAATGAAACCCTGCTCGAGACGGAACAGAGTGATCCCTTCCAGCCCAACAGCGCCGCGGAAAATCTGCTATTAAGTTCAGGTGCACGCATCGTTCATCGGCCTGCCGACGAAGCCTTTTACCACCCGATCAGGGATCTCATCCAACTGCCGACAAAAGCACAATTTCACGATGAAGGCGGGTACTACGCCACGGCACTTCATGAGCTGACGCACTGGACCGGGCATCACTCTCGGTTGCAGCGCGAAGGCATGACGTCAGCCTGTCCGTTCGGCTCGCCAGGCTACGCGTTTGAGGAGTTGATCGCCGAGATGGGCGCTGCTTTTTTATGTGCCTACGCCGGTATACAGGGGGAGCTGCGGCACGAGGGCTACATCGACTCCTGGCTCGGCCTGCTCAAAGCTGACAAACGCGCGATCTTTCGCGCCAGTGGTCTGGCCCGAAGCGCCTCGGAGCATGTACTCAACCTGGAGCAGCAGCTGAAGCAGATGGTAATGGATGACTCACGATGCATGAACGATGGAGTTTGATCGTTAACTCACCGTTGCAATCGCATCACAGGGCCCAACGCGAGTTGGGCCCTTTTTCTGCGCCCAGAAAAATCCCCATGCCGCGGGGCTCTGATGCAAAGAGTCAGGGATGGGCACACACTCGCAGCCTGTCATTCCGCATCCAGGTTCTGCGCCAGAAAATCCACCAGCTCGAGCGGACTTCGGCTATCGATTACCTTGTAGATCAGATCACGCTTACTGCGCGGCAACTTCTTGACCACGCTCTTCGCCGAGGCCCGGACGGCTTCGTCGGTCCCATGGATACGTGCCGCGAGCAGCAGCACGAGCGTGGCGTCAGTGAGGTTCATGGCAAGACCCAAAAAATAGGCACCGCAGTGTACCGACTCTTGTCTTTTCCGTACTAGCCCCAACAAAACGATGCCTAGCAGTATCCATATTCCGATTGCCGCGCAAAGGGACACGCGCCAAAAGGACGGTAAGGGTTGGAAAGGAATGGGGGGTCAAGGGTAAGAGCCCTATCCGAAAAGGCTAAAAGGCCACTGACCCAGCCACTTCCCGGAGGTCACGATGCTCAGCCTGTTTCGCCGCAAAAGGCAGAAGCCCTCTCCGCCACTGACCGTCAACGTCGCCGAAGGTTACCTGCCCATCGAGTCGGCTCACAGCTTGTTAGCTGCGGAGCACCGCCGCCAGTTGCTCGATCGCATCTGGCAGTACACCGCCCTCTCCCACGCGCAGTTCATCCAGCTCTATTTAAATCCGATCCATCGCTACGCCGAACAGGTCCAGCAACTCCCGGCCAGCGAGACCCACCACCATGCGTATCTCGGCGGTATGCTCGACCATGGACTGGAACTGGTCGCTTGCAGTTTGAAACTGCGTCAGTCGTATCTGCTTCCCACTGGCGCCGCGCCCGAAGACCAGGCGGCCCAGACCGACGCGTGGTCGGCGGGCATCGCCTATGGCGCGCTGCTGCATGACATCGGGAAGATCGCCGTGGACCTGGTGGTCGAACGCCAGGATGGCCGTCTTTGGCATCCTTGGCAGGGTTCCCTGGATCAACCCTACCGTTTTCGCTACCTCAAAGGCCGCGACTATCACCTGCACGGCGCCGCCGCAGGCTTGCTCTACACCCAGATTCTCGACCGCACGATCCTGGACTGGCTCAGTGGCTTTCCGCCGCTATGGGCCAGTCTGCTGTATGTCCTGGCCGGTCAGTACGAACGTGCTGGCGTGCTCGGTGAGTTGGTGATGCAGGCCGACCGTGTCTCCACCGCGCAAAACATCGGTGGCAACCCAAGCAAGGCGCTGCAGGCCCCGATTCATTCGCTGCAACATCACTTGATCAGCGGACTGCGTCATCTGGTTCAGCACGAGCTGAAACTCAACCAGCCAGGTGCCGCAGGATGGCTGACCCAGGACGCACTCTGGCTCGTCAGCAAGACGGTCACGGACAAGCTGCGAGCCTATCTGCTGTCGCAATCGATTGAGGGCATTCCCTTCTCCAACATCGCGGTGTTCGACGAACTCCAGTCGCATGGGTTGGTCGAGTCCACCCCGGCAGGCAAAGCCATCTGGACCGCTCTTGTCGCACAAGGGAACTGGCAGCAAACCTTTACTTTTCTGCGCATCCAACCGGCTTTAATTTGGGGGAGCGAAGACCGCCCCGAGGCTTTCAGCGGAACGGTGAGCATGGCAGTCGATAACCACTCGACTGACGCTCCGGTATCACCGCCAGCACCCAAAGCTGTCAATACAAGATCAACTCAAAGCCCATCGCAGCCAGATCCCATTGCGATGGAGGATGCCGACTACCTCGGAACGCTGCTCGACATGTTCGAGCGGGAAGAGCCTGAGCTCAGCGACGCATCGTCAGCAAGCACTCTCGAAATCTCAATTCCCTCGACGGATAACCCTGGTCAGGTTTTCCTGAATTGGGTCAGGGAAGGCATTCAAAGTCATAAGCTGATCATCAACGACAGCAAGGCCAAGGTTCACACTGTGGACGGCATTGTGTTTCTGGTAACACCTGGCCTCTTCCAACGCTACGCTCAGGAGTTTCCTGGTATCTCACAGGGTGCCGAGCACGAAGGTGAAGAATGGCGCTGGGTGCAGAAGCAGTTCGAGAAACTGAAGGTCCACAGGAAGCGAGGCAACGGTCTAAACATCTGGATTTGCCAAGTACAAGGCCCTAGGAAAAAAACCACATTGAAGGGGTATTTGATTGAGGATCCAAAGCTATTTTTTGAATTGATACCGCCCGATAATCCCTTTCTTAAAATCGAAAAAGATTAAATTTCCAGAGTGCCCCACTAATGGGGACCGAAGCGCAGAGCTGACTCTGGAGTGACTCGCTGTTACACCGCTTTATTACCCATCGTGGGTGGTGCATTGCGTCCATGATGGATTGGATCCACCGCAGCCCCGGCTCGCCTAGCCTGTCCTACTTTATCTCTTCACCTTGTAGCAATTTTTGAGCAGGCTTTCACACAGGCCTGTCACGAGCACCACCGGTTCTTTGTTTGTCGTCTTGGGGAATCGACCCTTGTATAGGAAGGGGCGGCAGTAAATCACCCTATCAACGTTCGACTGCTACGCCGAGTTCTTCACGGAGGATTCGCGATGCCAAATTCAGACCTGCTCCCTTCACTGCTCGTCAAAATTAACGAAAACCAGCTCGCCCTTGAAGCGGCGATTCTGGAGCTTTCCAATTGGGTGGAGCGGCTCGTCAGAGGTAGCCGACAACGTTCGCGGCGCCTTGGCCGCGATTGACCGCAACGAAGAGTTCATAAAGATGACGCTTGCGCTCCTACTTACGCCACCGTGACCCCGGATCAATCAGGGATGATTTCCAAGTGATATCAAAATGTAATCGCTGACCGCTGGCAAAAGCGCTAGGATCAGACATTACATTGGCGCACTTTGTTTTCAGAAGGAAAAATCATGAATGGAATCGCTTCGGTGCTCGAGGCCAAAATTCTCAGCACAAGCCTACATCACCTCGATATCGAGACTGAGACATGTAATTCCGTTGCCATTCCCGTAGATAAAGCAGATCTCGAAGCCTATTTGAGCGCCTTGCTATTAGAAATTCATGGGCGTCCGCAGAACCGCCTGTACACATTGGCCAGTCCAACAACCGAATTCGCAACTTCCCTGAATGCATTTTTCGGCAGCAAAGACCTGGTAACCGCGCCTGAGACCCAGACACTAGCCGAACGTTTGCTGCGCATCGAAGTAAATACTGAAGAGCGTTATGGGCACCTGGATAGGTCAGGTAAGGGGCTTCTCAATAAAGGGAGTTTTCTCCAATTCCTTTATGTAGATGGAGGCTCGCTATCCTACTTAGGGGTGAAGATCGAGCATCAGCGATTTATTGATGAAACCGATCTGAAACAAAAAATTGGCCTTGGTGAATCCAATAAAATTTACAAGGCTTGCAAAGTAAGCATGGATGCCCAAGGAAAATTGGAACAAGTCTTCGTATTTGACACGCACTCCCGACCGTCAACCTACTGGTGGAAGGAGGTGCTGGAGCTACAACAGCTACGCAGTGATGCGCTCAATACCGAAACCGCTGTCAAGTGGGTGGTGAAGACACTTGGCAAGGTCAAGAGTGTATCGCCGGTCGATTATACGATCCTCCGCAACGCCACCATCGCGGCATTTAAGCAGACCGAAACGTTGAACTTCGATGATTTCGTGACCAAAACGTTTGCCAGCTATGCTCCACTGAGCACCACACTTGCCGAGGAGCTGCCAAACCTCGTGACCACGTTACGCTCGCTTCCGGAAAAACGAAAATTTGATGGGCAGTTCACTCTAGTCCCGTCAGCAGTACCCTTTCGCCGTCAAACTATCAAAGTCTCCGATCAAATCAGTGTGGCGTACGACGAGGATATTCCTGATCTTCCCGACAAGATCTGGTATTCGAAAACTCCAGCGGGCCAATCAGTCTTGGTGCTGGACGCACCTAATGTTGCAGGAATCTTCACCGAAAAGCCCTGGGACCTGAAATAAATGCTCAGCAGCCTTTTCACCTCTCGCCTAACTATTTCATCAGCAGAGGAACGGCTCGACCAATACAGACTTAACGCTGGTGAGCTCTGCACTATCTCTAAAGCTCGAGACATAGTAGATGATGCGTTTAAGTACTGGCGACTGCAGATTTCGCCCCGTGACAGGTTCTCCCTGACAATCGGATACGACGAGGACTCAAGGTGTGTAACGGACTTCTCCGAAGCAAGCTGCGCGCGCGTAAACGAGCTCTTCGAACTGAATGACGAAGATGACACATGCCGCATGTCAGTGGAGCTCATCGTACATAAAACGGTGCAACATCAACGACTGTCCTTATACGCACCGGCCTTGCTCGGCGCTTACTTAGAAAGCACCCCTACTCTCCAGGTATTAAAAGTTTTGGCTGGACGCATGGAGGGTGCACTGATTTTTGAATGCTTTGCTCCAATCGCGGCGGCTACCAGTTCAAGCATCTCGTTTCAATGTTCTGCGGATACGGCAGCCAATACCGGTGACCAACAGCAGGAGATCAACCGGAAGTCTGTCTTCGAAATTTTCCAGGACAATTGTTTTAGCAGAACCTTGCCGGGCATTTTTGTGCCGCAGGACTTCAATCTTACGACAGCAACCGGTGTGAGAGGCATTGATAATTTCTTTAAAAAAGCGCGAACTCTAGTCTCAGCGATATTTATTGCCAGCTCCGCAGAGTTAGATGATAAGGACCACCTCGAATATCGTATTTGTGGATACAAGACAATAGCGGGAACGGGACCACTAGATGACTTGACCGAAGGATCCGACATACTCTATAAATTGGTAACTTGGGCTTACGGAGATGGTGGAAACGCTGACAAAATCGGACTCGCCCGCAATGTCTTGTCGCTGTATATAACCGAATTGAAAAACCTATCCAATCATCCAGAAATAATTCACGCGACCCACTCAAACTATCAAATTTATTTAAAAGAAAACGTAGAAAGCTACCTTGAAGTAAAGGGCAAGATCACCGATATCCTCGTCGATGCAGTAAAAAAAACCCATGACCTCGTTGATTCGTTTATCGACTCGCTTAAAAATGGTATATTTG
>NZ_JACART010000044.1:0-534 GCF_013386445.1 Pseudomonas sp. P7759
GGGAAATGTATATAAGAGACAGTGGCTATACCTCGCTCATGGCATGACATCGCCGGAGTTCGGGCCCAGGGTCTGGCCGACGAACAGGTTGCCACCGGGCTCGCTGGCCAGCAGCACCGCGGTGGGCGCCACTTCATCCGCCAGGCCGAAGCGCCCCAGAGGCAATTCCTTGGCCTTGGCGCGTTTCCAGTCGTCGCTGATACCGCCCACCAGCGGCGTCTCGATCGGGCCGGGCGCGATGGCGTTGACCAGCACATTGTCCTTGGCCACTTCCAGGGCCAGGGACTTGGTGAAACCGATCACCCCGGCCTTGGCCGCCGCGTAATGGGTCAGCTCGGCGCCGCCCTTGATGCCCAGTTGCGAGGCGACGTTGATGATCCGCCCCCAACGCTGCGCGAGCATGTGCGGCAAGGCGCGCTGGCTGGCGACGAACACGCTGGTGAGGTCGACGCGCAGCATGTCGTTCCACATCTCGATGGACAGGTCGACGCAGCGCGCCTGGGTGAGCATGCCGGCGTTGTTGACCAGGATATC
>NZ_JACART010000045.1:0-127170 GCF_013386445.1 Pseudomonas sp. P7759
TTTTTGGGGCTGCTGCGCACCCCAGCGGGAGCAAGCTCCCTCGCCACAATGGGGGGGGGAAATATGAGGAAATTGAACTGAGCAGAAAGATGGGCGGTGACTGCTAGCTTGAATTGATCTCTTATTCATTCACAGGAGCAGTGAGTTGCTTCAGAAGCCCAACTCTCATCTGTTGCGTCGTGGTCGCTATTCAGAAACAGGCCGTGCCTATTTGGTGACCGCAGTGGTTTACCAACGCCAGCCAGTATTTACTGACTTTTATCTGGGTCGGTTACTGGTGGCAGAACTCAAACAGGCCCATGACCTCGGCAGGGTTGCATCCCTCGCATGGGTCATCATGCCGGACCATTTCCATTGGCTGTTTGAGTTGCGGGGTGCATCGTTGTCCCAGGTTATGCAAAGGGTGAAATCAAGGAGTACGCTGGCGATCAATCGAGCCTGTGGTACACAGGGCGCTTTTTGGCAGAGCGGATACCATGACCGTGCAGCACGTGCCGAGGAAGACCTTATTCCCATCGCACGCTACATCATCGGTAACCCCTTGCGAGCGGGTTTGGTGGAGCGCATAGGCGACTACCCACTCTGGGACGCCACCTGGTTATGAAGGCCACAGGTGGATTGAATGATCATGCGCGGCAGCGGTCCGAATTTGGGTAAGCATCATTCATTGAAGGAGCACCCATGAAGTCAAAATCCCTGATCGCCTCGCTGCTGGTCGCTACCAGCCTGTCCACCGCCAGCTTCATCGTGCAAGCCGGTGATACCCCTCAGGAAACCGTGCAACCTTCGAACATCAACACCCGTGACCTGAAAGAAGGCGACCGTGCGCCCGACATCTTGATGCGCAAGGAGTCGGCCGTCAGTGACTGGAAGAAGCGCGGCCTCAAGCAGCCTGAAGAAGACAGCCAGTGGGCGCGGGTGGGCGATAGATTCGTGCTGCTCAAGACCACCAACGGCACCATTCTTGAGATCACCCCCGTCAAGAAATGACCTTGCATTTTTGCTCTGTTCCTGAGTTAAGGTAGCCGGCTGAAAGGCCGCGTTACCTTCAAGGAAAGAGAGCAGGATGCTTGCCACAATAAGAAACTACCCCCGCACCGTTAACCTGTTGCTGTCCGCCACGTTGCTGCTCACGCTGGCCAAGGCCATCACGTTTCCGTACCTGGTGATTTACCTCACCCGCCACTTCGCCCTCGATATCACCCAGGTCGGCCTGGTGATCGGCAGTTCGCTGATCGTTGGCTCGCTGCTCAGTGTGTACGGCGGTTTCCTCGTAGACCGCATCAACAGCTACCGGCTATTGCTGGCCTTAAGCGTGCTGTTTGTGCTGGGTTTTATCGGCACGGTACTGGCGCAGACTATCTGGGCGTTCTACAGCTGCCTGATTCTGATCAACCTGGCTTACGCGGTGATCGATATCGCCGTCAAAGCCGGCTTTGCCAGCCTGTTGCCGGAAGACGCACGCAGTGAAGTGTTTTCCATCAAGTACACCCTGACCAACATCGGTTATGCCGTCGGGCCTTTTTTCGGGGCGATGATTGCCAAGTGGGATATCAGCCTGCCGTTTATTCTGTCGGCGCTGTTGGGGGGCGGGTTTTTCCTGCTGTACTGGCGCTGGGGCGACCGTACCCTGGCCACCGTGGATGCCACGCAAAAACCGGTGCCATTCCTGGCCGTCGGCCGAGTGCTTTTAAGCGATCATCGCCTGGTGTGCTTTACCCTCGGCGGCGTGCTCAGTGCCGTTGTATTCGGCCAGTTCACTGCGTGGCTGTCGCAGTACCTGGTGACCACCACCACCGCTGAATACACCTACACCGTGGTCAGCGCCGTGCTGACCACCAACGCGGTGCTGGTGATTGCCTTGCAGTACGTGATTGGGCGGCGCATTTCGCACCGCTACCTGGGCCAGTGGCTGATCGCGGGGCTGGGCATGTTCATGCTGGGCATCGTTGGGTTCGCGCTGTCCACCAGCGTGTTGTGGTGGGTGCTGGCGATGGCGGTGTTCACGGTGGGCGAGATCATCGTGTTTCCGGCCGAGTACATGTTCATCGACCGGATCGCACCGGACCACCTGCGGGGCATGTATTACGGGGCACAGAACCTGTCCAATCTCGGTGCCGCGTTGGGGCCGGTGTTGTGTGGGCTGGTGCTGGCCAGCCTGCCGGCCCACTACATGTTCTACATGCTGGGGGCGTTCATCGTGGGGGGCGGGGTGTTCTATTTCATCGGGGCGTCGTTGAAGGCAAGTCATCCAGCGTGAGCTTGCCCATGGTGTTGCTCTGCAGTTCGTAGCGCAATTCTTCGACCATCTTTTCCACTTCTTGCGGGGTCTGCAGGCGGTTGGTGCTGATCCCGGTCACCACCAGATCCACACGGCCGGTTTGCGCGTCGTAGACCTTGAGGGTCAGGGACGCGTCCCGGCACAGGGTAAATTCACATGTCAGCGGCGACAGGCCTTCTTCGATGCAATTTCGCAGTTGAGAGAGGGTAAACATGCGGGTTCCTTCAGGCATAAGTTCGATGCTTAAAGGTTATGGCGTGCTTCCCGCAGCAATAAGGCGAATTCGCACTAAGTGCACTAGTGCATTTGCACTTTCTCGATCTATTTCTTGAGGCGCAATTCCCCGGCGAATAGCCCGCGTTCACGGGCCCAGACGATAGCCGCACTGCGGCTATGAACCCCCAATTTCGAGTATACCGTCGCCACATGGTTACGCACGGTATTGGGTGCCAGTTTCAGGCGTGAGGCGATCTCTTTGTCGGCCAGGCCTTCACAGATCAACCCCAGTACATCGCGTTCACGGGCCGTGAGGTCGGTAAAGGCGATATTCGGCTGGTTAGGGCTGTTGACGCTCTTGGCGTTGGCCAGTTTTTCGATCAATGTCTGGCTGAACCAGGAGGCGTCCTGCATCACTTCCTCGATGGCCGCCACCAACTCCAGCTCGGAGCGTTTGCGTTCGGTGATGTTCATCATCACCAGCAGGTAGCAAGGCACGTCCTCAATGACCACAGTGTCGGCGGACACCACACAGTCGATCACTTCGTTGCCTTTCTTGCGCACCTTGAGGTCCTGGCCGTCGAGGTTGCCGGCTTTTTCCAGGGTGGTGAACAACTGGTCGCAGGCAGAAGCGCTGTCGATAAAGTCGATGTCTTCGATGGACTTGCCGATCAATTCTTCACTGATGTACCCAGTGATGCTCATGAAGGCTTCGTTGATGTCGACCACCTGACGGTTGCCGGCGCTGCACACCAGGGTCGGCACGGGCGTCAGACGGAAGGATTTGGCGAAGCGCTCCTCACTCTGGCGTAGGGCGATTTCTGCCTTGCGTCGCGGCTCCAGGTCCATGAACGAAAACAGCATGCAATCCTCTTCGTTCATGTCCAAGGGTTGGCCGGCAACGATCACCAGTTTGCTGCCTCCCTCAGGCAGGCGCAGTTCGGCCTGCATCTGCGGGATGGTGGACCCTTCGCCCAGGCGCTGGATGGCCAGGTCCTTGCGCTCGGCCTGTTCCAGCACGTCCAGCTCATAGACGGATTTACCGATAACCTGGTCGCGGTTGTAGCCGGTCATCTCCAGGAAACCCTGGTTGACCTTGATATAACGCAAATCGCTCAGGCGACAGATCACCGCCGGGGCCGGGTTGGCGTTGAAGGTTTTTTCGAAGCGTTGTTCGGCGCTGGCCCACTCGGTGGCGTCGCTGAGGATCAGTACCAGCAACTCAGGTTCACCCTTGGCGTCAGTAATCACTAGGCTGCGCAGGCGATGGACCCAGGTTTTCTCTTCATCGGCGGTGGGCGTGACTTCCACCACTACGTCGCTGAATTCATCGCCCGCGGCGGCTCGGGCCAGGGGGTAGTTTTCCAGCTGCACGGGGTGGTTGTTGCGGTAGCGCAAGGCGAAACGCTTGGCATATTGCTGGCCATCGGCGCCTAGCCCCATCACGTCGCCCACGCCATGCATGGTGAGTGCCGCCTCGTTGGCCCAGAGAATGGTTTGATCGATCTCGGCCAGAATCACACCGTCGGACAGCCCGGAGATGATCTGCTGCAGTTGGCGACGGTTGGTTTCTTTGGCTAGAACGTCCTGGGTCATAGGTTCTCCGGGGATTTGGGCGCATGTGAAGTACGACACCCGCACCTCAGGATAGTGCAGAGGCAATCCGCAATACGGGGTGCGAATGCACCAGATGGCCTGGTGCATTTGAGCGGGGACGGCAAGCAGCCGTCTCGCCAGACTGAAACGGTCAATCACTGTCAAAGGATCGAACATGACCACTGTCTATGAAACCAACCGTTCGCTGTTTCGCGTGTCCTGGAGTTCCGTGCTGGCCGGTAGTGCAATCGCCCTGGTGACCTACTTGGTGCTGAGCGTGCTGGGCACCGCCATCGGCGCCAGCGCCGTCGACCCCATGCAAGCCGGCAACCCTTTGAGTGGGTTCGGCACGGGCGCCGGGATCTGGCTGTTTGTCTCGACCCTGGTAGCTGTTGGCCTCGGCGCCTTTGTGGCCGGCCGCACGGCCCCTGATCGCGGCGGCCTGCACGGCGTACTGACCTGGACCCTCACCACGCTGCTCACCACCTGGCTGCTGGCGGGCTTGGCCGCCAGTGTCGTCGGCACCGCCGGCAATGTGGTCGGTAAAGGCCTGTCGGCTGTCGGTAGCGGCATCGCGGCGGCAGCGCCGGGGATTGGCGACAGCGTCAAGCAGCAACTGAACGAGCAGGGCATCCAGTTGGATTGGAACAGCCTGCAAGGCGAGCTCGACACCTTGCTCAAGCAAAGCGGCAAGCCTGAGCTGGACCCGGCCAACGTCGAACAGAAAACCGATCAGGCCGCCGCCGATGGCAAACAGACTGCCACCGATGCGGCGACCCACCCCGCCCAAGCAACTGATCAGTTGAAGCAGTGGTTCGAACGCGTCAAGGCGTCCGGTGAACCTGCGTTGAATGCGGCGGATAAAGACGCGCTGGTCAACATCGTTGCTGCGCGTACGGGCAAGAGCAAAGAAGAAGCCACGCAGATCGTCGACAACTACGCCCAGGCTTATCAACAAGCCATGCAGAAGGTCGATGAACTGAAACAGCAGGCCGAGCAGAAAGCCCGTGAAGCCGGCGAAGTGGCCGCCAAACAGCTCTCCCGCGCGGCGTGGGGCACCTTGGCGATGTTGCTGCTGGGCGCAGCGTTGAGCTTCCTGGTGGGGCGCATGGCCCTGACCACGCGTCGAGTGCCGTTGGCTTAACGGGGTTTGCAGCAAGGACGCTGCTTTTCGCTGGCACCAAACATGCTAGTGTCAGCACTCCAACACCCACCGGCAGTGCCTGGCGATGCGTGATATCTACAGCGTCTTCAACTCCAATGGCGCCTATGAAACCGGGGCCCATGCCCATGACGAGTTCATGCTGATGGTGCCCGAGCACGGCTTGCTGCGCTTCAAGGACGAAGACAGCGGGCGCACCACTTCGGTGATCGAACGCCAGTTCGTGCTGGTGCCGCCGCAGTGCAGCCATTCCTCATCGTCACTCACGGCCAGCCAGGGCCACCTGGCGTTCTATGTCGACCCCGACTACATGCGCTACGCCCTGCGTGACCTGTCCGGCGATGCCAACCGCTTGCTGCGCGTGCCCACCCTGGGCATCTGGCAAACCTCGGCGCCGCTGCACCATTTGCTGCTGGCGAAAAAAGCCTTCAGTCAACCCGACCCCTATGTCGATCGCCGTCGCCAACTGGCCCAGGCCGATCACTTGCTGCTGCTCGAATGCCTGGCGGTTTCCCTCAGCCAACCGAGCCTGCAGCGCTCGTCCACCGAGCGTCACGGCGCGATGCTGGTGCGCGACGTGAAGGCCTATGTGGAAGGCAACCTCGAGCACGCGCCGGGGCTGGATGAGATTGCGGCGGTGTTCCATATGTCGCGTCGGCACCTGACCCGGCTGTTTGCGCTGCACACCGGTGAAACGGTGCTGGCCTACGTGCAACGGCTGCGTCTGGAGCGGGCACAGACCCTGTTGCGGCACACGCGCATGTCGGTGCTGGAGATTGCCAATAACGTCGGTTATGAATCGCCGTCGCACCTGGCCCATGTGTTTCGGCGGGTGCTGGGCGTGTCGCCGGATGAGTGGCGGCGCGGTTAACCTCAGACCTCCTATTCCCCTTGTCCCAATCCCGCGCATGATCCGGCCCGATCCCGTGCGCCACAAATCTGTCATCCGTTCATCCTCTGCTCACCAACAACAAACAAGTCCGGCGTACCGGACGAGGAGGGGCGGTGAGCGCAAAACCCTTTATCCGTTTTTCAGGCGTGCAAAAAAGCTTCAAAGTCGAGGGCCGCCAGTTTGTGGCCGTGCGCAATGTGTCGCTGGAGGTCCAGCGCGGCGAAATCATCACCCTGGTTGGCCCTTCGGGCTGTGGCAAGTCCACCTTGCTCAACATGACGGCCGGGCTGTTCGGCCCTACCGAGGGCGTGGTGCATTACGACGGCGCCGAGGTCAAAGGCGTCAACACCCGGGTCGGTTACATGACCCAGGCCGATCACCTGCTGCCGTGGCGCACGGTGGCGGGCAACATCGCGGTGCCGCTGCAGATTCGCCGCGTGCCCAAGGCCGAGATCGAGGCGAGGGTTGAGGAATTGATGGCGCTGGTCGGCCTCACCGGTTTCGGCGAGAGCTACCCCAACCAACTTTCCGGCGGCATGCGCAAACGCGCGGCCATGGCGCGCTTGATGGCCAGCGACCCGGAAACCCTGCTGATGGACGAACCCTTCGGCGCCCTCGACGCGCAGATGCGCCTGACCTTGCAGACCGAACTGCTGCGCCTGTGCCGCAAACTCAACAAGACCGTGCTGTTCGTCACTCATGACGTCGATGAAGCCATCGCCCTGGCCGACCGCTGCGTGGTGTTCGCCGGTCGCCCCGGCACCATCGACCATGTGCTCGATATCCCTCTGACCGGTGAACGCAACCTGGTGCAACTGCGCTCCGATCCACGCTACGTGGAACTCTGCGCCGAACTGTGGAAACGCCTGGCGCCCGACGTTGCCGGCGCCGCTGACCCTTCTTCATTGGCTCACTCGCTGGAGGTCGTATGATCCAGGTTTATCGCTTGCTGTTCCTGGTGTTTCTGATGCTGTTGTGGGAAGGCGTGTCGCGCTGGTTTGGCGTGGAATTCTTCATCAGCCGCCCTTCGGCCGTGGCCCAGAGCCTGTGGAAAATCCTGCTCAATGGGGTGTTTTTCTACCATGCCGGCATCACCACCCTGGAGGCGGTGCTGGGCTTTTTCTTCGGTTCCCTCGCGGGCTTGATTGCAGGCCTTGTATTGGGCCGTGCCAAATTGCTGGCTGACATCCTTGATCCGTTTTTGACCGCGTTCTACAGCCTGCCGAAAGTGGCGCTGGCGCCGCTGTTCATCCTCTGGTTCGGTATCGGTCTGCCGATGAAAGTCATCCTCACCGCCGCGGTGGTGTTCTTCCTGGTGTTCCTCAACACCTACAGCGGCGTGCGCAACGTGTCCCGCGAGCAACTGACCATCCTGCGCCTGATGGGCGCCAAGGAGCGCGACCTGCTGACCATGGTGGTGATTCCCTCAGCCTTCACCTGGGTGTTCACCGGCCTGCGGTTGTCGGTGCCCTATGCGCTGATTGGCGCGCTGGTGGGCGAGATCATCGCGGCCAATCGTGGCCTGGGTTATCTGCTGTCGGATGCGGCCTCGCAGTTCGACACCGCCGGCGTGTTTGCCGCACTGGTGGGGATCATTGCCCTGGCGCTGATCCTGAACACGGCGGTGAAGCTGGCTGAAAGCAAGCTGATGCCGTGGAAAGCCAATGAAGCGGAACGTGAAGTCGCGGTTTAACCCCCTCTGGTTTGGAGCTTGATTATGCTTAAGCGTCTTGTGATTGCCGGTCTGTTGTGCGTTGCCTTCCTGCCCGCCGCCCAGGCCCAGGACCTCACCAAGGTCACCCTGGCGTTCCCCAGCGAAGGCTTTCTGTATGTGCCGATCTACGTCGCGCAGAAGCAGGGCTACTTCGCCGAAGAAGGCCTGAATGTTGAAGTGATCGTGTTTCAAAAGGGCGGCTCGGCGGCGTTGACGGCCGTGCTCGGCCGCGATGCCGATGCCTACGTCGGCCTGCCTGCAGTGGCAGTGCGCGCGCGGTCCAAGGGTCAGAACGTGCAGGCGTTTGCCGCCGTGCAGACCCAATTCGGCAGCACCGTGGTGATCGATGGCGAGTCGGCGCGCAAGGCTGGGGTGTCGGCCGCGTCGCCCATTTCGGCGCGTGCCCAAGCCCTCAAAGGCTTGAAGATCGGCGTGACCGGCCCCGGCAGCACCACCGATATGTTGGTGCGCTACCTGGCCAAGGACGCCGGCCTGAACCCGGACAAGGACTTCACCATCATGCCCATCGGCGGCGCGCCGAACATGCTGGCAGCGTTTTCCCAGGGCAGCATCAACGGCTTCTCGCTGTCGCCGCCCACCGTCACCACGGCGGCGCAGCAGGGCGGGTTTGTGTTGATGGACCTGGCCAAGGGCGAATACAAACCGTTGGACGGCTTCCTGTTCACCGCGATGATCGCCCGCGAGGACTGGTTGAGCAGCAACAAGGCCACCGCCGAGAAACTGGTGCGCGCTATCTGGAAAGCCGAACACTTGATCGCCAGTGAACCGGACAAGGCCCGCGAGTCGGTGCGCCCGTACTTCGCCCACACCGATGCGGCGATCTTCGACGCCGCCTGGACGGCTTCGTTGCCGTCCTATCCGGCCACGCCACGGATCGAAAAAGACGGCGTCGAGAAGAACATCAGCTTCATGAACGCCGTCGAGAATGATCCCGTGACACTCGACCCGCAGCAGGTCTACACCAACACCATCGTCGACGCCGTGGCGCCGACTGTTTCCACCCTCAAGGGAGAGGCAAAATGACGCCCGAGGTTCATCTGGTCAATGTCTTTCCCGCCACCGCGCGTGGCGGCAACCCGGCGCCCACCGTGGCGCTGGCCGACGGCATGAGTGATGCCGATATGCAGCAAGTCGCCCGCGATTACGGTCATGAATGCGGCTTTGTGTTTGCCGCACCGGCCGGCAGCGATTTCGATTTTGCCCTGCGTTTCTGGGTGCCCAACCATGAGATGGAAATGTGCGGCCATGCCACCGTCGGCGCCATTTGGCTGCTGGATCAATTGGGCATGCTGCACAAGGAGCGCCTGGCACTGTGGACGTTGAGCGGGCGGGTTGATGCCCAGATCGCCAATGCGGGCACTGCGCAGATCCAAGTGGAAATCAGCCAACCCAAGGGGCACGTTGAAACCTTGAGCGATCCGCAGGTTGAGGCCGAGATTCTATCGGTGCTGGGCATTACCTCCAACGAACTGGCGCCGTTGCCGATCCAGAACGCCCGCACCAGCCGCGTCAAAACGCTGGTTGCGCTGAAAAGCGTGGCGGTGCTGGACAGCCTCAAGCCGGACTTCCGCCGCATGGAGCAACTGTGTGAGCGCATCGGCTCTACCGGGTTGTATCCCTACGCGCCGTCGGACCTTGAAGGCCGCCAGTTTGATGCGCGGCAGTTCCCCAAGTCTTCGGGTTACCCGGAAGACGCCGCCACCGGTATCGCGGCGGCAGCCTTGTCCTTTGGCCTGTTGGAAAACGGCTTGGTGACTGCTGACGATCGTCCGGTGTACATCCGCCAAGGCCGCGCGATGGGCCGGCCTTCGCAGATTTCGCTGCGCTTTCGTCACGATGCGGCAGGGCAGGTGCAGGGGTGCTGGTTGGGTGGGCATGTGGAATTTGTCGAGGTGCCCGCATGAGTATTCGCGAACGTATCGCCGCCTTGGGCTTGCAACTGCCCGAGGCGCCAGGCCCCAAGGGTGACTATGTGCCGGTGACGATTCATGCGGGGGTGGCCTATGTGAGTGGGCAAGTGTGCCGACTGGGCGATGGCGTGATCAGCGGGCCGGTGACGGACCAGACCTCGCCCGCGCGGGTGACACAAGCTGGTCAAACCTGTGCGCTGCGTGCCTTGAGCGTGCTGGATCAGGCGGTGGGGTTGGAGAACGTCGAGCGCATTCTGTTTGTGCGTGGCTTTGTGTATGGCGGCGAGGGTTTCCAGAGCTATTCCAAAGTGGTCGACGGCGCTTCCCAGGTGCTGATTGATGTGTTCGGTGAGCAGGGCCGGCATGCGAGGTCGGCGGTGGGCGTGGCGGGGTTGCCCAGCAGCGGCATGCTGGAATTGGAGGTCACCGCCGTTATCAAAACGACTGGATGACAGATCGGCACTCACCTCAATGAGCGCGTAAAATGCCGGTCTTTTTACGCGTATCTCGCAAAGGTGCCCCTTGAGCGCAGGCAAAGCCGTCGGACTGTTACTACTCACTTCCCTGTTGGCGGCGTGCGGCACCTCGCCGCCACGCACGCCCAATGACCTCTGCGGCATCTTCCGCGAAAAGGACGACTGGTACGACGCCGCCAAAGTCACGCAAAAACGCTGGGGCGTGCCGATCCAGGTGCCGTTCGCCATCATGTATCAGGAGTCCGGCTTCCACCAGGACGCCCTGGCTCCCCGCAAATACCTGCTGTGGATCATCCCCTGGGGCCGCGTCTCCACCGCCGCCGGCTACGCCCAGGCCAAGGACGAAGTGTGGAACGACTACCGCAAGAGCACCGGCCGCAGCGGCGCCAGTCGCCAGGACTTCGACGACGCCATCGACTTTGTCGGTTGGTACATGGACAAGACCTACACCGTCAACGGCGTCTACAAATACGACGCGTATGGCCAGTACCTGAACTACCACGAAGGCTGGGGCGGCTACCGCCAACGCACCTACGCCGCCAAGGCCTGGCTGCCGCCGGTGGCGAGCAAGGTGCAGGCGCGGTCACAGTTGTATGCGGCGCAGTATGCGCGGTGCAAGGATGATTTGGGGCGGGGGTTTTGGAGTCGGTTTTGGCGGTGGTTGTGATGCAGTGATTTAACCCTTGTGGTGAGTATGCTTGTGTGGCGAGCGGGGCAAGCCCGCTCGCCACAGGGGTTAGCTCGGCTGCATACACTCCAGCGACCGATCCACCATCACACTGGCCATGTCCACCAGGTGCATGACCGACAGCACCAGCGTGCGTGAAGTCCCTTCCAGTTGATCCCCGGCCGTTTGCGCCGCAACGGCGGCACAACGCAACACGCTGCTGGCGTGGGCCAGGGCGTCTTCGAAGCTGAGGTCTGGGGTGGTGGTGAAGAATTGCAGTTCTGAAGCGGGTGGCGCGGGGACAGGTTTGTCCATGGGTTCAACTCCTAATCTAAGTTGGAATGTCACCACCATCGCTACCAAACGACTTTTAGGGTGGTGACCGTACGCAGATTGGTAGACCGGTGATTAGGACCCGGTGCACCCGAAGGTGCCCTGCGCACGGCCACCATAACGCAGGGCCGAAAAAAAGCGCCTTGCAGAAGGGGGCGCTTAGCGCCTAATCACTCGTGGTCTACCAAACCCCGAATCACTGAATGGGCAGTGACCGACGAAGACTAGCCACGTGATTTGAGCGGCGCAAGCGGTTGGGATTCTCTCGGAAACGTCCTGCGAGATAAAGGGAAATGTCATCGCAGCGACTCTTCCTACACTTGCCAAACCTACCCAATTCTGGGAAAACCCCACCCTTTGTACCGTCAACGAGCGCCCTATGAACCCCGAAGAACTCCAAATCACCGACATCCGCCCCGGCACCGGCAAAGCCGTGGTCAAAGGCGCGCTGATCACCACCCAATACACTGGCACCCTGGAAGATGGCACGGTGTTCGATTCCTCCTGGGAGCGCGGCAAGCCGTTCCAGTGTGTGATCGGCACCGGGCGTGTGATCAAGGGCTGGGACCAGGGGTTGATGGGCATGCAGGTGGGCGGTGTGCGCACGCTGTTTGTGCCGGCGCATCTGGCCTATGGCGAGCGGTCGATGGGGGCGCATATCAAGCCCAACAGCAATCTGCGTTTTGAGATTGAGTTGCTGGAAGTGCTGACGCGGGACGATTGAGCGCTTCCTGAACCCACCCTGAAGAATCCTCTTATTCCCCATACGGAAACTTTCCTACGGTTTACTCTCTGATCATCGGGGCGTAAGCTTCGCGCGTTTTCATCAATAGCGGAGACCCTCAGTGGGTACTTGTTCGAGTGACAGTAGTCGGCCGGTTTCGGTAACCGGCACAGGCTTGGCAAGGTAACGCGCATTTTTCCGGTGCCGTTGTCTCGCCACTAAAAGCGAGAAGCGGCATCCCGGCAGTGGCCAGTCCTGGCGCCTGCCCGAATCCCTCTCATCGACGCTGACCAGCACCCGGCTCACCTCGGGATGCTACGGACGCGCCTGTCTTTTACGACAGGCGGGCCTAGCTGGCTGTGCCTATAAAACAGGCGCGGTGCAGACGGCGGTACCTGCACGACGGTTTTTTCCTCGCGCAGGAGTAACACCATGAACCTGACTCTGTTGAAAGAGTTCTTTGCCGGCTTCCTGCGGACCCGGCACATCGCCCGGCATTTCCGTCGCCTGGCGATGCTCGACACCGTGACTGACGCCAGCGTCAGCCGCGAAGTGCCGCCGACCCTGGCGCAAACCCTGGTGGTCTCGGCCAACAGCAGTGCCGTGCAATTGCTCGGCACCCTGGGCAGCCATTCCGAGGGTTTGACCACTCAGGAAGCCGACGCCTTGCGCGTGCAATACGGCCTCAACGAAGTCGAGCATGAGCAGCCGCTGCCGTGGTGGGTGCACCTGTGGCACTGCTACAAAAACCCGTTCAACCTGCTGCTGACGTTGCTGGCGGTGATCTCCTGGCTGACCGAGGACATGAAGGCCGCCACGGTGATTTTCTCCATGGTGGTGCTGTCGACGCTGTTGCGTTTCTGGCAGGAGGCCAAGTCCAACAAGGCCGCCGATGCGCTGAAAGCCATGGTGAGCAACACCGCCACGGTACTGCGCCGCGATGAAGCCAAGCGCATCGAACTGCCGATCAAACAGTTGGTGCCGGGCGACCTGATCGTGCTGTCCGCTGGGGACATGATCCCCGCCGATTGCCGCGTGCTCAGCGCCAAGGACCTGTTCGTCAGCCAGGCGGCGATGACCGGTGAATCGATGCCGGTGGAGAAGTTCGCCCAGCAGCAAGACGCCAAGACCCGCAACCCGCTGGACCTGGAGAACATCCTGTTCATGGGCACCAATGTGGTGTCCGGCGCGGCGACGGCGGTGATTCTGACCACCGGCAACAGCACCTACTTCGGCGCCCTGGCCCTGCGCGTGACCGCGACTGACCGGGCGACCACCTCGTTCCAGCATGGCGTCAACAAGGTCAGCTGGTTGCTGATCCGCTTCATGTTCGTGATGGCGCCGCTGGTGCTGTTCATCAACGGTTTCACCAAGGGCGACTGGACCGAAGCACTGTTGTTCGCGCTGTCGATTGCCGTGGGCCTGACCCCGGAAATGCTACCGATGATCGTCACCTCCACCCTGGCCAAGGGCGCGGTGTTTCTGTCGCGCAAGAAAGTCATCGTCAAGCGCCTGGATGCGATCCAGAACTTCGGCGCCATGGACGTGCTGTGCACCGACAAGACCGGCACCCTGACCCAGGACAAAATCTTCCTGGCGCGCCATGTGGACGTGTGGGGCGCCGAATCCGATGACGTACTGGAAATGGCCTACCTCAACAGCTACTACCAGACCGGCCTGAAAAACCTGCTGGATGTGGCGGTGCTGGAGCATGTGGAGGTGCACCGCGAGCTGAAAGTCGGCACGGCGTTCCAGAAGGTCGATGAAATTCCGTTCGACTTCAACCGTCGGCGCATGTCCGTCGTCGTCGCCGAGCACGACCAGCCGCACCTGTTGATCTGCAAGGGCGCCGTGGAAGAGATTCTGTCGGTGTGCAACAACGTGCGCCATGGCGACGTCAACGAAGCGCTGACCGACGACCTGCTGGCGCGTATCCGTCAGGTCACCGCCGCGTTCAACGAAGAAGGCCTGCGCGTAGTCGCCGTGGCCGCGCAGCCGATGGCGCCGGGGCGCGATACCTACAGCCTGGCGGATGAGAATAACCTCACGCTGATCGGTTACGTCGCGTTCCTCGACCCACCCAAGGAAAGTACTGCACCTGCGCTCAAGGCCCTCAAAGCCCATGGCGTGGCAGTGAAAGTGCTGACCGGCGACAACGAACTGGTCACGGCCAAGATCTGCCGCGAAGTGGGCCTGGAGCAACAGGGCCTGCTGATGGGCAACGACATTGAGGCCATGACCGATGCCGAATTGGCGAAGGCCGTGGAAACCACCAATGTGTTCGCCAAGCTCACCCCGAGCCACAAGGAGCGCATCGTGCGCTTGCTCAAGGCCAACGGGCATGTGGTCGGCTTCATGGGCGATGGCATCAACGACGCGCCAGCATTGCGTACAGCTGATATCGGCATTTCGGTGGACAGCGCTGTGGATATCGCCAAGGAAGCCGCCGACATCATCCTGCTGGAAAAGAGCCTGATGATCCTGGAGGAGGGCGTGCTGGAAGGCCGGCGCACCTTCGCCAACATGCTCAAGTACATCAAGATGACCGCCAGTTCCAACTTCGGCAACGTCTTCTCGGTGCTGGTGGCCAGTGCGTTCATCCCGTTCCTGCCGATGCTGCCGATGCATTTGCTGGTGCAGAACCTGCTGTATGACATTTCGCAGATTGCGATTCCGTTCGATAACGTCGACGACGAGATGCTGAGCAAACCGCAACGCTGGCAACCGGGAGATGTCGGCCGTTTCATGCTGTTTTTCGGGCCGATCAGTTCGATCTTTGACATCACCACGTTCGCACTCATGTGGTATGTCTTCGATGCCAATACGCCTGACCACCAGACCCTGTTCCAGTCCGGCTGGTTCGTGGTGGGGCTGCTGACCCAGACGCTGATTGTGCACATGATCCGTACCCCGAAAATCCCGTTCCTGCAAAGCCGTGCGGCGATGCCGTTGATGGTGATGACCGGCGTGATCATGGCCGTGGGGATTTTCCTGCCGATGGGGCCGCTGGCGCATTACTTCAAGTTGCAGGCGCTGCCGTCGCTGTACTTCGTGTTCCTGCCGGTGATCCTGCTGGCGTACATGGCACTGACCCAGGCGGTGAAGGGCTACTACATCCGTAAGTTTGGCTGGCAATGAACAGGGAAGATTTCCTATGCAAGCAATTAACAACATCAACCTTGAATCCCTGGTCGACACCCTGGTCAGCCTCACTGCGGCCTTTATTCTCGGTGGTTTGATCGGTTTCGAACGCCAGTACCGTCAACGCACGGCGGGCCTGCGCACCAATGTGCTGGTGGCGGTGGGTGCGGCGATTTTCGTCGACATGGCCAGCCGGCTCGGCGGCGCGGAAGGCGCGGTGCGGGTGGTGGCGTATGTGGTTTCGGGCATCGGCTTTCTCGGTGCCGGTGTGATCATGCGCGAAGAGGGCAACGTGCGTGGGCTCAACACGGCGGCCACGCTCTGGGCGTCGGCGGCGGTGGGCGCCTGCGCGGGGGCCGACCTGGTGCTTGAGGCGCTGTTGGGCACGCTGTTTGTGCTGGCGGCCAACACCTTGCTGCGACCGATCGTCAACAACATCAACCGCCAGCCGTTGGACGTGGTGTCGGCAGAGGTCACCAACATCCTCTATGTGATCGCCCGGCGTACCCAGCAGAAAGCCGTACTGGCCTTGCTGGAAGCGGAGCTGGCACGTTGCAACTATCCAGCCAGCGATGTGGACGTGCGCCCCTTCGGCACGGAAGAAGTGGAGATCGAAGCCACCCTGGCCGTGACGTCCGTGGACGGCGACGAGCTGGACGCGCTGGTGGCGCGAATCTCGATGTCGACCCTGGTGGTGCAAGCGTTCTGGAGTCCAAGTACCACCGAGTAGTCCCCGGCTGTAAGGCGTTGTCCCGCGCGAAGCAGACTATGCTGTTACCAGGAAAAGTCCTACAAACAATCGAGATTATCCCTTCATTTGATAAGCCACACCGTTGTTAAGGTTGCGCCCTTGCGCCTCAGGAACCAGGGCGCAGCTCAACGTTTTGACCGTGCTTTATCAAAAGGAGGGGTCTGTACTGCCTGAAGTGTCATGCGGAGTAATCAGCACCGTTTGTCGGAACTGTTACTTTTCACAGGTAGATAGGTCCCGTGTGATATGTAAGCGTACTGATCCCTCGGGGAGTCTTATGAGCAAAGCTTTAATTGTGGATGATCACCCTTTTATCCGTGCCACCGTGAAGTACCTGTTGAAGCAAGAAGGCTTTGATGAAATCTATGAAGCGGGCAACGGCGCCGACGCCATGCAGTGCGCGCGTGAGCAGCGCCCGGACCTCATCATCCTCGACTTGGCCATGCCCAAACTCGGCGGGCTGGAGGTGATCAGCCGGATCAAGGCTCTGGAACTGCCTTGCAAGATTCTGGTGCTGACCTCCTACCTGGCGGTGTTCTTCTCCACCCGTTGCATGCGCGCCGGGGCCATGGGCTTTGTGGCCAAGACGGGTGAGCTGGACGAGTTGCAAAAGGCGATCCGGGCGATCCGCTCCGGCTACAGCTGCTTCCCCAGCGTGGCCACCAGTTCAGTGCGCCGTGACGATATACAGACTACCGAGCAAGAACTGGTCGACGCGCTGTCGGACCGCGAGCTGACTGTGTTGCAAAAACTGGCCCTGGGCCTGGGCAACAAGGAAATCGCCGAGGATATGCTGTTGAGCCACAAAACCATCAGTACCTACAAGACGCGACTCAAGGAAAAGCTGCGCATGTCTTCGGTGGTGCACTTGTCCAAGTTCGCCCAGCGCAATCATCTGATCTGAAATGACCACCTCCGGGCTGTTGAGATTCACGGCCATCCTGCTGATCGGGTTGTTTTCCCATGCAGCGATGGCCCTGGATGAGCCGCACTCCCTACGGCTCCTCGGTCACGCCACCCTTGAGAACCCAGGCGTGGAGCTTGATGAAAGCGACTGGCGCTGGTTGCGCCAGCGACGCACGTTGGTGATGGGGGTATCGGCACCCGACTACGCGCCTTTCGACCTGAGCAACAACAATGATTTTGAAGGGATCACCGCTGACTACGCGTGGTTGATCAGCCTTATCTTGAGTATCCCTATCGAGGTTCGACGCTACGACACCCGCGATGAGGTGATCGAGGCGCTGAAGCTCGGTGAGGTGGACATGGTAGGGTCCGCCAATGGTTACGAAAAGGCCGACAAGAGCCTGCTACTGTCGCGTTCCTACGCCAATGATCAACCTGTGCTGGTAACCCGCACGGGGGATAGTCATTTACTGAGCGCCGACCTGGCCGGCAAACGCGTGGCGATGCTCTACCACTACATGCAGCCCGAAGCGGTACAAGCCTATTACCCCAAGGCGCAGTTGCTGTTGTATGGCTCTACCCCCCAAGCCATCGGCTCCGTGGCGTTCGGTCAGGCGGATGTGTACCTGGGGGACGTCATCAGTACCCGTTACCTGATCAACAAAAATCATCTCAATAATGTGCGCATGGCCGATTTTTCCGGGCTGGAGGTCAACCCGTTCGGGTTCGCGTTCACCGGGGATAACATCCGTCTGCTGAATATCATCAACGCAGCACTGGCCGTTATCCCGGCCAGTCAGCAAATGAGCATACTGCGCCGCTGGAGTGCCGGAGACAGCGGTTTTCTGGAGGCAGACCGACTGCGCTTGAGCGACAGTGAGCAGCGTTGGCTGGAGAAGCATCCACGGGTAACGGTCGCGGTGCTCGACAAGTTCATGCCGTTGTCATTTCTAGATGAGAAAGGGCAGTTCGTGGGGTTGAGCGATGAAGTGCTGTCGCGGATCAGCTTGCGCACAGGCTTGAAATTCGAGGCGGTGCATGGCAATTCGTTGCCTAGGCAAATTGATGAGGTTAGCAGCGGGCAAGTGGACATGCTTGCAGTTATCACGCCCAGCGTCGAGCGTGCCGAAAAGGTCCGCTTTACCCGGCCTTACCTGTCCAATCCTTATGTGCTGGTGACGCGGGCCAACGACGAGCGGTTGCTCACCCTGGAAGATATGCCCGGAAAGCGCCTGGCATTCATTGGCGGCAACAGCCTGGCCGCGCAAATTGCCCGAGACTACCCAGGTATCGAGTTCGTTGACGTCGAAAATCCTGAAGAGGCCATGGAGTTGGTTGCAAAGGGCAGTGTCGATGCGACGGTCATTTCATTGATCAGCGCACGCTACATGATTGCACGCAATTTCCGAGACCGCCTGCGTATTACCAGCACGATCGGTACGGAACCGGCGCGCATTGCCTTCGGTGTCAACCGCAGCCAACTGGAACTGTATTCGATCCTCGAGAAGGCATTGCTGAGTATCACCCCCGAAGAAATGGACGAACTCACCAACCGGTGGCGCAGTGAGATCGTCATCGAAGACAGTTACTGGAGCAGCCATCGCAATGTGATCATCCAGGGGTTTGGCCTGGCTGCGTTGCTGCTGCTGGTGACCCTGGGTTGGGGACTCTACCTGCGCAACCTGATACGCAAGCGCGCCCAGGCAGAACGCGCCTTGAGCGACCAGATGCGGTTCATGAGCGTGCTGATCGACGGCACACCCCATCCGATTTACGTGCGCGATCGCCAGGGCCGGTTAATGGCCTGCAACAACGCATACCTTAATGTATTTGGCTTCAGGTTGGAGGACGTAATCGGCAAGACGGTGGTGCAAACCGACACGGGCAACCCGCCGCAGGCCCAGTCGTTCCATGCCGATTACTTGGACCTGATGGAGCGGGGCGAGCCGCAGATCCAGGATCGCGTGCTCAAGGTGCCGGGAGGTGGCGTGCTGACCATTTACCAGTGGATGCTGCCATACCGTGACAGCAATGGTAGCGTCGTGGGCATGATTGCCGGCTGGGTGGATGTCAGCGAACGCCAGCGCCTGCTGGGCCAGTTGCAGGAGGCCAAGGAGGAAGCCGACGCCGCCAACCGGGCCAAAACCACGTTCCTGGCGACCATGAGCCATGAGATCCGCACACCCATGAATGCGGTGATCGGCATGATCGAGTTGGCCCAGAAAAACGCCGAGCAGGGCCGTGTCGATCAGGATGCGCTGGAGGTGGCGTCGATGGCATCCCGGAGCATGCTGGAGCTGATCGGCGATATCCTGGACATTGCACGGATTGAAACCGGTCACCTGTCCTTGAGCCTGGAGCAGGCCAACCTCCACGAGTTGTTGGCCTCCGTGGCACGCGTTTTCGAGGGGCTGGCGCGGGACAAGGGGTTGCAGCTGCTAGTCGAGTTTGATCCGCTGATCGACCGGATGGTGTTGATCGACCCGTTGCGTTTCAAGCAAGTGGTCTCCAATCTGCTGGGCAATGCCATCAAATTTACCACCACCGGGCAGGTACGTCTGGGCGCTCAGAGCGCACCGGCATTGGCCGGTGACCACTTGAACCTCCGGCTATTTGTGGAAGATACGGGGATTGGCATCAGCGCCGAAGATCAGCAGCGCTTGTTCAACCCGTTTATCCAGGGCAGCAACAACGACCAATCGGCGCGCAGTGGCTCCGGCCTTGGGTTGGTGATCAGCCGTAACTTGTGCGAGATGATGGGCGGTCAATTGCATTTGAGCAGTGTGCAGGGCAAGGGGACGCGAGTGGACGTGACGTTGGCGCTGGCGCTGACCACCGCAACGGCGGTGTCCTTACCTGTTCAACCTGCGCCTGCGACACCTGCATTGAACCTCTTGGTGGTCGATGATTACCCGGCCAATCGCTTGCTGTTGACGCGACAACTGAGCTTCCTGGGGCATCACATCGTCACGGCCGAGGACGGCGCTGAGGGCTTCGCACTGTGGCAGGCCGGGCAGTTTGATGGCGTCATCACCGACAGCAACATGCCCGTCATGGATGGCTACACATTGGCCCGTGATATCCGGGCCCACGAGCGTCAGCGTGGCCTGGTGCCGTGTCTGCTCCTGGGCTTTACCGCCAACGCGCAACCGGAGGAGGCCGAACGCTGCCGGCAGGCGGGCATGGACGGCTGTCTCTTCAAACCGACCGGCCTTGATGACCTGCGCACGGCGTTGGCATCGCGCACCGCGGCACCGGTGGCGGAGGAGGCCGTGCCGGTGTGTGACTTGAGTACGCTGGTCGCACTGACCGGCGATGATACTGCCGGGCTCAATGAGTTGCTGGCGCCATTGCTCGGTAGCCTCGCAGAGGACCGCTTGCTGCTATCGGCGCTGCAAGAACACGCGGATTTTGGCAAGTTGCATGACTTGGCCCATCGCGTCAAAGGTGGGGCGCGCATGGTCAAGGCGCCGGCGCTGATCGCGTGTTGTGAAACGTTGGAGGGTGTGTGTGAAAGCAGGGATCGTGATGCACTGGCGGCGTCGGTTGAAGCCATGGGCCGCGCCATTGATAGCTTGCATCACAGTCTGAGCGCCCGCATCAAGCAGGCGTGACTGAAGTGGATGGCCATTCGGTGGATTTGGGAGAGTTCCTACATGGAACAGGAACAAACCTGATTTTGTCTTCGGGATATGTCTGGAAAATGGGCCCCGCTCACCGACGAGCGCTGCCTGCCCAGGGGTTCACCATGCCAAACAAAGCACTGACCATCCTGATTGCCGATGAACAACACCTGCAACGCCTGTATATCGAGAAGATGCTCAACCGATTGGGATATTTCCGGATCGTACCAGTGGAAACCTTTGAAGAGGTCCAGTTGCTCACTGCCATCCCGGCCCGGCCCTTTGATGTGCTGATTATCAATGCGGGGCTGACGGCCCACGCTTACGGGCCTCAACCCCAGGCGCACCACGTGCTGGTCTACGATCACCTGGACCTGAGCACCCGCGCCGACGCAACGCCGGCAGTGCTGGTGCGGCTACCCGGCGTGCCTGACAACGTCAACCTCGAACACTTCATGGACATTATCGACCCACCCGCAGCCACTGCTGGCCTGCGGGTGTTGCCGTGGTTGCGGGAGTTATCCCAAGCGCCAGCAGCCGGGATTTAATCCCATTTTGGTGCGATACCCTTGGGGCTGGTCAGGCGATGGCCGCGTTCCAGTTTGGCAATCTGTGCCATGTCGGCGGCGCTCAAGGTCAGTTGCAGGGCCTGGAGGTTGCTTTCAAGGTTGGCGCGTTTGGTCGAGGACGGAATGACCGCGTAACCCGATTGCATGGCCCAGGCCAGTGTCACTTGCGCCGGGGTCGCCTGATGGCGTTCGGCGATTTGCTGGATCACCGGGTCCTTGAGCACTTCGCCGTAGGCCAGGGTCATGTAGGACGTGATCTGGATACCGTTGGCGGTGGCGAAGTCCACGACCTGGCGGTTTTGCAGGTAGGGGTGCAGTTCGACCTGGTTGGTGGCGATGTTTTCGGCCCCAACGGCGGCAATCGCCTGCTTCATCAGGTCGATGGTGAAGTTGGAAATGCCGATCTGGCGGGTCAGGCCCAGGCGCTTGGCTTCCAGCAACTGGCCCATGAATTCGGCGACAGGCACCTTGTCTTCCGGCGAGGGCCAGTGAATCAGGGTCAAGTCCAGGTAGTCGGTCTTCAGTTTGCGCAGGCTTTCTTTCAGGCTTGGAATCAGCTGGCCTTCGGCGAAGTTGGCGATCCAGATCTTGCTGGTGATGAACAACTCATCACGCGGGATGCCACTGTCGGCAATCGCCTGGCCAACATCGGCTTCGTTCTCGTAGATCTGCGCGGTGTCGATGACGCGGTAGCCGAGTTCCAGGCCGGTACTGACCGAATCGATCACCACCTGGCCTTGCAGGCGGAAGGTGCCAAGGCCGAAGGCCGGGACATTTTGTGTTGGGGTAGACATCAGTAACTCCTGAAGGGGGATGAACAATGGAGTCGAGTATCCGCCCGTCGTTCCTCTGGAAAAACCGCCGAATCCGAAAAGGACTCTTTACCGCAGGTCACGAATCGCCAGCGCCTTGAACCGCTGTGCCAATGACAGAACCACCTGGCCGCTGCCCATGTTGGGCACCACGTGGGTGAAGGGAATGTCGATCATGCGGTTCTCGCGCACGGCGCGCAGCTTGGAGAGTACCGGGTCGGTGGTCAGCAACTGCCGCTTGCGGCTGGCCGGTGACCACAGCGCATCGGCCAACAGGATCACGTCCGGGTCCTTGGCCAACAGGGTTTCATTGCTGACGGTCACCCGTGACAACGGGATATCGGCCAGTACATTGCGTGCACCGGAGGCCATCAGCAGGGTGGTGACAAAACCCCGTTGGCCTTCGCTATCGAGTCCACCCACTTCACTGTCCAGGTAAAACACCGACAGCGGACGGGCATCACCCATCAGCCCATGGGCGCGCGCCAGGTCAGCATCCAACGCATCGCTGAGCATTTGAGCGCGCTGGGTTTTGTGCAACAGGGCGCCGAGGGTAAACAAGTCCTGACGGATATGCCCAAAGTAATCCAGGGAGTGACCCGCACAGGCGGCTTCCAGCAGGTACGACGCCACCCCGTTGTTCGCTAGTCCCGTACGTGAGGTCACGCCATCGCCAAAGGCACTGGCGAAACCGCCGACTACCAGGTCTGGGCGCTGTGCATACAGCACTTCACTGGACGGGTATTTCGCCGCGATGACCGGCACGTCAAAGTACTCGCCGTGCCGGTGCGTAATGCCGTTGTCGTCCAGGTACGCGACACCTACCAGCGAAGGCCCGGCATCCAACGCCAGCAGCAAATCGGCGGCGTGCTGGTTGAGTGCCACGATGCGCGACGGTGGTGAAGGAGGCACGCTCCAGTCCTGGGCGCAGTTGCGATAACTGTCTGCCAGCGCCGGTGTGCAGCAGAGCAGGGCGCTCAACCATAGCCATGGCTGTTTCATAGGGCGTCCTTGATCAGCAGGTCTTGCACCACATCGCCGCCCACCAGGTGCACATCCACCAGACGCAGCACTTCGGCCTTGTTGTGCACGCCATACCAGCAACGCTCGGGATACACCGTGAGCACCGGTCCGAGATTGCACGGGAACTGGCAATGGGTGCGCGTCAGCAGCACGCCACCGGGCACTTCGATGTGCTCATGTTCCAGCAGTCGGCGGCGCAGGGTTTTCCACAGTTGCAAGGCGCCGCGCTGCGTACAGCGCGGGCCGGTGCACAGGAGTACATGGCGGGCGTGGTCCGGTATGCGGGACCAGTCGGGATGGAAGTCCACCCCGTCGATTTTGGTGATCTCAGTCATCAGAAGCGATACGTGTAACGCACCTCAGACGTGAATGGGCGGCCGAGGTTGTCGACGTTGCTGGCGCGACTGGTGACGTAGTCGCGGTCGAACAGGTTTTCCACCAGCAGGCTCAGGCGGTGCTGGTGGGCGGCGTCGAGGTAGCGATAGGCATCGGCGTCCACCACGGAGTAGTGGCCGTATTCGACTTTTTTTGAGCTGGTGATGTCGCGGATATAGCGGATCGCAGTACCTGCGCCCCATAAGCGGTTTTCCGATTCGAAACCGATCCGTGAACGGGCAAAGAAGCTCGGAATGTCGTTGAGGGTGACGCCGGTGCGGGACTCGGTGAGGTTGCGGGTCATGTCGGCTTGCAGGCTCCACTGGTCGTTGAGCGCAAGCTTGGCGTCGGCCTCGAAGCCACGCATCTGGAGCTGGCCCTGGCCGTTGACCCACTGCACATCGTCAAGCGTGATCAAGTCGGTGATCTTGCGTTTGAACAGCGTGACGCTGGCGCTGAAGTCGCGCTCGCCCAGCAGTCCCTTGTAGTCGATCCCCAGTTCGGCGTTGCGGCTCTTCTCCGGCTTGAGATTGCGGTTGCCGATCTCGTCGCCCGGCTCGTTGACGAATAACTGTTCGGCGTTGGGCAGTTTGTAGGCCGTACCGTATTGGCCACGCAGGGCCCAGTGGTCGTTGAGATCATAGAGCGAGGTGAGCATGCCGACGGTGGCACTGTCACCGCCGCTCATGGCTTCATGCCGCACGCCCACGCTGGGGTGCCAGTTGGGCAGCGCGTCGACCTGCGGTCGCAGTTGCGTATACAGCGCGTGGGCCTGGGCCTTGTTGTCGTCGATCACCAGTACATCGTCCTGGCCCTTGAACCACTGGTTGTCGCTGCCCACCACCAGCACATGGCCGCCTGGCAACTCGGCCTTGCCCTCGGCTTGTACACCCCAGTCAGTGAAGCCCCAGTAGTCGTTGTTGTTACGTACGTTACGACCACCGTCGGCGGTGTTATCGATCCGCGTGTAGCGTGTGTCCCAGTCGTTGATATGGCCCTTGATGAAATAACTCAGGCGCTCGTTGACCGCCTGTTCGAAAGTCGCCGTGGCGATCTGTTGCACACGGTCGTTGGTGGTCTTGTAGTTGTTCACCGGCCGTGCGAAATCAAGGTTGGCATCGGCATATTGGTAGAACAGTTCCAGGCGCGAGTCATCGCCAAACGACTGGATGGCCTTGGTGCCGAAGGTGGTCACTTCGTACGAGCGCTTTTTGTCGCTGACGCGGCCGCTGTAGTCGCTGTTGCGAAACGGCTGGTAGCCCTCGGAGGCGTTGCGGCTGACATACGCCAGCAGGCCGAGGTCGCCCCAGCCGTTGGTGAAGATCTTCTCCACCCGCGCATCGCCGGTGGTGCCGCCGAAGGTATCGACCCCCAGATTCACCTCACCGGACGCCTCGCGGGTCTGCGGGCTGCGCGTGACGATGTTGATGACCCCCGACACCGCCTGGGTGCCGAACAACAGGCTCTGGCCGCCCTTGAGCACTTCGATGCGCTCGATGGCGTTGGCTGGCAGCGTGTCGAGGTAGAGGCCGCCATACAGGCGGTTGTTCAGGCGCACGCCGTCGAGCAGGATCAATGTGTCATCGTTGCGCCCGCCCAGCAGGGAATAGGTGCCGTAGTCGAACGGGCCGTTTTTCGGCGCCACATACAGGCCGGGGATGAACATCTGCATCACCCGCGTCACGTCGGCGGCGGGGCCGGCGCGTTCGATCTGTTCGCGGGTGACGATCTCCACTTTGCTGCCGTACTGGGCCATGGCGGCGACAGTGGTGGATTCCACGGAAGGGGCGGAGACGATCTGCTGGTTGAGCACCAGGGTGTTGTCGTCGGCCAGCAACAGGGGGCTGAACAGCGAGCCGAACAAAGGGATCAGGGAACGTCGAATCATAGTCTTCTCGAAAGTATCTTCGCAGAAGCACGCAGGAGAAGGCATCGCGCACACGCCGATACCGGCCCATGCCCGCCCACCGCAGGAGTTTGCCTAACAGAAATTCCAGGCCGGTCTCCGGGCTCTCGCGTATGGAACCCTTCACCTTCCCATGGCACGCAGGCCACAGTGGTGTGTCGAAGGGATCACGCGAATACCGTTGCGGGGGCAGCACCGGACTGGCTCAAAAGAGCGTACCGGTTTCCCGTTTCACCCCAAGCACGGCGGCAGGGGGCACCTGAAACAGGCCGGCATCTGAACATTCGCATGACCGTTCGTCAACTCCGTCACTCAGGATTCACCGGCTTCACTTGCCAGCAATGGGGGCGGCGCGGTATTCCAGAACACTCGCCATCCGCCTTGGACATCCCATGACTCAACACCTCACCGAATACGCCAATGCCAGCCCCGAAGTGCGCGCGGTCTATGACGACATCATGCACACGCGCCAGGTCGATCAGGTCAACAACTTCTGGAAGTGCCTGGCCGCCCACCCGCCGACCCTGCGCCGGACCTGGGAAAGCCTCAAGGAAATCATGGCGCCGGGGGCATTGGATCCACTGACCAAGGAACTGCTCTATGTGGCTGTCAGCGTGACCAATAATTGCGCGTATTGCATCGCGTCCCACACGGCGGCAGCGCGCAAGGCGGGGATGACCGACGAGATGTTCGGCGAGTTGCAAGCGGTGGTCGGCATGGCCAACGAAACCAACCGCCTGGCCACCGGCTATCGCGTGCCGGTGGATGAGGCGTTCAAGTTGCCTTAAGGCGATTCAGCCGTCGAACCAGGCGAGCAGCACCGTCACATTGTCGCGCCCGGCGTATTCGCGGGTGAGGTGGATCAGCCGCTGGCAGGCAGTCTCCAGCGTGTCGCGGCTGGCAGCGGCGAGTACCTGAGCCATTTCCTGGTGTGGAACGCAACCGTGCAGGCCATCGCTGCAGAGCATCAGCAGGTCGTTGCGCTTCACGGGTTGCACGCGTACTTGCGGTTCTACCCGCGGCCCTGGACCGATGGCTTGCAACAGCAGGTTGCGTGCCGGTAAACGGTCGACTTTGCCGGCCTCAAGGGCTTGCTGATACCAGGTCTGGTCGCGGGTCAGCAGGCTCAGTTCGCCGTCGCGGTAGCGGTACAAACGACTGTCGCCTACGTGGAACAGCAACAGTGGCCCATCGGCATGCGGGCGCCATACCCCTGTAAGGGTCGTGCCCATGCCGCTGCCTTCGCTCATCTGCCGTGCCACGTTTTGCTGGTAGACGCACTGGTTCACTTGATCGAGTGCGTTGTGCAGGCGACTGGCGGCTTGCATGTCCGGGTCCGACCAGGTGGCGTCCGGGTCGCTGCCGTCGTTCAGTGGGTCGACACGGTGGGCATTGAGCGCCTGGCGCAAACTGATCAGGGCTTCGGCACTGGCCAGGGCGCCGGCTTCATGGCCGCCCATGCCGTCGGCTACGGCAAACAGCCCGAGGCTGGGCTCCACCAGAAAATTGTCTTCGTTGCTCTGGCGCACCGTACCGACATCGCTGGCCCCATAGGCGACCGCGCAGGCCAGGCGATGGGGCCCGCAGGCGCTGAGGGGGGAGTCGGTCATGGCAGGGGCTCAAAGCTGTTGAGGAACGCCAGGCGCTGGGCCTCGCTCTCGATAGACTCGGCCAACCGTTGCACAAAGGGTTGGCGCAGTGAGGTTGCACGCAAGGCGCGACTGACCACGATGCGGGCGATGGGACCAATCAGCACCGCCAGCCGGCGTTCGGCCATGTGTGCGAAGTCGGGGTCGACTGACGTATGGATCACCTCGGTGGTCGGAACAATCGCGGTGGGTTCAGCCACCACCTCGGGCGCGGCAGTCGGCGGGTTAAGGCGTTGGAACAGCGACTGGCTGGCGCTGGCGAACTGCTCACGGCCGCGCTCCGACGGGATATGCGGCAACAATGCGGCGCAGATACCCTCGAAGTCATCGGCGCCATTGAGGCTCTTGCGCACCAGGAAGCGTGCAAGCGGGCCGATCTGGTGGGACAGCAGCGACTCCAGCTCAGGCATCACGGCCAGCTTCCACGGCGTGAGGGTTTCCACGGCTTCGGTCGCTAACGGTGTCACGCCGCTGCTCAAGGGTTGGTTGGGGCGCATCAGCACGGTGCGATCATCGTCGATATCGGCGCTTGTCCAACTGCCGGTGGTAGTGCCGAGCAGCGCTTCAAGGTCATCCAGAAAGGCGTGCGCCGAGGGATAGCGGTCGGCCGGGCGCTTGGCCAGGGCGCGGACGATCACACTGTCCAACGCCGGGTCGAGGGCCAGGTTCAAGCTCGACGGTGCTACCGGCGTCTGGTTGAGAATCTGCTGCATGACCATGGTTGCCGAGCCGGAAAACGGTCGCTCGCCAGTGAGCAGTTGGTACAGCACGATCCCAGCGGAAAACACGTCGGAGCGACCGTCGATCAATTCGCCGCAAAACTGCTCCGGCGACATGTAGCTGGGGGTGCCGATCATCGAGCCGGTCTGGGTGAGCGTGGAGGAGTCCAGGCGCGCCACGCCGAAGTCGGTGACTTTGACGTGGTTGTCTGCGGTGATCAGCAGGTTGGCCGGCTTGATATCGCGGTGCACCACGCCCTTGGAGTGCGCGTACTCCAGGGCCAGCAACAACTGGCGCATCCAGCCGAGGCTGTGACTGAGGTCCCGGGGTGTCTGGGCGGCGAGCAGGGTGTTGAGCGGTGTGCCTTCGACGAACTCCATGGCGATGTACGCCGAGCCCTCGTCCTCGCCGTAGTCGTAGACCGCGACGATATTGGGATGCATCAGCCGGCCAGCGGCCTGGGCTTCATTCTTGAAGCGGCTGACCAGCTCGGCGTGCTGGCTGTCGCCGAACAGCTCCTTGCGGATGGTCTTGAGCGCCACGGTGCGGGCGATGTTCGGGTCGAACGCCTTGTACACCGTGCCCATGGCGCCTTTGCCGAGCACGCTGTCGATGCGGTATTTGCCGAGTTGTTCAAGCATGATCGCGGCCCTATTCCTCAAGCATCTTCATGGCACTGACCAGGCTGGTGCGCATGCGGCCGAAGGACTGACCCAGGCGTGCCAACTCGTCGCTGCCGCTGACGTCCATCGGCGGCACATCGGTTTCGCCCAGGCTGACGCGGTCAGCCAACGCCGACATTTGTCGCAGGCGCCGGGTGACAAACAGGTGCACCGCCACGTTCAAGGCCACGAACAATACAGCGAAGATCCCCAGCATCGACAGCATGTAGCTGTGCAGCAGGCTGGTGGCGCGTTGCATCGGCAAGTCCAGTGGCACTGAGACCAGTTGCGCGCCGATGGTGTCATTGAGTTTCCAGCCGAAGCCGTTTACCGCTCCGTAGATGTCGACCATGGTTTTTGGCGCCGCATCTGGCGTGCTGTGGCAGGCCAGGCAGGCGGCGTCCTTGATCTGGATCGGTCGCGCGATGTACAGCGATGTGCCTTTCTCATCGGCGCGCTCACCCACCATTTCGTCGGTCTGCGGCTGGCTGCGCAGGGTGCTGATCAGGGTTTTTTCCCAGTCGTTGGCCAGGTCGTGCGGGTTGGTGGGGTTGAGCGTGGCTTCTTTGTAGGCATAGTCCGGGTAAGACTTGAGCAGTTCCTGCAGGTGCGAAATGGCGGCGAAGTCCGGCACCGATTGCGGCAGGAACTGGAACTTCAGGCGGTTCTCCAGCAGCGGCACAATCTGCTCGGCCGTGTAGGTGCTGGCGGCAGAGGCCGAGCGCATCAGCATGCGTGCGGTTTCCAGGGTTTCCCGGCGCGCACTCTGTTGCAGCATGTAGTGGGTTGAGAGGCTGGTGGCGATAAAACCGACGATAAACACCGCCAGGAACACCACGTTGAATTTGACCGCAAGCGACAGTTTCATAAAGACCTTCGGGGACCGACGTGATGGGGATCAGTGCGCATTCTTGCGACGCTCCAGGCGCAACAGCTCCAGTTCCCACTCCAGCACCCCGCCACGGTTGACCTTCACCGCCTGGCGAAACGTCGGGTCGTTAAGGCGCGGCGCAAAGCGGCTGGCGAGCATCTGCTGGCTGAGGTTGAGCGGGCTGACAACCCAGGGGGCAATGTCGTCGTAGGTGATGTCACGTTCCTTTTTCGGCTCGGATGCGGCAGGGATTTTCTTGCCCAGGGGCACCAGCGGGTCGAGGAATTGGCGGGGCAGGGCGTCGATAAATGCCTGCTCGGGACGCGGCACGATCTTGAGAGCGCTGCCGGTGCTGCGCTGCGCAAAGTCTTCATGGCCCAGTGTGACGCTGTGCTCGCCTTTGCCGTGGGTGTCGAGTTCATTGACCACTTGGCTGCCGTCCTCGATGAATATCTCGGTCTGGCGTGGGCTCACGTGAATCACGCTCGAACTTTGGGTGGCGGTGAACGCCAGTGCGCCGGTGGTCACCGCCAGGTTGGCGTGGGTGTTGCCCGCCACTGGTTGCAGCTTCAGCCAGCCATTGAGCAGATTGATTTGGGCGGCGGTGCGGTTGGTCGCGATCAGGATGCGGGTATCGGGACCCAATGCCAGGGTCGTCGACGCAATGCCTTCGATCTGCACGCCTGCCGTACCGGTCTGCAGGATATCGCCCCCTTGCAGCCGGGTGCCGACGCCCACGGTGTAGAGGCTGGTGGCGCGTATCAGCTTCAGCGGTTTTTCCGCATAGGCGATCACGCCAATAGTGGCTGGCGCCGCCAGGGCATGCGGCAACTGGAGCAAGCCTGCGAGCAAGAGGACTATCGAAAGTTTTTTCACGTGGGCGCCATCTATCGAGCACTGGGGGTCAGGCACCGATGCTGTCGCAACAGCCGGTGTTCGTGCGTGCGCAAGGCATCGCAGGGCCGAAGGCTACCGGCTGATAGGGCGTAGGAAGAAGACAATTATCTGCATGGAAAAGACGAATTCCGATTAAACGAAATCATGGAATAAAGCGTCCGGGGAGGGTGTTCTTCTGATGATTTCCCGTGATTCGAACGGCGTTTGCAGGGACTGGCGAGACGTCTGCACATTCCTTCTATCCGGAGCACCTATGACCAACACGTGCATGACCGCGTTATCGTCCACCAAGACCTTCCTGCAACAGAACTTCATGACCGCCAAACGCATTCCTCCAAGCCTTGTGAAGGGGATCAACGTGTTTGACGTCAATAGCCATAAAGCCGGTGGATACCGACTGGCCACCCTGGATAAACCGGGTGATTTCGGCAAGATCGAACGGCCGCTGATGGGGCATTGGGTTCCCCAGGGCGATTACTGCGATATTCCGGTCAATCCAGGCGCGACTGGCTATGTGTTCACGCCGGACTTCAGTGGCTGTTCGATCTTGATCGACCAGCTTGATGAGCTCACGTATCGGGTGTTTCACGTCCAGGGTGGCAGCGACTACTTGAGCAAGGAATACCTCAGTCGTGCTGATGGGCATGGCCTGGGTTTGGCCACCGCGATGACCTTTGACGACTATGGCGAAGCTGCGTATCCACGCGGGTTCGCGTTCATGAAGTTTGAGGAGGAACGCTGGTGGATCTACTTCCAGCGCCAGAATGGCGTGGGGCTGAACTTCGCCAATGGCCAGTTCGCGATGGTCGGTGCTCAAACGGTACGCGGAGGCGGGCGGATACCGGTGCCAAACCTCAAGCGCGAGCCGCCACGCCAGGGTGTGATGCACAGCGGCAAGATCGTGCCGACACCGGCCAGTCAGCTCGCGGAGCTGGAGATCGAAGTCTGGTAGGCGAGGTTTTTGCCCGGCTTGGAAAATAGTCGGGAATAAACCGTTCGGGTCGGTTGTTCATCCTGCAGACGCTGATAACCAGCCGCTACCGACGGACTTCAACATGATTGAGCAGACGCTTCTTGACCCTTCTTCTGGCAGGCGAAAAATGAGTGACACCGATCCTGATGCCATCACCCGACGTAATCGTCTGGCGCTGCTGGTCGTGCAAGTGATCGGCCTGATTGTGTTGGTGATCTGTGCGGTCGACGCGCAGCGGGCACAGGCACAGGACTTGCCGGAACCGCCCAATGGCGCGGCCAAGCAAGTGTTGATGACCGTGCGGGCTGCCGGCGTACAGATCTACACCTGTGCCCGCGATAACAAGGGTCAACTTGCCTGGCAGTTTCGTGAGCCGCTTGCCACGCTGATGATCAATGGCAAGACCGTTGGCCGACACTTTGCCGGGCCCACCTGGCAACTGGATGATCGCAGCGCGGTGGTCGGCAAGGTCATTGCCCAGGCGCCGGGGGCGGGTGCCCAGGATATTTCGCTGCTGCGCCTTGACGTGGTGAGCCATCAGGGCGACGGCGGGCTCGCACAAGTGGTTGCGGTGGAACGTCTGCATACCTTGGGCGGCGTATTCAGCGGTAGTTGTGCCCAGGTCGGTGAACTGCACCTGGAACCCTACAGTGCCGATTACCGCTTTCTCGGCCAATAGCTTCATTCCGGGCCCTTCGGCTCAGTAATACCCCTCGAATTGAATTCATGTCTCGCGCCGATTGCCCTCGGCGTGCGGCAACGCTGTGCCTGTTACACCCCTAAAAAACCTAGGAGCTCTGCATATGATCACGCGTTTACTTGCCGCTACGGCACTGACTGTTGTTGCTTCAACCGGCGCACAGGCGGCGGATGCCTATTCGTCCGAAGGCCCTACCGACTGGACCGGCTTCTACGGCGGCTTGAGTGCCGGCTACGGCTTTGGTGGCGACGGCGATGTCGACACCAAGGGCCAGGCCGCACCGAACATTGCCAACATCAACGGCGGTGCACGCCCTGGCCGTGTGGACCTGGACCGCAACGGCCTCTTAGGCGGCATACAGTTCGGCTACAACTACCAGTTCGGCCAGTGGGTGGCCGGTATCGAAGCGGACATCTCTCATACCGACCTGCAAGACAGCCGAAACATCGGCACCGCCCAACTCAACACCCGCTTGGCGCTGAACAACAGATTCGAATCGAAGATCAAATACCTTGGCACCCTGCGCGGTCGCTTCGGTTATGCGTTCGACCACACCTTGGTCTATGGTACGGCCGGTCTGGCCTATGGCGAAACCAGCCAGAGCGTCGACATGTTCGGCCCCACAGGCAATACCCAGTTCAGCGGCGACCAGAGCCATTTCAAAATGGGGTACACGGTGGGAGCTGGTATCGAACAGGCCATCACCAAGAACCTGTCGTTCAAGACCGAATACCTGTACTACGACCTGGGTGAAGACAAGCTGAACGTCGCTGTGATTCCGGGCAGCGGTGGAGCAGGGACTGGGTATGATTCCAAGTTCAAGAACGATGGGCAGATGCTGCGTGTTGGGTTGAACTGGAAGTTTGACTGACGTTGGAGCCTCAAGCGCAGAGGCTTTCAGCGTGCATCGGGCGCGCGGGGCGGTGTTGATGCAATTGGCCCTGTCGCGTCTTGCGGGTTTTGCGGGTATGGACCGCGTTCCAGAGAGTGAAGTCGAACTGTGTGGCGGAGACGACATTTTCCTGGATCAGTGTGATGGGCGGCGGGTTGGCTGCAGTTGAGTAGTGAGTATTCAGTGTGATCTCCAGTGTGTCTTTGTCTCGGTACCCACTGAGTATGGGAATCAGCGTGAAGGCATGATCGACACCTTCGGACTCGGTCGGTGTACCGGCGAACAGTACGACTCCGACATAAACCTTGCGATCGTTCAAGCTGAACATGCACGGCATGCACTGCACGATGGACTCTCTCAGCAAGACTCTGAAAGGCGTGCCCTCAAGGACACCCAGCGCCAGCAGCGAGTGGAGCTGGACGTCTGTTTCCAGTTGCAATATTTTCTTCTTCGCGCCCACATAGAACGCCGACCAGAAGAAAGGAATTACCAGGGCCGTCAGGCCAACCTGCATCAGGAAAACCCACAGCGTACCGTTTTTTTCGCTGGCAATATCAAGCTGCACCAATAGCGTGCCCAAGTAGCTGCTGTAGTCTGTTGCAATGACGTGCCCCATGATCGGGACCGCCTGCTTTGACACTGCCAGAACGGCTGCAGTCAGGAGGGTCGAGACGATCAGGCAAGTCATCCCCATTCTGGCCACCTGCAAATAGAGCAGTTGTCCTTGGAAGCGGTGCAGGCGTACGTAGAAAAAGGGGTGCCTGATGCAGACCATGTATCCGCTGACCAGCAAGGGGACGATGATCAGCAAGCCCATGAATGATCAGCCTCCATTTTACGTAGTTGCTCCATGGCGTCCTTGTAACCCTGCGACTCCAAGACTTCAGCGGCGTCCAAGCCGATACCTCCGTATACGACTTTCCAGGTTTTACGGGACTTGACCTCTTTCGCACGCTCCCACTCATCCTGGGTCGGCTTCCCGAACAACAAATGCAATAACGACATGGCGACATCCTCGAAGAGAAGTAGCCATTTTTATAGCAAGCGAAAGGGGCCTTCACCATTGATGGCCGCCTTGCCACTGTCGCCAGTTCCCGTAGGAAACGTCTCCATTTGTATGGGTGGCCTAAAATGTCGGCGGTGTAATCACCCAGATCACCACGGTTTCTACCTTGCCAGGGTTGCCGTACCGATGGGGCTCACGGCTGGCGAAGCTGAAACTGTCACCGGCCTGCAGCAGGAAGTGTCGCTCACCCACCCACAACTCGAACCGGCCGCTCAGTACGTATCCCGCTTCTTCGCCTTCATGGCTGTAGCTTTGCTGGCTATAGGTGCCGGGCGGGAAGCTTGATTGCAGCATTTCCAGTTGGTGGTTGGGCAACGGCGTCAGCAATTGGTCGACGATGCCGTCTTCGTAGTGAATGCTTTGACGGTTATCTTTGCGCACCACATAGCCTTCGTCCTCGACAGCGGGCACGGTTTCGCTGGCGAAGAACCACTGAAGAGTCACGCCCAGGCTTCGGGCAATATTGAACAGTGCCGCAATTGATGGATACGCCAGGTTACGCTCCAACTGGCTGAGATAGCCGGCGGTCAATTCGCTGGCCTGCGCCAGGGCCGTGAGAGTCAGGCCACGCGCCTTGCGCAGCCCACGAATGCGTGTGCCGAGAAACAGTTGCTGGGGATTGTCTGTCACAGGTTCCACGCTACCTTGAGTCCTTCGTAGATCGCCTCTTCGGCGGTGCGCGGGGCCAGGCAGTCGCCGATGCGATCAAAGGGCACCAAGCCTTGCAACTCCGCGCCCAGAGTGTCCACCGGCTGGTGGCCCTGGCACAACACCAGGGTGTCGATATTCTCCAGCAGCATTGGCTCGCCGCTGGCGGTGTGTTGCAGGTAGACCGTGGTGTCATCGCAGCCGTATAGGCGGGCGTAAGGGATGATCGGGATGCCCAGCCGATGCAGTTCGCCAGCCAATTGATCACGTACATACAGCGGCAGGTTTTCTCCACAGTGCGTGCCATTGACCGCCAGGTGCACCTGGTGGCCGGCGCGCATCAGGCGCTCAGCAATACCGGGGCCGATCCAGTCGCAACGCCAGTCGACGACCACCACCGAGCGGCCCAACGTGACCTGCTCGCGCAGCACCTGCCACGCGTCCACCACTTGCAGTTCGCCGCCGTGTTCGAAGGCTGGCCAATAGGGCTCGGCACCGGTGGCGATAATCACATGATCGGGCTGTTCCTGTTCCACCAGCGCACGGTCGACCCGGGTATGGCGCACCAACCGTACGCCCGCCAGTTCCATTTCACGTTGCAGGTTGGTACTGGCCCCGCCGAATTCGCTGCGCCGTGGCAGCAGTTGGGCCAGCAACACTTGCCCGCCCAATTGCCCGCTGGCTTCGTATAGCGTCACATCATGCCCGCGTTGCGCGGCGACTGCCGCTGCTTTCATGCCTGCCGGGCCACCACCCACCACCATGATGCGTTTGGTCTTCACTGCCTGTTGCAATTCACCAAACACCCGCTCGCGGCCGGTCTCGGGATGCTGGATACAGGAGATCGGCAGTCCCTTGTGAAAATGGCCGATGCAGGCTTGATTGCAGGCGATGCACGCTCGTACATCTTCGGCACGGCCCTCAAGGGTCTTGGCCGGCATCAGTGGATCGCAGATCAACGCACGCGTCATGCCGCAGACATCGGCCTGGCCCCGCGCCAATATCAGCTCGGCTTCCTGGGGTTGGTTGATACGCCCGGTGACGAACAGCGGAATCGACAGACTGGCCTTGAACGTCGCCGCCTCGTTGGCGAGGTACGCGGCGGCAATCGCCATGGGTGGCACGATATGGATCGCGCCGCCGAGTGACGCTGATGTACCTGCGACGATATGCACGTAATCCAGCTGGGTTTGCAGGTGTTGAACGGCTTCCAGGGACTCGTTTTCAGTGAGCCCTTCGGGATCGCGTTCATCGGCAGAAATACGCAGCCCGATAATGAACTGTTCGTCGGTGGCGGCCCTCACGGCTTCGATGATTTCCCTCAAGAACTTCATTCGATGCTCAAGAGAACCGTTGTAATCATCGGTACGCCGGTTTACCCGAGGATTGAGAAACTGCGCTGGCAGATACCCATGGCTGGCGACCACCTCAACCCCATCGATCCCGGCCTCATGCAAGCGCCTCGCTGCCGATGCATAACCCGCGACAATCTCGTTGATCATCGCCTGGTCCAGCGCTCGTGGCATCACGCGAAAGCGTTCATTGGGTACCCCTGACGCCGAATACGCCACGGCGAGCAGACCATCGGCGGACTCCATGATTTCGCGTCCAGGATGGAAGATCTGCGACAGCACCATAGTGCCGTGGGCGTGACAGGTCTCGGCCAGTTCGCGGTAGCCGTCAATGCAGCTGTCGTCGGTCGCCATCAGCACATGGGAGGTATACCGCGCACTGTCATGCACCCCGGCCACCTGTAGCACGATCAACCCCACGCCGCCCTCGGCACGTGCGCGGTGATAGGCGATCAACTGCGCATTGACCCGGTTATCGGTGGGCATAGAGGTGTCATGCCCGCTGGACATGATGCGGTTTTTCAGGCGTTTGCCACGCAGTTCCAGCGGTTCGAACAGATGGGGAAAGGTCGGGTGCGACATGGTGCAGAGACTCCAGGCGCTGTTATTGTTATTTTTCTATAGGAGGCGAGCGCCAGTAAAAAATCAACTTGTTTTTTTACTGGCGACTGGATTAGCGTCGCCTTCATCAACCCCGTGCCTGGAGAATAAAAATGACTCACTCCACCGAACAGCAGCTGCGTGAACAGCTCGCCGCCTGCTACCGATTGATTGCGCACTACCGCATGAGCGATCTGATTTTCACGCATATTTCGGTGCGCATCCCGGGGCCCGAGCATCACTTCCTGATCAATCCCTACGGGCTGATGTTCGACGAAATCACTGCATCAAGCCTGGTGAAGATCGGCCTGGACGGTCACGCCGTGGAGCCCTCGGCTTACGCGGTCAACCCGGCGGGCTTCGTGATTCACAGCGCGATTCATGGCGCCCGCGAAGACGCCCAGTGCGTGCTGCACACCCACACCCGTGCCGGCTGTGCGGTGGCGGCCTTGGAGTGCGGGTTGTTGCCGGTCAACCAGATATCCATGGAGTTCTACGGCAAGGTGGCCTACCACGACTACGAAGGCGTGGCCCTGGACATGGATGAGCAGCAGCGGCTGGTGCGGGACCTGGGCGACAAGCCGGTGCTGATGCTGCGCAACCATGGTTTGCTGACGGTGGGCGAGACGGTCAGCCAGGCGTTCCTGCGCATGTATTACCTGGAAAAGGCCTGCGATATCCAGATCGCCGCCCAGGCGTGCGGCCAGCTGGTGCTGCCGTCCGCCGAGGTCTGCGCCTACACCGAGCAGCAATTCAACAACCCTGGGCGACCGCTGGAAGAGGGTGAGTTGGTCGACTTGGACGCCATGCAACTGGCCTGGGCGGCGTTGCTGCGGATGCTGGATCGGGTGTCGCCGGGCTATCGCGACTGAGGTAGAGTCGTGCTGCCGACTCAATCGTAGGAATTTGCCGCATGACCCAGGAATCCCGTTTTTCCCGGATGGACCCGGAAGTGCGCAAGGCCAATCTGGTCCAGGCCACACTCACGTGTCTCAAGCGTGATGGTTTCCAGGGGGCGTCGATCCGCAAGATCAGCGCCGAGGCCGGGGTGTCGGTGGGGCTGATCAGCCATCACTATTCGGGCAAGGATGAGCTGGTGGCGGAGGCCTACCGCACCATCACCGACCAGGTCATGAGCCTGCTGCGCGAAACCATGGCCAAGGCGCCGCCGAACCCGCGGGAGCGTCTGTCGGCGTTGTTCCGTGGCTCGTTTTCCGCCGAATTGCTCGACCCGCACCTGCTGGATGCCTGGCTGGTGTTCTGGGGCGCGGTCAAGACCGCGCCGGCGATCAACCTGGCTCACGAACACTCCTATGGCGAGTACCGCACCATCATGCGTTCGGCCCTGACCGACATGGCCAGGGAGGAGGGCTGGAAGCACTTCGACGCCGATCTGGCCGCCATCGGCTTGAGCGCGCTGCTCGACGGGTTGTGGCTGGAGTCGGGGCTCAACCCCGGCACGTTCACACCGGAGCAGGGTATCCAGATCTGCGAAGCCTGGGTCGATGGCCTGCAGGCCGGTGGTCGCCAGCGTTATCAGCTCAAGCCCTGAGCCTTCTGCGGCCGCCTGAACGCAAGGTTCAGGTCGGCCATTTCTCCTTCTGAAAATATTTGCAGTTTGCCGATTGCCTTCTTACTGAACACTTGTTTAGTATCGCCTCATGTCGCACCCCTCAAGCCAACTAAAATAATTCGAGGAAGCCATGACTAACGATTCGCCCGTGCTCACTCAAGTGCAAGCTGGCGTTGCCTGGATCACCCTTAACCGTGGCCCACAGCGCAACGCCTTGGACATTCCCACCCTCAAGCACCTGCACGCCTTGCTCGATGCCTTCAACACCGACCCTGCGGTGCGTGTTGTGGTGTTGACCGGCAACGGTCGCAGTTTCTGCGCCGGGGCCGACCTGGCTGAGTGGGCCGACGCCGAAGCCCGTGGCGCCCTCGAAACCTACGGCTGGACCGAAACCGCCCACGCCTTGATGACCCGCCTGCACAGCCTCGACAAACCGACGATTGCCGCCATCAACGGCACCGCCGTCGGCGCGGGCATGGACCTGACGCTGTGCTGCGACCTGCGCGTCGCCGGTCAATCGGCGCGCTTCAAGGCCGGCTACACCAGCATGGCCTATTCGCCCGACGCTGGCGCCAGTTGGCACTTGCCGCGCCTGATCGGCAGCGAGCAAGCCAAGCGCCTGCTGTTCCTTGACGAGCTATGGAGCGCCGACCGCGCCCTGGCTGCCGGCCTGGTCGGTGAAGTGGTCGCGGATGATCAACTGCACGCCCACACCGCCGAACTCGCCACGCGCCTGGCCAACGGCCCGACCTTCGCCTTCGCCCAGACCAAGACCCTCATCCGTGAAGGCGCCGAGCGCAGCCTGCCCGAGCAACTGCAGGCCGAACTGGCCGCTGGCCTGTTGTGCGGACGCAGTGCCGATGGCGCCGAAGCCTTGCGTGCTTCCCTGGAAAAACGCCTCCCGAATTTCTCCGGCCAATAACAACAACACCCCGAACAGGTAGCGCCATGAATTTCCAACTCAGCCAAGAACAAGACATGTTGGTGGACGCGGTACGCAGTTTTGTTGCCAAGGAATTGTTGCCCCATGAAGAGGCGGTAGACCGTGCCGATGAGGTCTCGCCGGAGCTGGCTGCGCAGATTCGCGACAAGGCGATTGCTGCCGGTTTCTACGCCTTCAACATGCCGGAAGAGGTGGGTGGTGGTGGCCTGGACTACCTGTCCCAGGCGCTGATCGAGCGTGAGTTGTCCAACGTTTCCTGGGCGTTGCATGTGTTTGTCGCGCGGCCCTCCAAGATCCTGATGGCGTGCACGGGCTCACAGATTGGCGACTACCTGTTGCCCTGTGTGCAAGGCAAGAAAATCGACTGTTTTGCCCTGACCGAACCCGGCGCCGGTTCCGACGCCAATGCCATCAAGACCCGCGCCGTGCGCAGTGGCGATGACTTCGTGATCAACGGCAGCAAGCACTTCATCAGCCACGCCGGACACGCTGATTTCGCCATCGTGTTTGCGGTCACGGATACCTACGAACACAACGGCCGACAGCGCAACGCGGTGACTTCGTTCCTGGTGGATCGGGGTACGCCTGGCATGACCATCCGCCGTGGCCCCAAGTGCGTGAGCAACCGGGGTTATCACACCTATGAAATGTTCTTCGACGACTGCCGCGTCCCGGCGTCCAAGGTACTGGGCGAAGTGGGCAAAGGCTGGGAAGTGGCCAACGCCTGGCTCACCGCTGGCCGTGTGATGGTGGCCGCCAACTGCGTCGGCCAGGCCCAGCGCGCGCTGGATGTGTCGTTGCAATGGGCGGCGGACCGCAAACAGTTCGGCCAGCCGATCGGCACCTACCAAGGCGTGAGTTTCAAGCTGGCCGACATGGCCACGCAGATTCGTGCCGCTGAACTGCTGACCCTGCACACCGCCTGGAAAATGGACCAAGGCAGCATGACCGACGGCGAGGCCGGCATGGCCAAGCTGTTTGCCAGCGAAACCCTAGGCAAGGTTGCCGATGAGGCGGTGCAGATTTTCGGCGGCATGGGCTTGATGGATGAGGGGCCGGTTGAACGCATCTGGCGCAATGCGCGGATCGAACGGATCTGGGAAGGTACGTCGGAAATCCAGCGCCATATCATCGCCCGTGAACTGTTGCGGCCACTGTTGCGCTAAGCGGCGAGGAGAGCGTATGTCCCAGGCTATTCGCGACAACCTCAAGCGCCTGCTGGCGCCCCGGCACCTGGCATTCGTGGGTGGACGCAGCATGGCGCGCGCGCTCAAGCGCTGCGCCGACGGCGGTTTTACCGGGCCGATGTGGCTGGTCAACCCGCAACATGACAGCCTCGATGGCATCCCCTGTGTGCGCCGCGTGGCCGATTTACCCTGTGGGCCGGATGCGGTGTTTATCGCCACCAACCGAGAGTTGACGCTGACCTGCGTGGCTGAACTGGCCGCTATCGGCACCGGTGGCGCGATTTGCTACGCCTCCGGTTTTGCCGAAACCGGCGCCAGCGGCGCCGCCATGCAGCAGCAGCTATCAAGGGCTGCGGGCGATATGGCCTTGCTCGGCCCCAATTGCTATGGCCTGCTGGATTACCTGCACAGCGCGGCCCTATGGCCGGTGGCCCACGGCGGCAAGTCGGTGGAGAAGGGCGTGGCGGTGCTCACCCAGAGCGGCAACTTCGCCTACAACCTGTCGATGAGCGACCGTTCGCTGCCGGTGGCCTACATGGCTTCGGTGGGTAACCAGGCACAACTGGGCGTTGCCGAATTGATGGATGTGTTGCTCGACGAGCCGCGCGTCACCGCCATCGGCCTGCACCTGGAAGGCTTGAAGAATGTGCCCGGTTTTGCCCGAGCAGCGCACAAGGCGCTGGAGAAAGGTATTCCGATCATTGCGCTGAAAACCGGCGTGTCGCAGATCGGCGCCGAACTGGCCTTGAGTCACACCAGTTCGTTGTCCGGCTCCGACGCGCTGTACGACAGCCTGTTTGCGCGCCTGGGCGTGATCCGTGTGAGCGGGCCGGTGAGTTTTGTCGAAACCCTCAAGGCGGCCGCCTGCGGCAATCTTCCTGCGGGCAATCGGCTGATTGCACTGGCCTGTTCGGGTGGCGATGCGGGGCTGATTGCCGACTATGCCGAACGCAATCATCTGGCCTTGCCGAAACTGGACGAAGAGCAACGTGCTGAACTGGCCCAGGTGCTGCCCAGCTACGCCAACCTGGTCAACCCGCTGGACTTCACCACCGCTATCTGGGGCGACCGTGATGCCCTGAACACGATGCTCGACACCGCACTACGAACCGACGCCGATGCCGCCATGCTGGTGCTGGATTACCCGGCCGAGTTCACCGGCGAGCGCAAGGAGTGCGACCTGTTGCTGGAGCTGTTTTGTGCAGCGCTCGGCCGGCATGGCAAGACCGGATTTGTCACCTCGGCATTTCCCGAACTGTTGCCGGCCCATGCCCGCGAGCGTCTGCATGCTCAGGGGATCGCCGCGCTGCAAGGCGTAGAGGATGCACTGGCGGCTTGGGGGCGGATTGCCGACTACCAAAGCAACCGGCGCGTGTTGCTGGAGCGAGGCGAGTCGATCCTCGAGCCCTTGTGCCCAAAAGCCCTGGATGACAGCGGCGCAGCTTTGGACGAGTGGACTTCCAAGCAAGCCCTGCGTGCGTTCGGCTTGACCACACCCGCTGGTGTGCTGAGTACGCCGGGAAGGGCGGTCAGTGATGCAGAACTGCTCGGCTATCCGTTGGTGCTCAAGGCGGTCAGCGCGCAGTTGCCGCACAAGACCGAGGCCGGGGCCGTGGTGCTGAACCTGCAGAACGGCATGGCCCTGACCGCCGCACTTGAGCAGATGCGCGAGCATCTTTCGGCTTATGTGCCGCATGTCGTTTTCGATCAATTGCTGTTGGAGTCGATGGCGACGCCGCCATTGGCCGAGTTGATCGTGGGCATCAAGCGCGAAAACAACTTTGGCCTGGCCCTGGTCATCGGTGCCGGCGGCATTCTGGTGGAGCTGCTCAAGGATAGCCGCAGCCTGTTGTTGCCGACCACCGACAGTGCCATCCGCAACGCCTTGCTCAGCCTGCGCAGTGCCGCGTTATTGCAGGGTTTTCGCGGGCGTGAAGTGGCGGATCTGGAGGCGCTGGTGGCGGCCATCCGGGCCGTGGCCGACTACGCCTGCGCCAATGCCGGGCAATTGCTGGAGCTGGATGTGAACCCATTGTTGGTCAATGCCCAGGGCGCGATGGCGGTCGATGCGTTGATCCGTCTAGGAGATGAACATGCACGATAACACCCTGACCGGCGGCCAGGCCCTGGTGCGGTTGCTGGCCAATTATGGCGTCGACACGGTCTTTGGCATTCCCGGTGTGCACACCCTGGAGCTGTATCGCGGCCTGCCCGGCAGCGGCATTCGCCATGTGCTCACGCGGCATGAGCAAGGTGCCGGCTTTATGGCTGACGGCTACGCGCGGGTCAGCGGCAAGCCGGGGGTGTGTTTTGTGATCACCGGTCCCGGCGTGACCAATGCCGCCACCGCGATTGGCCAGGCGTACGCTGATTCCATTCCGATGCTGGTGATTTCCAGCGTCAACAGCACCGCCAGCCTCGGCAAAGGTTGGGGCATCCTGCATGAGACCCAGGACCAGCGCGCCATTACGGCGCCTATCACCGCGTTTTCGGCGGTGGCACTGAGCACCGAGGATTTGCCTGAATTGGTCGCCCGCGCCTACGCGGTGTTCGACAGCGAGCGACCCCGTCCGGTGCATATCTCGGTGCCGCTGGATGTGTTGGCGGCGCCGATCCTGCGCGACTGGAGCAATGAGGTCGTACGCCGCCCTGGTCGTGGCTTGCCGTCCGCTGAAGCCTTGGATCAGGCTGCATCCAAGCTCGCGACGGCCAAGCGACCCATGATCATTGCCGGTGGCGGTGCATTGGCGGCGGGCGAGGCTTTGCAGCGCTTGAGCACTCAGTTGGCGGCGCCGCTCTTCACCAGCGTGGCCGGCAAGGGTTTACTGCCCTTCAATGATCCGCTGAATGCCGGTTCCACCCTGTGCGTCGAACCCGGATGGCAACTGATCAGCGAGGCGGATGTGGTGCTGGCGGTCGGCACGGAAATGGCCGACACCGACTATTGGCGTGAGCGTTTGCCGCTCAACGGCGAGTTGTTGAGGGTGGATATCGATGCACGCAAATTCAATGATTTCTACCCCTGTGTCGTGGCGCTCAAAGGCGATGCACAGCAGACCGTGCTGGCCTTGCTGGAGCGCCTGCCGGCCACAGCGCGCGACGCTGAAGCCGCCGTCTCGACAGTGAGGGCGTTGTTGCAGGCAGTCGAGTTGGGGCACGGCCCCTTGCAGTCCATCCACCAAGCCATTCTCGACCGTATCGAAGCCGAATTGCCGGCCAATGCCTTTATCAGCAGCGACATGACCCAACTGGCCTACACCGGCAATTACGCCTACCGCAGCCGTGCGCCGCGCAGCTGGTTGCATCCTACCGGCTACGGCACCTTGGGCTACGGCCTGCCCGCAGGTATCGGCGCCAAGTTTGGCGCGCCACAGCGGCCGGGCCTGGTGCTGGTGGGCGACGGTGGTTTCCTTTACACCGCCCAGGAACTGGCGACTGCCGTGGAGGAACTGGACAGCCCGTTGGTGGTGCTGTTGTGGAACAACGACGCGCTTGGCCAGATTCGCGATGACATGTTGAGCCTCGATATCGAGCCCATCGGCGTGCTGCCGCGCAACCCGGATTTCGCGCTGTTCGCCCAGGCGTTCGGTTGCACCGTGAACCAGCCCCGCACCCTGGATGAATTGCAGACGGACCTGCGCAACGCGTTCAAACGCAATGGCGTGACGTTGATCGAGTTGAAACATGCCTGTGCCTGTTGACCTTTAGAGAGACAAGACCATGAGCGAAAACAACAAGAAAATGACTCAAGCGATGCACCGCCGCGACTTCCTCAAACACAGCGCCGTGGCTGGCGCGGTGGCCGCGGCGTTTTCCATGGGCTTGCCGTTTCAGGCCTTTGCCGCAGACGCCACGCCCAAACCGGGCGGCGTGTTGCGCCTGGGCCTGGCCGGTGGCAGCACCACTGATTCCCGCGATCCGGGTTCCTGGGTTGATACCTTCACCTTTGTCGGTTTCTCGGCGGTGTACAACACCCTCACGGAAATCGCGGTGGACGGCAGCGCGATTCCCGAATTGGCCGAGCGCTTTGAATCCACGCCCGATGCGCGGGTGTGGACCTTCCACTTGCGCCCCGGCGTGACCTTCCACAACGGCAAAAGCTTGACCGCCGACGACGTGGTGGTCTCGATCAATCACCACTTGGACGCCAAGTCCACCTCCGCCGCCAAGACCGTGCTGGGCGATGTCGCCAGCGTGACCGCCCAGGGCAGCGATGCGGTGGTGTTCGAGTTGCATTCGGGTAACGCCGACTTTGCGTATGTCGTCGCTGATTACCACTTGGTGATCATGCCCGCCAAGGACGGCGTGGCGGACTGGCAAGCCGGTGTGGGCACCAGCGGCTATCGCCTGAAAAGCTTCGAACCCGGTGTGCGCATGGACCTGGAACGCAACCCAGACTATTGGAAACCCGGCCGCGCGCACTTCGCCAGCGCCGAATTGCTTGCCATTGCCGACGGCGCCGCGCGGGTCAATGCGCTGGTCACCGGGCAGGTGGATGTGATCAACAAGGTCGACCTGAAAACCGTGGCGCTGCTCAAGCGCAACCCCGGCCTGGTGATCGAAGAAATCAAGGGCGCGCAGCACTACACCTTCCCGATGCTGTGCGACAGCAACGAATTCAAGAACAACGACATCCGCATGGCCATGAAGCATGCGATCAACCGCGAGACGTTGTTGGCCTCCGTGCTGCATGGCTACGGCCTGGTGGGCAACGACCACCCGATCCAGCCCGGCAGTCGCTTTATCAATGCGGCCCTCGAGCAGCGCACATACGACCCGGACAAGTCGCGTTTCTACCTGCGCAAGGCCGGTGTGGAGTCGCTCAAGGTGCGCCTGCAGGCTTCCGACGCGGCCTACACCGGTGCGGTGGACGCCTCGGTATTGTTCAAGGAACAGGCGCGCCAGGCCGGTATCGACATCGATGTGGTGCGTGAACCGGCCGATGGGTTCTTCTCCAACGTATGGATGAAGCAGCCTTTCACCACCTCGTTCTGGTACAGCAGCCTGACCGCCGACCGCATGTTCAGCATCGGCTACGCCAAAGGCGCGGCGTGGAATGAAACCCATTGGGACAACCCGCGTTTCAACCAACTGCTCAACGCCGCCCGTGGCGAGATGAACGCGCCGTTGCGCCAGGAGATGTACAACGAAATGCAGGCCCTGTGCCGGGATGATGGCGGCGCGATTGTACCGCTGTTTGCCAGCTCGGTGGCGGCGCGTTCGAACAAGGTCAGCCACGGGCCGCTGACCGCGCCCTATGGTGAGTTGGATGGGCTGCGGCTGATCGAGCGGTGGTGGCAGGCCTGAGGAGTGGCACCATGAATAGCCTGTTGAAGCTGGTCCTGCAGCGCCTGGCCCTGGGTGTGCTGTCGTTGTTCGCCGTGTCGGTGATCATCTTTCTCGCCGTGGGCATGCTGCCGGGGGATATTGCCCAGGCTATGCTCGGGCAGTCTGCCACGCCGGAAACCGTGGCGGCATTTCGGGCGCAGCTGGGCCTGGATCTGCCGCCGTTCACGCGTTTTGCCCAATGGCTGCTGCGCCTGCTGCACGGTGACCTGGGTGCGTCGCTGGCCAATCAGCGACCGATTGCCGATTTGATCGGTGCGCGATTGGGCAACACCCTGAGCCTGGCTGCATTGGCGGCATTGGTCTCGGTGCCCACGGCGCTGGTGCTGGGCATGCTGGCGGCGCTGTACCGCAACAGCTGGTTCGATCGCCTGCTCAATACCTCGGCGTTGAGCGCGGTGTCGTTTCCGGAGTTCTTCGTCGCCTACCTGCTGATCCTGGTGTTCTCGGTGAAACTCGGCTGGTTCCCCAGCCTGTCCAACCTGGCGCCGGATGCCACCTTTGGCACGATTTTGGAACGCTCGGTGCTGCCGGTGGCAACCCTGAGCCTGGTGGTGATCGCGCAGATGATGCGCATGACCCGCGCGTCCCTGATCAACTTGCTCGCCAGCCCCTATATCGAAATGGCTCGCCTGAAGGGCATCCGCCAGTCGCGGATTATCTGGCGGCATGCGCTGCCCAACGCGCTGGCGCCGATCGTCAACGTGATCGCGCTGAACCTGGCGTATCTGGTGGTGGGGGTGGTGGTGGTCGAAGTGGTGTTTGTCTATCCGGGCCTCGGCCAGTTGCTGGTGGACTCGGTGTCCAAGCGCGACATCCCGGTGGTGCAGGCGTGCAGCCTGATCTTTGCCGCCACTTATATCCTGCTCAATACCGGGGCGGACGTGTTGTCCATCGCCAGCAACCCACGCCTGATGCATCCCAAGGGGTAGTCCATGAACCTGTTGAGCCAAGTGGCCCGTGCGCCGTTGAGCGCCAAGTTCGGCCTGCTGATCATTCTGTTGTACATCGCGGTGGCTGTGTTTGCGCCGTTGCTGGCGCCCTATGGCGAGACCCAGGTGGTGGGCGAGGGTTTTGCGCCCTGGAGCGGCCAGTTCCTGTTGGGCACCGATAACCTGGGGCGCGACATGTTCAGTCGTTTGGTCTACGGCGCGCGCAACACGCTGGGCATTGCTTTCCTGACCACCACGTTGGCGTTTTTGCTGGGTGGCTTGAGCGGCTTGGTGGCGGCGATCAAGGGCGGCTGGATCGACCAGGGTTTGTCGCGGGTGGTGGATGTGCTGATGGCGATCCCGCAGCTGATCTTCGCCTTGTTGATTCTGAGCGTTGTGGGCACCAACGCCACGTCGCTGGTGTTGGTGATTGCCTTGCTGGATTCGACGCGGGTGTTTCGCTTGTCCCGTGCCGTGGCAATGACCGTGGTGGTGCAGGATTTTGTCGAAGCCGCCCGCCTGCGTGGCGAAGGCCTGTGGTGGCTGGTTACCCGCGAAGTGTTACCCAACGCCGCCGCGCCGCTGATTGCCGAATTCGGCCTGCGCTTCTGCTTTGTGTTCCTGTTCATCAGCGCGTTGTCGTTCCTCGGCCTGGGCATTCAGCCGCCCACTGCGGACTGGGGCAGCATGGTGCGTGACAACGCGGTGTTGATCACCTTTGGCGACATCAGCCCGTTGCTGCCGGCCCTGGCGGTGGCGTTGATCACCGTCAGCGTGAATTTTGTCGTCGACTGGATGCTGCATAAATCCAGCGGCCTGAAGGAGTGTTGAGGATGGACAAGCCATTGCTGGAAATCCGCAACCTGCAGATCGAAGGGCATTACGAAGACGCCTGGCATCCGCTGATCAAGGGCATTGACCTGACCCTGCAACGCGGCGAGGTGCTGGGTTTGATCGGTGAGTCGGGGGCGGGTAAATCCACCCTGGGGCTGGCGGTGATGGGGTATGCGCGGGACGGTTGCCGCATCACCGGTGGTTCGGTGTGTTTTGACGGTATCCAGTTATTGCAGGCCAGGCCCGAGGCGCTGCGCAAATTGCGTGGCCTGCGCATTGCCTATGTGGCACAGAGCGCGGCGGCGTCGTTCAACCCCGCGCATCGCCTGATCGACCAGCATGTGGAGACGGCGGTGATCAACGGTGGCATTGATCGAGCCCAGGCCGAGCGTGAGGCGGTGGAACTGTACCGTGTGTTGCGCCTGCCCAACCCGGAAACCATCGGCCAACGGTATCCCCATCAAGTCTCTGGTGGGCAGCTGCAGCGGGTCATGACGGCGATGGCCATGGCCTGCCACCCGGACCTGATCATCTTCGACGAGCCCACCACGGCCCTCGACGTGACCACACAGATCGAAGTGCTGGCGGCGATCCGCGATGCCGTGAAAACCTACGGCAGCGCCGCCCTCTATATCAGCCACGACCTGGCGGTGGTGGCGCAGATGGCCGATCGCATCATGGTGTTGCGCCATGGCAAGCTGGTGGAAGAGGCGGACACCCGCAGCATGCTCAGCCAGCCGCAGCAGGACTACACCAAATCCCTATGGGCGGTGCGCAGTTTTCGCACCGAACCCAAGGCCTGTCCGGACCAGCAAGTGCCGTTGTTGGAGGTGCATCAAGTGAGCGCCAGTTATGGGCATCAGCCGGTGCTGCATGACGTGTCGATGAAGCTCTATCGCGGCCAGACCCTGGCGGTGATCGGCGAGTCGGGCAGCGGCAAGAGCTCCACGGCGCGTCTGATCACCGGACTGCTGCCGGCCACGGCGGGGCAGGTGCTGTATGACGGCGAGGCATTGCCGGCCGACTTTCGTCAGCGAAGCAAGGAGCAATTGCGGCGGATCCAGATGATCTACCAGATCCCCGACACCGCGCTGAACCCGCGCCAGCGCATCGTCGACATTATCGGGCGGCCACTGACGTTTTACCTGGGCCTGAAGGGCAAGGCGATGCGCGCTCGCGTTGCCGAGTTGCTGGAGATGATCGAGTTGGACCCGGCGGTATTCATGGAGCGCCAACCGAGGGAGTTGTCCGGCGGCCAGAAGCAGCGCATCTGCATCGCCCGCGCCTTGGCGGCCGACCCGCAACTGATCATCTGCGATGAAGTCACTTCGGCCCTGGATCAGCTGGTGGCCGAGGGCGTGCTGAAGTTGCTCAACCGCCTCCAGCAGCAACTGGGCGTGGCCTATCTGTTTATCACCCATGACGTCGCCACCGTGCGTGCCATTGCCGATGAGGTGGTGGTGATGCAGCGGGGCAGGGTGGTGGATCAGGGCAGCCGCAGCGCGATTTTCACCCCGCCGTACCAGGACTACACCGGGCTGCTGTTTTCATCGGAGCCCGAGATGGACCCGGATTGGCTCGATCACTTGCTGGCCCAACGGGCGGCGCATACCGTTTGAGGAGTTTGTATGAAGGTTCTGATTGTTCACGCCCACCCTGAGCCACAGTCATTCACTGCGGCCTTGCGCGATCAGGCGGTGGCCACGCTGGAGGGTCAGGGGCATGAGGTAAAGATCAGTGATTTGTACGCCATGCAGTGGAACCCGGTGGCGTCGGCAGCGGACTTTTCGACGCGGGAAAATCCCGAGTATCTGGTGTACGCCCTGGAGCAGCGCCTGGGGGTGAAGAAGCAGTCGATCGCTGCGGACATCCAGGGCGAGTTGGACAAGCTGCTGTGGGCAGATCTGCTGATCCTCAACTTTCCGATTTTCTGGTTCTCGGCGCCGGCCATGCTCAAGGGGTGGATCGACCGGGTGCTGGTGTCGGGTGTGTGTTACGGCGGCAAGCGCTTTTACGATCAAGGCGGGCTGGCAGGCAAGCGCGCGATGGTCACGGTGACCCTGGGCGGGCGCGAGCATATGTTCGGTGAGGGCGCGATTCATGGGCCGCTGGAGGACATGTTGCGGCCAATTCTGCGCGGCACGTTGGCGTATGTGGGGTATGACGTGCTGCCACCGTTTGTGGCGTGGCATGTGCCGTACATCAGCGACGAGGCACGGCGGGATTTCCTGGTGGGGTATGAGCAGCGGCTGCAAGGGCTGGCGGACGAGCAGCCCTTGGTGTTTCCGAAGCTTGAGCAGTTTGATGAGGCGCTGTACCCAATTCCCTGAGCTGAATACAGTTCAAATGTGGAGCGGGCTTGCTCGCGAAAGCGGTGGATCAGCCAGTACATTTGGCACTGATAGACCCCATTCGCGAGCAAGCCCGCTCCCACATTTTGATCTTCACATGCCTGATGATTTAGCGTTGTTTCCGCAATCTTTCGGCGGCACTGCGCAGCAGTTGCTCGGTGCCACTCCAGCCCAGGCAGCCATCGGTGATCGACACACCGTACTTCATCGACGCACTCAACGGCTGGCAGCCTTCGAACAGATGGCTTTCAAGCATCATGCCGATCAGCGAGGTGTCGCCCTGCAACCGCTGTTCCAGCACCTCGTTGAACACCGCCGGTTGGCGCAGCGGGTCTTTGCCGCTATTGGCGTGGCTGCAATCGACCATGATGCGCGCCGCTACCTTGGACTTGGCCAGATCGTGCTTCACCTGCGCCACGCTTTGCGCATCGTAGTTCGGCCCACGGTGCCCGCCGCGCAGTACCAGGTGCGTGTCGGGGTTGCCTGGGGTCTGGATGATCGCCGGGTGGCCCTGGCTGTCGACGCCGAAGTGACGGTGCGGATGGGACGCCGAGCGCATCGCGTCACAGGCAATCGCGACACCGCCGTCGGTGCCGTTCTTGAAGCCTACGGGCATGCCCAGGCCGCTGGCCATTTCGCGGTGGATCTGCGATTCGGTGGTGCGCGCGCCAATCGCGACCCAACTGAGCAGGTCATCGAAGTAGCCGGCAGCCATGGGTTGCAGCAGTTCGGTGGCGACCGGCAGGCCCAGGCGCAGCATTTCGCGCATCAGTTCGCGGGACAGGGTGAGGCCGGCGGCCATGTCATCACTGCCGTCCAGGTGAGGATCGTAGGCCAGGCCTTTCCAGCCGATGGTGGTGCGCGGTTTTTCGACGTAGGCGCGGATCACCAGCAGCATCTGGTCGCTGACTTCAAGTGCGAGTTTCTTCAGGTTGCGCGCGTATTCCATGGCCGATTCCGGATCGTGGATCGAGCACGGGCCGACAATCACCAGCAGACGTGAATCTTCGCCATTGAGGATGGCGCGCACGGCTTGGCGATGGGCGTGGACTTGTTCGTTGAGGAACGGGCTCAGGGGCAGTTGGTGCTTGAGCTCAAGGGAGCTGGGCAGGCGCTGGGTCAGGGCTTCGTTGGCGCTGGTCAGTGCAGAGATCGGCAGAGCGGCGGTGGCAGAGTTCATATTCAAGGCTTCCTGGGCAAGCGGCGGGCTGTTCCCGCGCGCTCTGCCCTACTGGGGTGTTCGACAATTGGCCGTATGGGCTACGTGTGTTGGCTTGCCACCAAGAGGTGACCGATCGGAGGCGGCAGGCTGTCCCGAGCGGAGCTGGCTAAATCGCCATGCGGTGGAAGTGTCGTAGCGGTAATAGGTGGCGTAGTTCATGTCGTGTGTCCTTTAAGTGTTCTTCAAAAAGTTTTAGAGGCTGAAAAAACAAAACCCCCGGTCGGGGAGCCGACCGGGGGTTAGATTTCTCTGGTAGGCGACCCCTTGAGTAGTGGGCGCCGATTTCAGGTATCAGGCGCGCCAGTGGCTAAACCAATACCCAAAATAAAAGCTGACAGGTGCGCTCGAACCGTTCACACGGGTAGCCGACACCGAGCGCGTGGCGCTGGTAGCAGGGCAAACCTGGGTGTGGGTGAGTTGCAACATGGTGTGTCTCCAAATGATGGGCAGAGCTTACTCGACGCGCACAGGTGGTTTCAATCAGAAATTTCTATTGTCGTGGGGTACTTACGACTATGAGGTGCATGCCGATATGCTGTGGAGACTCTCATTGGAATGGACACGGACACATGGCGTTTCACTTACGCGCAGCCACGGACCTGGACCTGCCGTTCGCCCGAACACTGACCATCGAGGCCATGAGCCGCTACTACCAGCAATACGACCTGATGTGGTCCAACGATGGCTTCGATGTCGCTTGGGCCGGCCGTGAAAACTGGCTGATCTGCAACGATGATGCGGTGATGGGCTTTATCAGCCTGAGCCGCGACAGCCGCGCACTCTACATCCGAGAGCTGCATATGCTCGAAACGTGTCGTGGATTGGGCGCGGGCAGTTGGGTGTTGGAACAGATGGCACTCAAGGCACAGGCGCTGGGCCTGTTGCGCTTGACCGTGTTCAAGACCAACCCGGCCAGGCGGCTCTATCAGCGCATGGGGTTGAGCATTGTCGGTGAGGAAGACTGCTTCTGGCGCATGGAGCGTGCCTGCCAATCAAGCTAAACCATGCACTCAATCCTAATAAGCGCATACTGACTTCAGGAGACGACTTCCTGATCGTTGTTTTGGCCATCTGCCTCAGCAAGGATGATCCCTTCTTTCATGCCCAGAAGGACCGCCACCTTATGGGCCTCTCCACGCCGTCCCTTTTTGCGCCCAGCGAGCACTTGATAGGTGGTTGCCGGATCAACGCCATGTTCGCGTGCGAACGCTTGAACTGACTTTCCTTGATGTTCCAGCCAGGCTTTGGCTTGTGCAGCAGTACGGATTCCGGGCATAGTTCAAAACCGTTCAAATTCGTTTAACGAAGAGATGAGTGTGTCACCTCTTGGGGTGTGCCAACTAGGATCATACATCCAAATGAGTGGAATCGGTTCGCGTTTGAGGCAAGAAAGAGAGCGACTTGGCCTGTCGCAAAAAGTGTTTGGTGAAATCGGCGGCGTTGAAGCCAACGCCCAAGGTAAATATGAAAGTGGAGGGCGTGCGCCTAAAGCGGACTATTTATCCCGTGTCGCTGAAAGAGGTGTGGATGTGTTGTACGTGTTGACCGGTACGGCAACACCGATCCAATTGGAGAACCTGAGCCACATCGAAGAGAAAGTGTTGGGCGATTACCGCGCCATGTTCAAGGAAGACCAGGATGCGATCCGCCGCCTGACGTCGACCTTGGCCGAACATTCCGGTTCGCTGAATGGAAAAATCAAGCCGCAGCCCCAGGATTCCTGACCCGCTGCCCAGCAAATAGAGCCGTCCACCCCTCGGTGGGCGGCTGCTGTGCGTTCAAACACTATATATATGACGCTTGCAGCTAGGTCTGCGCCTTGGTTTTTTGCTAAGGTGTTCAGCAACCTATAAGACCATATCGCGAGGTGTCTGCTTGATTAGGGTGCTAGTAGTCGATGACCATGATCTCGTTCGTACAGGTATTACACGAATGCTGGCTGACATCGATGGCCTGCAAGTAGTCGGCCAGGCCGAGTCCGGGGAAGAGTCCCTGATCAAGGCTCGAGAGTTGAAACCCGATGTGGTGTTGATGGACGTCAAGATGCCCGGTATCGGCGGTCTAGGCGCCACGACCAAGTTATTGCGCAGCCATCCGGACATCAAGGTCGTGGTGGTGACAGTGTGCGAAGAAGACCCGTTCCCGACTCGCCTCTTGCAGGCGGGCGCAGCCGGTTACCTGACTAAAGGTGCAGGCCTGGCGGAAATGGTGCAAGCCATTCGCCTGGTCTTTGCCGGCCAGCGCTACATCAGCCCGCAGATTGCCCAGCAATTGGCGATCAAGTCCTTCCAACCCGTCAGCGACTCACCGTTCGATGCGCTGTCGGAGCGGGAAATCCAGATCGCCTTGATGATCGTCGGCTGCCAAAAGGTGCAGACGATCTCCGACAAGCTGTGCCTGTCGCCCAAGACCGTCAACACCTACCGCTATCGCATTTTCGAGAAGCTCGCCATCAGCAGTGATGTTGAATTGACCCTGCTCGCGGTGCGCCACGGCATGGTGGACGCCAGCGCCTGACATGAGCACACCGTTTGATCCCAGTGCCTTTCTCTCGACCTGCAGCGGCCGCCCTGGCGTGTACCGCATGTTCGACAGCGAGGCGCGCCTGCTGTATGTCGGCAAAGCCAAGAACCTGAAGAACCGCCTGGCGAGCTACTTTCGCAAGACCGGTCTCGCGCCGAAAACCGCTGCGCTGGTGGCGCGTATCGCCCAGGTCGAAACCACCATTACCGCCAATGAAACCGAAGCGCTGCTGCTTGAGCAGACGCTGATCAAGGAGTGGCGGCCGCCCTATAACATCCTGCTGCGTGACGATAAGTCCTACCCCTACGTGTTTTTATCCGACGGCAACTTCCCACGCCTGAGTATTCACCGGGGTGCGAAGAAGCAGAAGGGCAAGTATTTCGGGCCGTACCCTAGCGCTGGCGCGATCCGTGAAAGCCTGAGCCTGCTGCAAAAGACGTTTTTTGTGCGCCAGTGCGAAGACAGTTTCTACAAGAACCGCACCCGGCCGTGCCTGCAATACCAGATCAAACGTTGCAAGGCACCCTGTGTGGGCCTGGTCGAACCGCAGGAGTACGCCGAAGATGTACGCCATTCGGTGATGTTCCTCGAAGGGCGTAGCAACGCCCTCACCGATGAACTCTCCGGCGCGATGGAGCAGGCCGCCAGCACCCTGGATTTTGAAAAGGCCGCTGAACTGCGCGACCAGATCTCGCTGCTGCGCCGTGTGCAGGACCAGCAAAGCATGGAAGGCGGCACCGGCGACGTGGACGTGATCGCGTCCTTCGTCAATCCAGGTGGCGCTTGTGTGCACCTGATCAGCGTGCGTGGCGGTCGGGTGCTAGGCAGCAAGAACTTTTTCCCGCAGACCGGTATTGACGAGGACGTGGCCGAAGTCATGGCCGCCTTCCTTGGCCAGTATTACGTCAGCAGTCCCGAGCGCGACCTGCCGTCGGAGCTGATCGTCAACGTGGTGCATGAAGATTTCCCCACGCTGATCGAGGCGATCCACGAATTGCGCGGCCGCGAGCTGGACATCAGCCACCGCGTACGTGGCACCCGTGCCCGTTGGCAGCAACTGGCCGTGACCAACGCCGAACAGGCCCTGGGCGCACGCCTGGCCAATCGACAGCATGTCGCCGCACGCTTTGACGCCCTGGCTGAAGTCCTCAACCTGGACGAACCACCGCAGCGCCTGGAGTGCTACGACATCAGCCACTCCAGCGGCGAAGCTACCGTGGCATCTTGCGTAGTGTTCGGGCCGGAAGGGCCGATCAAAGCCGATTACCGTCGCTATAACATCGAAGGTGTTACCGCCGGCGATGATTATGCCGCCATGCACCAGGCGTTGACGCGACGCTTCAGCAAGCTGAAGGACGGCGAGGGCAAGTTACCGGATATCCTGCTGGTGGACGGCGGCAAGGGCCAGCTGTCCATGGCCCGCGACGTGCTCAACGAGCTGGCGGTGCCCGATCTGATCCTGCTCGGCGTGGCCAAGGGCGCCACGCGCAAGGCCGGTTTCGAAACGTTGTACTTGAATGACGCCGCCCATGAGTTCACCTTGAAGGGCGACTCACCTGCGCTGCACCTGATTCAACAGATTCGAGACGAAGCCCACCGTTTCGCCATTACCGGCCACCGCGCCCGTCGCGGCAAAACCCGGCGAACCTCAACCCTAGAAGGGGTGGCGGGGGTCGGGCCGACACGACGACGCGACTTGCTTAAACATTTTGGTGGCTTGCAAGAGCTATCCCGTGCCAGCATTGACGAAATAGCCAAAGCACCCGGTATCAGTAAAAAGCTCGCTGAGTTGATTTATGCAAATCTGCACAGCGAATAGAATGCCTTTCCACCTCGTAGCCAGTTGTGCCGATGAATATCCCTAATCTGATCACCGTTCTACGCGTCCTGCTTATCCCGATTTTCATTCTGTTGTTCTATTTGCCGTACGAATGGAGCTATGCCGCCTCCAGCTCAGTGTTCGCCTTCGCGGCCGCCACCGACTGGCTCGACGGCTACCTGGCCCGCCGCCTGGAGCAGAGCACTCCGTTCGGCGCGTTCCTCGACCCGGTGGCCGACAAGCTGATGGTGGCTGTCGCCTTGGTCCTGCTGGTGCAGGAACACGGCAACCTGTGGCTCACACTGCCAGCCGCGGTGATCATTGGTCGCGAGATCGTCGTCTCGGCCCTGCGCGAATGGATGGCCGAAATCGGCGCCCGCGCTCACGTGGCCGTGTCCAACATGGGCAAGTGGAAAACCGCCGCGCAAATGCTTGCGCTGGTGATCCTGCTGGCCAACCCGTCGGACTTCTCGTTCTGGGTTCTGACTGGCTATGCCTTGCTGCTGATCGCGGCTGGCCTGACGCTGTGGTCTATGCTCCAGTACCTACGCGCTGCTTGGCCTCATCTGCGCACTACCGTTGAAAAGAAATAAAACTTTTTTGAATCAAAGGGTTGACCGGTTACGAGATTTCTATAGAATGCGCATCACCAAGCGGGAATAGCTCAGTTGGTAGAGCACGACCTTGCCAAGGTCGGGGTCGCGAGTTCGAGTCTCGTTTCCCGCTCCAAACATAGATCCACAGATGTCCACTGGGCGCTGGGATCCACGAAATAGACGCTTAGGCGTCTTTTTTCGTTATTTCGACTTCCATCGAAATCCACCCGATTCTGGACTGATTTTGTCCATAATCTTGTCCATCAAATGGGTGGGTTACGACATCGGATTGTCAGCGGAGCCCAGCGAATCATTTGCTGAACATCTAGCCCTGAATTCAACCTTCAGGAGGCTAGGAAATGGCTCTTTCAGACGCGGCCATTCGGCACGCAAAGCCTACAGGCACAGACTACACACTCGGCGATATCGATGGCCTCTCTTTGGCAGTTGGGTCTTCGGGTGGGCGTTCGTGGCACTTTCGCTTTACCTGGCACGGCGAGCAGACACGCATGTCTCTCGGTAACTGCCATCCCTACTGCGACCGTTACACGGTCATACTTAATTGTGGAAAGGTGGGTTGACATCGTGCTGAAACAGATCATAAGCAAGATGGCGCTAAAGCAGCCCATTTCGTTTAGCGAGTTCTGCCATTTCAATTAGGCCATTTATACGCAATTTTTGCTGCAGCCGGCTCCGATAGGTGCTTACTGTTTTACGGCTGAGATGCAACGACTCCGCAATTTCAGTATTGCTCTCCCCCCTTACTAAACTGCGCAGAACGTTCATTTCTCGCGACGACAGTTGGCTTATCATTTCGGCTTCAGTTGAAGAAAAATCTTGGCTGCGCACTGAGTTCAGCACGTCTTTTGAAAACCAAGTGTGGTCGCGCTTCAAGGCCATGCATGCGTCAAGTAGCTCGGTCATGTCGCTTGCCTTGCTCAAGTATCCACTGGCTCCGGCATGTGCACAGCGCACCGCGATCTCCTTGCTTACGACACCGGTCAGAACAAGTACACGGTAGTCCTTCGGCAGCGCCTTCAAGCGTTTCAAAACCCCGAGACCATCGAGTTTTGGAATGTCGATATCCAGGATAATGATGTCAGGATTGACCTCGTCAATCATCTGGAGTGCGGCCATGCCATCGCTGGCTTCGCCTACCACGTTGAAGCCATGCTGTTTCAGAAAGCCTCGCACGGCTGAGCGGACCACCGGGTGGTCATCAATTATTAATACGTTCATAGGTTTCTCGAAAATAATTCATTGTCGATGGCTGGATCCTGCGAGGCATTGACTTGGACGCGTTGGAGCAACAATTTCTCCAATGCCCGCAATTCGCTCAACAGCGTTATGACTTGCACTTGTACGTGTGTGCTATCGCCCTCGCTGGCATAGGCCTCTAGCATTTCGCAGGCGAGAACTACTTCGTGGGCGTCTACATATTTCGCGGCGCCTTTGATGCGATGTGTGAGCTTGGCTAGGCCTTTGTTGTCTTGCTGGCCGGCGAGCGCCTCAAGCACTAACACATCGGCTCGGTTTGCGTTTATCACCTCTTCTAGAAAGGCGTTGCGCTCCACAGGATCTTGTTTACTCATCGTGGCAGACACTGAGACAGCATCCAGTACTGCACCGGCCTGGCAGGTTTGAACCACTCGTTGATTCAACTCATCCAGGCTTATAGGCTTGAATAAGCAATCAGTCATGCCTGCGTCCTTGCACAACAGGACCACCTCCATCTGCGCATTGGCGGTCAGTCCTAACACGGGAACGGGTAAGCGACCAAGACTTTGTTCCCGCTTTCGCAACGTGCGGGTCAATGTAAACCCATCCATTTTAGGCATGTCGCAATCGGTGATGATCAGGTCATAGGCTGGCTGAGCTTGCTCCCATAGTGCCAGCGCAATATCGCCATCCTCGGCAGCATCCACAATGTGCCCCGAATATTCCAGTTGCTGACATAGCAATAGGCGATTCGCGGCATGGTCGTCGGCAATGAGGATTCGCATAGCAGAATTCGGTCCGCGATCCTCGATGCTCAAAGCGTCTTTTTCAACGCGCGAACATAACGGTAGATCAACCGTCAGGCTGAACGTTGAGCCGACACCCTGTTCACTTTCCACATGTAATTCGCTTGATAACAATTCGGCCAAGCGCCTAGAGATACTGAGGCCCAAACCGCTACCTGCACGAGCAAGGCTTTCGTTGCATACCTGAACAAATGGCTCATAGACCGCATGTTGCTCGGAGTGACTCATACCAAGGCCGGTATCGGAGACCTGTATCACGAACCGGCCTTTGCCGGGTTCCGGCGCATCCAGTTCCTGAAACAACGCCAGTTCGATGCTGCCTCGGGCGGTAAACTTAATGGCGTTACTCAACAGGTTGGAGACGATTTGCTTGAGCATCAGTGAGTCGATCAGTACGTGCTCATGCTGTACTTCGATCACCAGGTTCGCTTCGAGGTTTTTCTGCCGGGCGCTATGCTCGAACAGAAGGAACAAGGACTCCACCAATTCGACAATGGCCGTCGGGCGCGGATTAGGTTCCATTGCGCCTGATTCGATTTTTGACAGGTCTAAGATATCGCCGATCAGCGAAAGCAACGACTGGGCAGAGTCATGAGCCGCTCGGAGGGATTCACGCACTTGATCAGCACTGCCGCCGCGCCGCTGCAATAATTCGAGCAGTCCAACGATAGCGTTCATCGGTGTGCGGATTTCGTGACTCATACTTGCCAGGAAAATTGATTTTGAACGGTTGGCGGCGTCGGCCATTTCCTTTGCTTCGTGCAGTTCCTGCATCAATCTTTCGCGTTGAGTGATGTCTAGCCAGCCGCCGATGATGCCAATGATTTCCCCCACGGCATTTTTGAATGGGAGGGTCCAGTGGTAAACCCGGAACGGCTCACCTTCCACCAATATATCGAGATACGCAAAAGTGGGCGTGCCGTCGTGCAAGGTCCGCTCATATAGAGCGTGGTACTGCTGATTGAAGTCGGCGGTCATCACCGGGCTATCTGGCAAGCGCTTGCCGATCACTTGGTCACGGTCGGTTTTTAGAAACTCAAGGTATGCCTTGTTGCAGTGCAAGAGGCGCCCTTTTTCGTCTCGCACGTACAGTGCGACCGGAGATCCGTCAATCAAGGTGCGGGTGAACTCTAATTGGTCTCTGAGGGCGCGTTCTGCTTTTTGGCGCTGAATGATTTGTTTACGCAGGTAGCGGTTCCACAACAGAAATAGCAACACGCTAGCCGCAGCGCTACCTATGATGATGTAAATGAGGTCTTGGTAATTACTCCAGGAACTGGCGACGGTCGGTGCATAGTGGCTGCGCCAACGGTCGATCAGGCGCGACATGTCTTCGGGAGGAATATCCAGCAGTGCTTTGTCCAGAATACTTAGCAGCAGAGGTTGGTCCGGCGGAATAGCGATGGCGATTAGGGCGCTCTCGGGCCCTATGTTGGCACTGATCCGCAGGTCATTCTGGAAAAAATGTTTGATGAAATAATCGGTGCTGATTTGTGCGTTAACGCTGCCGTCTACTTTGCCTTCGTGAAGCAATTCGAGACCTCGTATTGCGGTTTTCGTCGGTACCAGTTTGATCTGTGGATACTGTGCATGCAGCCACGGGATCAGCGGGTTGTTCATTGGAATTGCTAATTGCTTGCCATTGAGTTCTGCTAAATCCAGCAATGTCGGGGCTGCTTTCTTTGACGCCACCACAAATGGGTTGACGAGATACGGTCGGGTGAACAGCAGCGTTTCTTGACGTTTCTCACCGATGCTCAGGGCGCCAATGACATCTGCTTGGTTGGTCTTGAGCATTTCATGGATGTCTTCCAGCGAATCACCGGCCACGAAGGCAAAGGTAATGCCAGTGCGTTTCTGAATCTGTTCAAAAATATCGACAGTCAGCCCTTGCAGGGTTTGTTTCTGATCGAAGAATGTCAACGGCGCGTAAGTGCCATTGGCCGCCACCCGAATCTTTTGATGTGTTGCGATCCACTTCTGTTCTGCCGATGTCAGGGCCAGCGGATTTTCGCGAAGAGCGTACTGAGAGCCTAGCCGCCAGCGGCTGGTGATGTGCAAGCGGCCTGCCAGTGGTATTGCCGTTAGCACCTGGTTGATGCCGTCCAGCAAGGCCGGTTGCTCAGCGCTTACGGCAAAACCGATATTGAACGCCGGAGCTCTTGCTTCTGCGCCTGCTACTGCTTGGTTGAAGTAGGCCCGCTTTATTAGATAGTCGGCCGATGCCGCATCGCTCCAAAGCGCATCCACCTGACCGTAGACGAGTGCGGCGAGTGCACTTTCCTGACGATCGTAGCGCTTCAATTCGGCCAGTGGATACTGCTCGCGTACCCGTTCCACTACGTTGGTATCACCTGCGATGCCTAATCGCCGACCGGCCAGATCGCCTTTGACATTCAAATCATCATTGGGTCTTTTGAGAATGACCGCGCGGTTGAGTAAGTACGGGCGGGATTTCAGAATGTCGGTACGTGCTGGCGAATCGCTCGTGTAGAGCGCGAGCATATCAACCTCGCCGCTTACCAGTGCTTGCTCGGCACTGTGACGGTCGGGGAACCGCTGGATAGATAAATTCACCTCAAAGCTTTGCTTCAGTACACCCAAGTAATCGGCGCTGAGGCCTTCGAAATGGTCGTTTTGATAAAGCATGTCGAATGGAGGGTAGGCCGCTTGCCCCCAAACGGCGACGCGCAATGTTTTGTGCTGTGCGAGCCAATCCTTGGTTGCAGGTGACAGTTCCGGAACCGGAGCGACCACCGGCGTGCGAACGGTTAAGTGCAGCGACGTGGGTTCGGCGCGTAAGGCCGGGCCCAAGAGCAGGCAGGCTACGAGGCTTAACAGTCTAAGTAGGTTGATTGGTTCTACCTCAATTCAAATCATTAGCGCCGGGTCAATCCAAATGGGGCGTGAATAACAGAAGCCACTATTTGGATGTGCTGAACAGTAAAGCCGATGGGGGGCTTTTTGACTACCCGTCCTAGAGGCGTCGGGAAGGTAAGCCATGCATCGCAAAAGATGTTTTTATCCCGGGCTGTTAATGCGTCGATGACCGTGACGCCTTGATTCATAAGGCGCGGACTGTTCTGAGGAAAGGCGTAGGGCGATTTCGTAGGACGCGATCTGCTTTTTTGTAGGACAAATCCTCTGTGCGTTGTGGGCGTTTGGACGGTGAGTTGATGTTGGATGCCTACATTCGGCGCGCCGCTCGATCTCTATCTTTGCTGCACCTGCCGGATGCAGGTCAACCCATTTGAATGAGATCTTCATTATGAAAAATGTTTCCCTGCTTGCGCTGGCTGTTGCGGCCGTTATGTCCACCAGCGCTTTCGCTGAAACCGGCACCCTGAACTTCACCGGTAACCTGAACACCTCCACATGCACCATCGCTCCAGGCGGCGATGCCGGTGCTGGCGCTGCCGCTGGCGTAATTGACGTTGATATGGGCGATGTTTCGTTCGACGACCTGGCCACAGTCGCCGGTGGTACTGTCAGCGCTGCGTTCACCGACATCGACCTCGGCCTGTCTTGCACTGCTGCCGGAGCTAACACCGCCGTAGTGATGAGCTTTGACCCACAAGGCGGTACCGGTCTGGATACCATGGATAACCGCCTGCTGGGTCTGGCCGCTGGTGGCGCAACCGGCGCTGGTATTGCGTTGGTTGACGGTACCAATCAGATCATCGATCTGGGTGCAAACGGCGAGATTCGTGCCCCCCTGACGGTTGATGCAGGTACTGGTGTAGGTACTGCCGACTTGGCACTGCGTGCTAGCTATGTTGGCAACGGTGATGCTCAGGCTGCCGGTGTGGCCAACGCCAGTCTGCCGTTCCTGCTCTCTTACGAGTGATTGATGTCCTAAGTGCTGGATAACTCCTTCCCCTTCCATAATCTGAAGGGGAAGGTAGTTGATTTGTTTAATATCAGTGTAACGGTTTCATGGCTGGTAGTTGAGGTGTTTGGCATTACTGGAATTAAACTGTGCCTACTGAGTAGAAAGTCGACGTAATAATTATTGATTGGTGATTGTAATGCTGCGCTATCTTGTAATTTTGAATTTATTTGTTTTTCTTTTATTTAGCGGCGTGGCGCGGGCAGATTATGGGCACAATCCGTGTACATTGGGGCCTGTGACAAGTACGTTTAATGTTACTTCTGACCCGGCACTAGCAAATATTGGCGATTTGATTGGGGTGTATACGATTGAAGGGTCAGTAGTAGAGTGTGGTCCTGCAATAACAGTCAGTACGGTCGCATATTTTATGGGACAGCAAGCTGTAGATCCTTTATCTCCTGGCAATAATTATAGATGTCAGACAACTGTAAGTGGAGTTGCTTACGAAGCGGCTCGTCCTGTTGGTGAAAATAGTTGCGATGCTGAGAGCGTTGCTGGTGCTGAACGTTTCCGCCGCGGGCCACTAATTGCACGGGTTCCTTTAACACCTTTTGTCTTTCCAAAGAACTTCTCAGTGTCTTACAATATTGTAAAAACGGGCAATATTCCAGCAGGTCCTAATGTGCTTGGTCCGTTAAATTTATCTATTATTGCAGCCGGTGTTAACGGCGGCCTTGCCACATTCTTGGATCAAAATGCTGGTACTCTTACTCCCGGTGAGATTATCGGAACTACTTGCTCGTTGGCGACTACCTTAGTTCCTGTTGATTTTGGGGATGCGACGATTGGGGATACGGAGTCTTTTGCTATTAGCTTTAATAGTTGTACCGATCAGCAAGACGCCGTGGCCTATAACAATGCTGTATCGCTGGAGTTTAGCTCAGGTCAAACGATTCAGTCTGATGGATCAGCACTGCTTAACTGTGTGGGTACCGATTGTGCGAAAGGCCTTCAAATTGAGTTGCAAGATGGCAATGGATCGCCAATAAATTTGATGGCGCCTTATAAGCTCTCTACCAATAACCCTGTCATAGGGGCTAATGGTTTAGATTATACGTTCAATGCGCAGCTGCAAGCGAATCCAGCTGAACCTTTGGGTGGTGGAAAAATCGATACTCAGTTGGTATTCAACACCATAATTGAGTGATTCGGGCTTTGTTGATGTGGTGCTTTATTCACCACTCGCGGTGCGCAAGTTTGAGCGTTGTTTAATGACGGGATAGGTTAAGTTTATGTGGTTTAATTTTTCAGGGTTATTGCTTGTTCTGCTTTCATTGTCCTTTATACCATCTGCTCATGCAGGCATTGCATTGGGTCAGACTCGAGTAATTTTCGAGGCCAAGAATAAAGAGGAAAACATCACCGTTCGCAACGGATCCGATCTTCCAATCTTGGTGCAGTCCTGGCTCGACGGCGGCAAAGGTACTGATACCAACGTCCCATTTGCTGTTACGCCTCCCTTGGCCAAGCTAGGTGGTAAAGGTCAACAGCTGTTGCGAATTCTTTTCAAAGGCAGCGGTGTACCTCAGGACCGTGAATCGGTTGTCTGGCTGAACGTACAAGAGATCCCGGCCGAAACCGGCGGCAAGAATACTTTGCAGATTGCCGTACGCCAGCGAATCAAAGTTTTCTATCGTCCCGCCAATTTGGTCGGTGAAGTTAAAGATGCGCCTTCCAGCCTGCAATGGACGCTGGATAAAGGCGGCAAGAGCCTGAGCGTCTACAACCCAAGTGCCTACCACGTTTCTACTTTGCAGATGAAGCTGGGGCTGGGCGAACAAGGGGCCGTGGTGACAGAGCGTCAGATGATTGCACCTGGGGAAAAGATGATTTTTCCGTTGGCCCATGCCATCGCCAGTACAAAGGCCGAGTTAAGTTTTACCAGTATCAACGACTGGGGTGGACAGCAAGCCTTCAAAGCGTCCCTGCAATCTGGCATCAGCGCACAAGCGCAGTTAGTTACCCAGTAACATCAATTTATGAACTGAGTCGTGTGATAACGCGAGTTATTACTGCGGGTTTTGTTGTCTCGAATAAGCTGAATTCAGGTTTTCATCATGAGCAAAAAAGCGAAACGCCTCGTCGTTAATCAAAGTATGCAGGCTCCACTCTGGCGGCTGTCTCAACTTTCCCTCGCTATGGCATTAGGGCTTTCGGGGCAGGCTTTTGCACAGGGTGAAAGCACTAAACAAATTCCGTTGCTTGCTTACAATACGGCCTTTATCCAAGGCCTGGGGCAACCAGAAGACCTCAAGCAGTTCATTGAAGGCAACAGTATATTGCCCGGTACTTATCGGGTGGATATTCACGTCAACCGTGCGTTAAGTGGTCGTCAGGACGTGATGTTCGAACAGCGTTCTGGCGGCGAAGTCAGCCCTTGCCTGACCTTCGAAATGTTGCGCAACCTAGGCTTGGATATGGATGCCCTGGTCAGCGCTGGGAAGTTAGACGCCAATCTTGCGCCCACTACCTGCATTGATCTCAAGGCGATCATTCCCGAAGCGAACGTCGATTATGAGCCCAACCTATTGCGGTTGAATATCAACGTCCCCCAGGTCACCATGTCCCGTGCTTCTCGGGGCTATATCGACGCGGCTCTCTGGGATGAAGGTGTGACGGCCGCATTCAGCAACTACAGCCTCAGTGGCAGTCGTCGCAAGACGGATGGCCGCAACAATGACTCAATGTTCCTGAACATGCGCAATGGTGTAAACATCGGCCCTTGGCGTTTGCGCAACGAGTCCAGCTATTCGGACACCAGTTACGGTAAAGGCGAGTTCAACAGCAACCGTAACTACGCTCAGCGTGACATCACCAGTTTGAAAAGTCAGTTGACCCTCGGTGAGACTTATACCAACTCGGATATTTTCGACAGCGTGCGTTTCCGCGGTGCGCAACTGGGGTCGGATTTGGCAATGTTGCCAGAGAGTGAGCGTGGTTATGCGCCAGTGATACGCGGCGTCGCTAATAGCAACGCCACGGTTGAGGTCAAACAGAACGGTTACGTGCTCTACAACACTAACGTTTCCGCCGGTCCGTTCGAGCTGACCGACATTTACCCCACAGGCTCCAATGGTGACCTGGAGATTGTCATTACCGAGGCTGATGGCCAGGTCCGCACCTTTACCCAAGCATTCGCCTCGTTGCCGGTAATGACCCGTAAAGGGACTTACCGCTACAGTCTGGACGTGGGCCAATACGACGACCAGCGCGAAGATAGCGAAAAGCCGCTGTTGGGCACCGGTAATCTGGTGTATGGCCTGACTGACGACGTCACGGTGTTCGGCGGTGTAATGCTCAGTGACGGTTTCAGCGCCGCCAATGGAGGTGCGGGCTTCAACACGCCTTTGGGTGCGGTGTCGTTGGACGCCACCCAGTCCAGTAGCAAAACTCGCCAGGGCAATAACGCCGGGCAAAGTGTGCGCTTTCTTTACAGCAAGACCCTGTCGGACACCAGTACCACCTTCACCTTGGCAGGTTACCGTTATTCCACAGAGGGCTACCGCACCCTGGATGAGCATGTTGATGACGACAGGCGCGACGTGTGGAATCAACCCCGTGGGCGCGCGCGCTCCAAGTTCAATCTGACCGTCAACCAAAGTCTTGGGCGTGAGTTGGGTTCTTTGTACCTCTCGGCCAGCGATCAGGATTACTGGAATCTCACCGGTCGTACTCGTACTTTGCAGGCTGGTTACAATGGCCACTGGCAAAGCGTGAACTACTCGTTGAACTTGTCTCACTCTCGTTATGCTGACAACTTCAGCCGAGGTTACAACTCGGGCACCACTCGGGACAGAGACACCCAAGTGTCGGTAAGTGTCTCCTTTCCGTTCGGCAGCGAATCCCGTGCCCCGCGCGCCAACCTCTACGCCACCCACGACAGTAATGGCAGCAGCACTCGCGGCAGTGTCAGCGGGTATGTGGCCGGGCGGGACGACCTGACCTATTCGGTGGGCGGGGGCAGAACGGCCACGGGTGAAACCAGTGGCGAAGGCAACATTAGCGCGAAGACTCCTTACGCCAACGTCGGCGCCGGTTACAGTCAGGGTTCAAATTACAAGACGGTTAACGTAAGTGCCCGTGGCTCGGTGGTGGCACACGGTGGCGGTATCAACTTCGGCCAACCAGTGGGCGAAACTTTCACCCTGGCCGAAGTGGAAAACACCGCCGGTGTGAAGGTCGGCAACTACGCCGGGATTAAAACTGCCGGCAACGGCTACGCGATCATTCCCAACGCACAGCCGTACCGGGGTAATTGGGTCAACTTGAACACCCAGGACTTGGGCGCTGACGTTGATCTTGAAAGCACCAGCCAGCAAGTCATTCCCCGTCGAGGTGCGATCACCAAAGCCAGTTTCAAGGCTAAAACGGGTAGGCGCTTGGAGGCAAGGTTCACCCAAGCCGACGGCACAAAAGTCCCATTCGGTGCGGTAGTTGAAGACGACGCAGGCCGACAATTGGCTATCGTTGATCCACAGCAAGCAGCCTTGGTACTGCTAGAAAAACCAGAAGGTTTGCTCAAAGTGAAATGGGGTGAGAAAACCTGTTCTGCTGCCTATTCCCTGGCCGATACCAAAGCTGGCGAAAATTACCAAAGCCAAACCCTGACTTGCCAATAAACGATTCCCCCTCCTTTCGCGCCAGCATGCTGGCGCTTTTTTTATGATCGTCATGAAGGCTGAAATGAGACTTTTACTGATTGAAGAAAACGCCTTCATGGCATATGAGGTCCAAAACTGCGTCAACTTATTAGGTATCTTTTCTATTGGGCTGTACTCCACTGTGGATGATGCATTACGAGACCCGCTGCGCTCTAGGGAACCCTATGACATTGTGTTATTACGCCAAGGCGTTGACCCTCTACAGGACCTGATTCACCTCCATGAACTACACAAGAAGGTGGGGGCCGAGCACATTTTTCTGACGGGCATTTATGGGCGCTTACAACAAAAGGCATTACTACAAGCCACGGTGTCGTTGGGGTTGCCACTGCATGACATCTTGCGTTTACCTCTAAAACAACCTGCGTTGCATTGCGCCTTGCTACCCTATCTGACGTTTGAATGCCTTGCTGCTGTGAGGCATTACTGATGGGCGGCACCGTCACTTGGCTAGACTCGAGGTTGTTGCTCAAGCAAGTAATCCCGCTTTATCAACCGATCATTGAGCTGGAGACGTCCCGCGTTGTCGCGTTTGAAGCCCTCGCTCGCTGGCTCCCGCTCCGGGGGAGGCCTGTTTCCCCCGAAGTGTTTATTCCGGCAGCTAGAAAGGCAGGCGTACTGGATGAACTTACGTTGGTTATATGCCAGTACGTGTCTCGCAATATTACCTCGCTTGGTGTGATCAGCATCAATCTGGAGCTGTCGCAATTAGGCAATATGGCACTGCTCGAATGTATCGGCGAACTGATTGGCAAGGAGAGTTTGAAACAACTGCAAGTTGAAGTTACAGAAGCAGGAGTGGCAGATGTTGATTTTGCTAGGGTCCGAGAAGGTATGGACTATTTTAAAAAACAGGGTGTGGGCTTTTCGCTGGATGACTTTGGTAACGGGTTATCTAATTTACAGCGTTTGTGTGAGTTGCCCATTGATACACTGAAAATTCCTAGTAATTTGGTCGTCGGTATGGCGACCCAGATAAAGAGTTTTGCGTGTGTTGAGGTCGTTATGAGCCTGGCCGAAAAATTGAAATTAAAGACCGTCGCCGAAGGAGTTGAGAACTCATATCAATGCCAGGTGTTGAAAACGATGGGTTGCACTATGGTGCAAGGTAACTGGTGTTCCAAACCGCTAAATGCTCAGCGCGCCGCCGACTACATACAAGTGTGTTCGGCCGAAGTTTGATATCGATTCCTCGCTTTGTGTATTTTCGCAGCTTTGGTTAGAAACCTATCATTTCGAATGCCGCTTGTTTCCGCAGAATTTCACTGTAAAAAGGTTGTGGACATTCAACGAACCACCCGCTTCAAAAAGGTCACAGGGAATGAGATCGCTAGAAAACAATCCGCCACGGTTCACACGTATTCCGCTGGCCGCGATCGGCGTCGGGCTAGGCCTTGCCGTTGCCCTCTGTATAACCGGCAAAGGCCCGTTCTTCCTGGAGAACTTTGCATACGCCTGGTTGCCGCAAGCGGCGGTGCTTGGCGTGGCGTTGTTGTTCAAGGCGTCACGAGGTTCGTTGGGGGGAATGGCTGCTGCCATGGGGCTATACCTGTTCCTTTTCGACCTCTGGGTCACAGACTCCATGGGTTGGCTTTTTTACTTATTTAGCTTTCCCGGCGTCCTCATCGGCGCACTGCTTGGCATTGTTTTCAGCCCCTCGCGGAAGTTGTTCGAGGCGCCGGCAGCGTTTGTGTGGGTGGTTCTCGGCATCGTAGTGAATTTGGCGGCCTTGACCATTACGGTCACGTGAGACGTCTCGCTCATGAAGGGCCAATTTTGGCCGGTAGCTGTCTGTTGCAGGGAAGCGAGGATAGCGGCCGCTTGCGGCGTGGCGCGCGATTGCTGGCCCTGCATGAGTGATGTCACAATGTCGCGCCACGCCTTGCACGCTCAACCACGAGCGCGATTCACGGACTTTCACGATGCCCAGCCTCTGTTGCTGCTTTAACACGCTCGACCGGCCGGAGAGACTTCTGTTGGTTCGGCTGCGTCGACTGCTGTGTTTTGTGTTGCTCTCGGCTCAGGCTGCGTGGGCGAGTCCGGTCACTCAACAGAATGGTGCTGAACAGGTTATTGATGTACAGCTGCGTTGGAAGCATCAGTTCCAGTTCGCGGGCTACTACGCCGCCATCGCCCAGGGCTATTACCGCGAAGAAGGGCTGGACGTGCGCTTGCACGAAGGTGGCCCCAAAGTCACACCGGTCGAAGAAGTGCTCTCTGGGCGTGCCCAATACGGCGAAGCCAATAGTGAATTGCTCTACGCACGCCTGCATGGAAAGCCCTTGGTCGCGCTGGCGGTGATTTTTCAGCACTCACCTTCCGTGCTCGTGGCTCGCACAGACCAGGGTGTTCGCACTGTGCACGACCTGATCGGCAAGCCGGTGATGCTGATGGATGCGCAGACAGATGCGGACTTTCTGGCGATGTTCCGTAGCGAGGGTATACCCCTCGAAAAACTACAACTGCTACCCAGCAGTTTTCAAATCGGGGATCTGGCCAGCGGTAAAGTGACGGCGTTCAACTCGTACCTGACCAACGAGCCCTTCTACCTGCAACAGCGGGGCGTGGAATACAACATCATCTCGCCCGTCACCTACGGGATCGACTTCTACAGCGACATCCTGTTCACCAGCCAGGCCGAGATTGACGAGCATCCACAGCGGGTCGAGGCCTTCCGCCGCGCTACCCTGCGCGGCTGGCGTTACGCGATGGATAACCCCGAGCAAATCATAGACCTGCTGCTCGACCAGTATTCGGTGGAGAAAAGTCGCGCGCACTTGCAATTCGAAGCTCAGGCCATGCGTCCGCTGGTGGTATCTGACCTGATCGAGATCGGCCATATGAACCCAGGGCGCTGGCAACGTATGGCTGAAACTTTCCTCGAACTGGGCATGGTCGACACTATCGCCGGTCTGGAAAACTTCATCTACGATCCCAACCCGCCGCAACTCGTCGAGCGGCTGCGCAAGACCATTGTTCTGATCAGCATCGGCTCTGTGCTTGTCCTGGTATTCGCTCTGGTTCTGTTGAATGCCCAGCGGCATCTACGCAACGAGATCAAGTTGCGCAAACTTGCTGAAGAGGAAGTACGCAAGCTGGCTTTCTATGACAGCCTGACGGGCTTACCCAATCGCAATAGTTTTATTCCCTTCGCTAGTCAGAGGCTGCTTGACGCAAAGAATCGTGGAGAGCATCTGGCCCTGTGCTATATCGACTTGAACCACTTCAAGCAGATCAATGATCGTTATGGCCATCAGGCGGGCGATGCCATGCTGATCCACGCCGCCTCGGCGATCAAATCCAATATTGGCGAGTTCGAAATAGCTGCGCGCATGGGCGGTGATGAATTTATCGTGCTGCTCGACGGTGCGCATCACAGAAGCGATATCCAGCGCATCACAGGTGAAATCTGCGAAGCCGTCGCCTTGCCCATTCCATGGGAAAACAGCCAGATCAAGGTTAGTGCCAGCCTAGGGGTGGCGTGGTATCCGGAAGATGGTGAAGGCCTCGACGATTTGATTTTCAAGGCTGACACCGCCATGTTCCAAAGCAAAGCCAGTATCGCTGCGCAGGCTTGAAGCTGCTGCGCGATGCCCCTGCGAAAAGACTGGGTGGTTAGAAACCAGTGTGCCACTGCGGTGTGCGTGTGCGTCGCCCTTGGTCAACGGTCTATAAGGAGAACCGCCGCATCGTGACGCGCTTCGACAAACTCGCGAAAAGTTACGCGGCGCTGGTTTCGCTGGCCTGTGCTATGCGGTGTTTACGACATTACTTTTCGTACAGAGCCTAGGGCCTGGCGGTGTGATGGGACCGCTCACCGAGTCGATCAACAGCCCACGTAGCCACGTCTGCGCAGGGTCGTGATGGGTGCGCTCATGCCAAGCCACTGTCTTGCTGAACCCCGGAATTTCAAGCGGTGGCTCAAACACCGCCAGGCCTTCGGCATGCTGCGCCAGGCGCCGAGGCACGACGGCGATCAGGTCACTGCTGCGCAAGATATCGGGCAGCACCAGGAAGCTGTTTACCGAGACCGTTACCCGTCGTGACTGGCCGATGTGGGCCAGCGCCTGGTCGGTCACCCCTTGGAACCCGCCACCGGAGAGCGAGACCAGTGCATGGTCAAGGGCGCAGAAGCGCTCCAGCGTCAGGCTTTTGCCCGTTGCATCCGGATGATCTGCACGCATCACGCACACATAGCGCTCCTCAAACAACGCCGCCGCGTGCAGGCCCGGCGCGGTGCTGTCCGGGGTGACGAGGGCCAGGTCGATATCGCCGCGTTCCAGTTGGCCGGGCAGTTGCTGCGCATCCACCGGTTGCACGGCCACGCGGATATTCGGCGCCTGGACGCGCAGGGCGCTGAGGAACGGCACGACTACGGCACGCAAGGCGTAGTCGGTCGAGGCGATCGAGATCGTCATCTCCGCCGTGGCCGGGTCGAAGGCATGCGGTCGCAGCAGGTGTTCAATATCGCCAAGCAGTTGCTTGACCGGCGCGGCCAGTTGCTCGGCACGCAAGGTCGGCACCATGCCGCGCTGGGCGCGCACGAACAACGGGTCATCAAAACTTTCTCGCAGACGAGTGAGCATGCCGCTCACGGCCGGCTGGGTCAGCGACAGGCGCTCGGCGGCGCGGGTGACGCTGCGTTCGTCGAGCAGGGCATCGAGGGTTTTGAGCAAGTTGAAGTCGAGGTGTCTGATATCAGGATTCATGATGCTCTAGATAAAAGATGGCGATTGGCGTTATTTCACGCTAGCACCGACCATGGCGCCCGTCCATTACCTCAGAGTGCTGATCATGCATGAGATTGTCTGGCCAGAAGGCTACCTGCCTGGCTTCACCGAAAACTTCGTCTCCAATGAAATCATCGTCGCGGGCCTCACCGCGGCCGAGATCTGGCCGTTGTTGAGCCATGCAGCAAGGTGGCCGACGTACTACGCCAACTCGGCAAACGTGCGCTTGCATGATGGGCCACGCCCTGAGTTGCAGGACGGAACGCGCTTCTACTTTGAAACCTTCGGCTTTCCGGTGGAGGCGCAGTGCAATGAGTGTGTTGCGCCCGTAGCTGGGCAGCCGGGGCGAATCGCTTGGCACGGTTGGGCAGGTGAGGGCGATACGCGTCTGGATGTACACCATGCGTGGCTGATCGAGGATCTATCCCAAGGTCGAGTGCGCATCCTGACCCAGGAAACCCAGAAGGGTAAGCCGGCTGCGGAGCTGGCGATGACGCGGCCAAACCCAATGATCAATGGGCATCAGGATTGGCTGGATGGGTTGGTCAGGGCTGCGCGTGAGGCGAACACTTTGGTACTGATGCCCCTCACGCCCCCGACCCTTGCTTAATTGAAGGTGTTGCATAAAACACAGTCGAGTTAACAATGCTGCAGGAAGATGGATTCATCTCTGTAGGTGCGTTCTGAATTGTCTTCCTGGCGTCTCAAGCTATTCACCCTGGTATTGCCGAGCACTAGTATCGGGCAGGTTGCTACCTGTCCGTGACTTCTCGGAATGCAAGGGTGGACCGATATGAATACGAGCGGCGAAACACGAGTTGGAGGTGTCCTAGCTGGCTGGAATCATCTGGCGGTGACGGGCCCCGTGCAGATTCGTAATGCATCTGGTGCACGTATACAGCTTGCTTCGGGTGAGTGGTGCGATGACTACATCATGGGCTGGGGGTCCTGCTTTTTGGGGCACGACAGTATTGTTGTCCGTGATGCTCTTCAGCGTGCGCTGTCTCGTGGTTTTTTGCAGCAGTACGAAACTGAAGAGCACCACCGGTTGAGCGAGCTCTTTTGCGATGCCGTCCCCTGCGCGGAGAAGCTGCGCCTGGTTAACTCGGGCCTGGAAGCCACGATGTACGCAGTACGCGTTGCTCGCGCGGTTACGGGCCGACGATTGATCCTGAAATTCGAAGGTCACTTCCATGGCCTGAACGACGGTCTAACTTGGAACATTGACTCCTCAGTTCGATGCGGGGCTGTGCTGGAGTCGGGAGAGCTTGAGCGAGTAGAAGGTACTGTCGGGATTCCTGTGGCGTTTGGAGAATTGACGGTGCCGCTGCCCTGGAACGATCTGAGCGCGGTAAGAAAGGCGTTTGAAACGTACTCAGGTGATATCGCCGGGATCATTCTTGAACCGGTCGCCTTGAACATTGGCTGCATCAAACCCGACCATGGATTTCTTGAAGGTCTGCGAACTCTAGCGACAGAACACGGCGCCTTGCTGATCTTTGATGAGGTGTTGACTGGGTTTCGCGCGAACATCGGTGGCGCGCAATTGGACTATGGCGTAGTGCCCGATATTGCGGCCTTCGGCAAAGCCTTCGGTTGCGGTGTATCTATCGCCGGTCTCGCGGGCAAAGCTGAATACATGGACGTCATTGCACCACGAGGCCCTGTCCAGATCAGTGGTACCAATACAGGCCGCTATCTCTCGGTGGCAGCTGCCTTGGCCGTTCTGCAACATATGAAGGACGGTGCGGTGTATGAGTATGTCGCGCAATTGGACAGCCAGTTGAAGCAAGGCCTTGGTGAAGTCTTTGCCCGTCATGGCATACCGTGCTACCTCGACAGTTATGGCGGCAGGATTGGCGTGCATATCGGACGTACTGATCGTCCGCGCACGATGAGGGACATTGCGCAGACCTACCCAGTTGCGTTCGCCCGAGAGCTATTTGGCCTGTTGTCGACCGAGTATGGAATGTATGGCTTTCTGCTGCCCCAGGCTTACTGCCCCGAACCGGTGACACTCTCCGCGGCTCATACCCCCGACATGCTCGATGTAGCATGTGATCGCCTGGATGCAGCTCTGAAGAGGGTTGGATACCATGTTGGATGACGGTTTTGGCGACGTTCTGATCCGGCCGTTTACCGCCTGCGATATGACGCGAGTTCTTGAACTGGTTGCGCAGATAAGGTCGCAGGATGACCTGATGCAATCCGCACATGCACAGTTTTCAGCTGAGCTTGGCAGGCCACACGAAGGGCAAGTTCGCTTGGTCGCTACGTTCAAAGGGACAGTCGTAGGCACGATGGGTGCCGGTCCCGGTCCTTGGCCATCATCGCAGACGCTTTGGGCGGATTGGTTGGTCGTGGATGCAGACTACCGGCAGCGTGGGATTGCCACGTTGCTATACGCTCAAATCGAGGCACACGCGTTGCGTCAGGGGAAGGCGTACCTGTGCCTGGACATCGGAAATATTGATAGGGAACGTGCAGCCTATCTTTTTCACCAGCGCAACGGGTTTCAAGTTGTCGGTCAGATCCCCGACTACTGGGGGACGTCGGAGCACCTGCACATCATGGCTAAATATCTAAGGGCTGGGGCCTAGATTGTGATGTCTACAGTGCTGAACAACGTCAGTGAGCTGCTAGCCATTGCTCATGACTATCGAACCAGAGGCCTTGTTATTGGGTTGTGTCACGGCTGCTTCGACATCGTGCATGCGGGGCATATCCACCACCTGAAGCAGGCGAAAGCAATGGTGGATCGTCTCTTCGTGTCGGTCACGGCAGACGCGTTTGTCAACAAGGGGCCGCAGAGACCAATCTTTTCTGATCAGTGTCGTGTCGAGTTCTTGGCGGCAATCCGCTACTGCGATCACGCAATTATCAATAACGCGGCGACGGCGCAGTCCTTGATCGCAGTGCTTTCTCCCGACCTGTTCTTCAAGGGCGCCGATTACTGTGTCAGTGCTGACCCAAGGTTGCAGTCAGAGACGGCGGTCGTGGAAAGCAGTGGTGGCCGCGTGGTACTGACGGACAGCGCGGTGCTGGATTCAACAAGTCGACTTGCCCTGATCATTTCATCCATGGGGATGTGAAGTTGGTAGGTGTTATATGCAAACGCTGCTTTTGCTCGACCTCGACGGAACAATACTCGACACCCCTCATTACGAGGCATGGCGCAACGTTGCACGTCGGATTGAAGGGCAGGAACTGAGTTACGGGCAATACATTGCCTGCATCGCAGGACGGCCTCGACTGGAAGGTGCATCGCGTTTGTTGGCCTTGCAAAAGACCGTACCGAGCGAGGCGCAGAGTAGGTCAAGGTTGGTCTGTGCATTGGCAACATCCAAACAACGTGAGTTCATGCGGCTTTCGGAGCAGGCCGATTTGTTTGAGGACGCGTGGCGGCTGTTGTTGCGGATCCAAGTGGCAGACCAGCGCGTAAGGTTCTACACGGCTTCAAAGAATGCCCCCCGCCTGTTTGCTGCGGCATTGCGCAAGTCGGGTGTGTTGTGTGATCAGCAGATTGAGGTCGTGTGCCAGCAACCCGACCAGAGTCGAGAGGCATTATTCCATTTTTTGCTGGGCGACTTTGAGCCGGATGGGGTAACCCTGATTGACGACTCGCCGTACTCCGTCGACTTGGCCAGTTCTATGGGTATCAGAGCCTGTCAGGTACGGCGCAACGAACTACATCCTCTTGCGAGCAATCCGCGTTGCACCATTCTTGCCTCGCTGGATGAGCTCAGCATTCCACTCGCTGCTCCCCGGGAGGTGGTGATATGACGGATCAATCGATTGTGCTTGTCACGGGCGGGTCGGGGTACATCGGATCACGCCTGGTACCCAAGTTGTTGGCGGCCGGCTATAGGGTGAGGGTGTTGGATGCCGAGTACTTCATTAACGGACTGATGCCGTGGGTCACCCATCCGCGCTTTGAGTTCATCAAGGGCGATATCCGCGACCGACCCGCCATTGACGCTGCATTAAGCGGGGTTACCACGGTCGTTCACCTCGCTGCCGTTGCCAACGACCCGAGCTTTGCCTGCGATCCTGAGGTGAGCCGATCAATCAATATCGATTGCCTTCCCCATTTGATACGCAGCGCCAAGCACAGTGGGTGCAAACGCTTTATTTACGCTTCGTCAGCCAGTGTCTACGGGATCAGCGATGAGCCCAATGTCAACGAACATCAGCCCTGCGTTCCGATAACCGACTACAACCGCTACAAAGCTGAGGGCGAGTCAATTTTGTTTGGCTTGACTGACGCGTCGTTTGAAACGGTTGCGGTCAGAGCTGCAACCGTTTGTGGTTGGTCACCGAGGCAGCGGTTGGACCTAACGGTGAATATATTGACCGCCAGCGCATTAGCCCGACAGGAAATCACGGTCTTCGGTGGCGCGCAGTACAGGCCCAATATTCATATCGACGATCTCTGCAGGCTCTACACGATGCTCGTAAGGTGTGACTCGCTCGGTCAGCTCTGCGGGTGTGCAGTGAATGCGGGGGCCGATAACCGTACCATCTGCGATATCGCCGTTGAGGTGAAGCACATCGTTGAATGCTACTTCGGTGTATGCATTCCGATAAGGACCACGGCCTCCGATGATGTGCGCTCCTATCGGCTCGACTCGGCATTGGTGCAGAGGGCGTTGGGCTTTAAGTTTGTCTATACGGTGCGCGATGCGGTTCTTGAGATCTGTGAGCGTTACCAATCTGGCTGGTTTGGCGACAGTACGGACATTTTGACGGACCCGCGCTATCACAACGTTCGCAATATGCAGTGCTCCGATTGGTCTTTCTCTTCGGTAGAGCGGCGGTCGTGCTGATCGTTTCCTATGGCCTGCAACTGGAGCGAGTGTGTGAGCTCAACTCACACTCATGCGCCTTCGTGTCGTGCCTGGCAACGTTGGGTAATGGGCTGGTAGGGCTTCGTCCACACGTGCCTGACGCATCTGAGCGTGCCTTAAGGATGCAGCTATTGATGGCTGGGCTGTATGCCCCAGGTGTCGGGGTGGCGCGCGAGATCGTAGCACTGCCCGCGCCTCGAATTCTTCGGCTGTATGACGTGGATACCGGTGTGCTTGCTGCCGATGCTGACGAAGAGCCACCGAGGATAACGTTATCTATGGACAGCGCGTCTGTTAGCAGCACGCAGCAATTTCGAATCAGTGACTGCGTGCTTGAGCTAATGGTTCGGCAGTTTATTGATCGGCCCGATCAGCCAGCGATCTCTACTGTTATCAGCCTACGAAAGGTCGGAGGTAGAGGAGGGTTTCGACGTGTACGTATCGATTACGGCGTCGATGCCTGCGCGTTAAACGAGTACTTGGGGGCGTCACCCTGGTTAACGGCGCGGCACTATGAATTGGGTGCTTACCGTCGCCGGGGCGATGGGTTCGACGTCACAGTGCAAAGCGGGGAAAGAACACTTCGCTACGGCATCCAGATGCAATCGGCGCCAGCGCGCTTCAGCTCACTTGCTGTATGGGGGATTGAAAACGCCTGCTGCGCTGGGTCCGTGACCTTTGACTTCGCTAAGGTAGACCGGCAACTTCTATTCACCCGCTGGCAAATAAGCTCAGCGGCCGAAGTGGCTGTGCAACGTGCTCTGCATCCTGCACTCGGTATCGTCAAGGCCGAAGCCGATCACAGGCATCGTTGGGCAAAGATTTGGCAAGAGCACGATGTGACTATTGAGGCGCACGGTCATCCGGTTGAACTAGGCATCAGGTATGCCGTGTTTCAATTGTTACAGCAGGGGCTCGGGGCTCCGGAGTTTAAATCTGGCTTGATATCGCCAGCCCGGGGTCTTTCCAGTACTTATCACTCAGGGGCTACGTTTTTCGACACTGAGTTGCATAAATTCGAGTTCTGGTTGTGGAATGCGCCGGACGTGGCGCGGGCGCTGATCGACTTTCGCCACCGCACGTTGCAGGGGGCGTGGGATTTTGCCCGAGCCACGGGCTTTGCGGGTGCACGGTTTCCGGAAGCGTCCAACGATCTTGGGCTGGAGAATGGGCCTCGCTACGTCCTTTCATACCCGGGTGGCGAGGTCGCACGGGAATGGAGCGTCGATGAAGTGCTGCACATCTCCGCAGACGTGGCCTATGCCGTGGCGCGATATTGGGCAGCGACTGGTGATCAGGCGTATATGGAAGCAGCAGGGTACGCGCTTATCTCGGATTGCGCCCGATTTGCCGTGTCAGCGTTCAAATGGTCCGTTCAGAAGAGTGCCTATGTCATCGGGCCTGTGATGGGGCCTGACGAGTATCACTACCATGTCAATAACAGCTTTTTCACCAATTACCTGCTCCGGTGGTGCATTACCTATGCACTCTCTTGGGCCGATCGGGGTTTTCTTTCCGCCGTTCATGGCGATGAACTAAGCCAGTGGCGTAACGTCAGTAAGCAGGTGTATTTGCCATGGATGACCGCGGATGGGATCTCGATTCCTGAAGAGTTTGAGGGGTACGCCGATCTTCCCGAGGCTGAGCCACGAACCTGCAAGGGGCGGGGCCCGCGGTTCGCGGATGAGCTCGAACGAGTCGCGGCGCAACAGCTAATGAACTTTGATTCCAACGTGGTGAAGCAGGCGGATGTCATTCTTCTGATGTCGATGTTTGCGGACGATTTCCCTGATGAGGTGAAGCGTGCAGCCTTTAACTTCTACGAGCCTCGGACCGTTCACGAGTCCTCACTCAGTTACGGGCCTCACGCACGCGTTGCCGCCGATATCGGCGCCCTGGACAAGTGCGCTGACTTCATCACTAAGGCAAGCCGATACAACTTGGACTTCACCCCCACGGATGACTATTCCAACGGCCTGCATTTATCTGCCTATGCAGGTGCCTGGCAGGGGCTTGTACAGGGGGTAGCTGGGCTCCGTGTCGATGATGAATTGCTCTCTCTACACCCGAAGCTGCCTTCAGGTTGGCAAAGTTATCGGTTCGTGATCTGTTTTCGTGGGAAGCGCTTTTCCATCGATGTCAGGGCGCAAGGCGCAGCCCTCATCACCGTTGATGGAAAAGAACAGGCCACTACTCGAGATTCGAATGGGCGACTCTACATCGGAGGGGTGAAATGACATCGCTGATAGAGCGTGCGCAGCCCTACCGTAATGCATTGCGCGTGTCGCCATTTCGCAAGTTGCTGATTGGGCAGAGCCTGTCCATGGCGGGTGATGCGGTATGTTTGGCAGCTCTTCCTGTAGCACTGATCCGAACAGGTTTTGGCGTAGAAGTGTTCGGTTTTGTCATGGCGGCGGTAGGTGTCGGTACCATCTTCGGTGCGTGTTTAGGTGGGATGCTGGCTGACAGGCGTTCACCGAAGCGCATCTTGATGGGTACGGACGTCCTCCGGGGGCGATGCAAGTCGGAGCTACTTTGATCATTGTTGCTGGGGCGGCTTGGTGGTGGCTGGTTCTGGTCTACCTGATGTTTGGCGTCGGGATCGGTGCATCCCGTCCCTGCGCACAGGTCTTGCTGGTCAATTTACTTCCCAAAGAAGCCCTGGTGGCCGGCAATGGTGCAATGAGTTTTATCGACAATCTGGCGGCGGTAATTCTGCCAGCGACTGTCGGCGTGCTGATCATTCTCTGGGATCCCGTTTGGGGGATATTGATCGACGGCATTACCTTCTTTTGTGCTGCCATTTTTACTGCGTCCCTACCCGATATGGAGGCCCACGACAGCGATGAGATGCTGACTCTTCGTGCGGCTTTCAACGGCATGGCAGTCATCTGTCGCCACCCGACGTTAACGCTCGGCTTTGCGGCGACCTTGGTGGTTAACGTGTTGTGCTTTCCGGTGTTTCTTGTGGTGGCTCCCTATGCCGTGAGTGCTCGCTTTGGTGATGCCATGTGGGCCATTTGTTTGGCTGCATCGGGGGCTGGCGCGTGCATTGGGTCGGTGGTCACGGTGCTGGCCGCAGGTCATCAGCGTTTAAACGGGTTGGCAGTGATCAGTGGCCTGATATTGAGCGCTGCAATGGTGTTGCTAGGTATAGCAGGGGCAGCCTGGATTATAGTTTTGGGCGCCGTATTGGTGGGCTTCGTCGAGGCGTCGTGGCTAACGGGGTGGGCCACATCAATGCAGATACTTTCCCCGCAGAATGATTTGGGCAAGGTGGTTGCTATGGACACCTTCATCACCAATGGTGCGTACCCATTTATCTATCTTGGTAGTGGGCTGGTTGCTGGGGTAGTCGGCTACCCGGAGACACTGATCATCGTGGCCATTATCTGTGCAATGGGCACGGCTGGCGTGGCTTTAGCATCAGCTCTCCAGGCGTCTGGTAGTGGGAGGGTACCTAAATGATCCGGTGCAACGATGTCCAGGAACAGGCTCAGGATCTGACTGAGGCCTTCTTTGAACAGTGGCGTAACGTACTCTCGGCCGGAGATTTCATCTTGGGCGAAGAAGTCACGCGGTTTGAAACATGGCTGTCAGGACGCTGTAACGGGGCTCATGTTGTATCGATGAACTCTGGCACCGATGCGCTGATTCTGGCAATGCGTGCGGTAGGGGTAAGTGCGGGAGATGAGGTCATCACGTGCGCTAACACCTTCATCGCAACGGTGGGTGCGATAGTGGCCGTGGGGGCCTATCCGGTGTTGGCGGATGTGGAAGAAGACGAACTCATCAGCCTCCAGACGATAGAACCGTTACTGAGTGATCGCACTAAAGCGGTTGTGACGGTGCACCTGAGGGGAAGGCCAGTGGATATGGTCCCGATCACGGCTGCGTGCCGTGCACGCGACATCGCGGTGATTGAAGATTGCGCCCAAGCGATTGGCACTCTGATAGAGGGTCGTCAGGTGGGTACGTTTGGGGACGCTGCGGCCTTCTCGTTTCATCCCTTGAAGACCCTTGGCGGCTTAGGGGACGGGGGCGCACTTGTCACCACCAGCACGAAGATTGCTGAATACGCGCGGGGTCTGCGCAATCACGGGTTGAGATCCCGTGACGAAGCCTTCAGCTTTGGGCTCAATACACGGCTGGACGCTTTACAGGCGGTCGCGCTCAACATCAAAACTGAATACCTGGATCTGTGGTTGCAGCGGCGTCGGGCGATCGCCACCTACTATGATGCTGTACTCGCCGACACAGCCACAGGATCAGACCTTGGCCGAGGCAAGGCGGGTAGCGCTTATTACCACTATGTAGTCAGATCACAGCGGCGTAACGAACTGCAGCAGTACCTCGCACATAAGGGTATCCAGGCCGCTGTTCACTATCCGACGCCCATTCATTGCCAGCGAGCCTGGCTAGATTCCAGGTCGGCTGTGGCCCTTCCTGTGACGGAACGCCTGGCGAAAGAAATATTGACGCTTCCTTGTCACCCGCATCTTTCGGACAGTGATGTTGAAAAGATTGCGGTAGCTATACGGGACTTCGATCTGAAATAGAGCAGAGTGCTTGGCACGATGGGTCAAGGCTGCACGAGAGGCGAGCACTCAAGCGCCGATGCCAACAACCACTGCCTGAGTCGCTCGACCGGGGCGCGTAACGGCGATTGATCACTGTGCACCAGGTAATAGCCTTTACCGACCGTCAGAGCCGCCTCGAACACTTGCACCAATTGGCCTTGTTCGAGTGCGTCTTCGACCAGCCACGGGCTGGTCAGCACCAGGCCTTGGCCCCGCCGGGCCGCATCGATGGCCAGTTCCGGTTGATCGAATCGAATGCCGGTGCCAACTTCGGTATTGCCAAGGCCGACCTGGGTCAGCCAGTTGGGCCAATGCGCGTGCGATGTGGTGTAGAGGAGCGTCATGCGCTTTAGGTCGGCCAGCGTGCGCAACCGCAAGCGTTCGCGATAGCTCGGGCTGCAATACACCCTCACTTCATCGTGCCGCAGCAACTCGGCGACCAGCCCCTGAACCAGCCCATCGCAATGGCGCACCGCAAGGTCAAATCCATCGTGCGTGACGTCGACCAGCTCGGTGCTGGCGCTCAGGTGCAACTTGAGTTGCGTGTCTTGGTCGATGAGGGTCGGCATTCGCCTAGCGAACCACGAATTGGCGAAGGCGGGCGGCAGACTCAGGCGCACGCCTTGGTCCTGGCGATTGCGTAGGGCGAGGCTGGCGTTCTCCAGCTGTATCAGCGCGGGTTGCACCTGGTCCCAGTAGCTGAGTGCGGCCTGAGTGGGGTGCAACTTGCGCACACTGCGCGTGAACAACGCCACACCCAGCCACGCCTCCAACTTGCGCACCTGTTGCCCCACGGCTCCTGGCGTGACGCACATCTGCTCGGCGGCCAGCAGCGCACTGCCGGTGCGCATGACCGCGTCGAAACAGGCGATGGCTTTGAGGGGGATATCCGGTTTCATGGCGCAGTTTTTCTCTTCCATACAACGAAAAACGATGGTTTGTCACGGGGTGGGGCGTGCCCGGAAAATCAATGGCTATTAACCCTGATGAGAGGACTGAACATGCCCGTTGTACGCGTAACCTGGTTCGACGACAAACCTCAAGCTGCCAAAGTGCAGGTGGCTGCTGAGATTACCCAAACACTGATCAAGCATACCGGGGTAGACCCCAAGTGGGTCCACGTTGTGTTTGAGGACGTCCCGGCACGTAACTGGGCGGTGGCCGGGGAGCTGTTCGAGCCGGGGCTCTGACCTTGAGGAGCGAGCGATGAATGTCCTGATTGTTTACGCACATCCCGAGCCTCGATCCTTCAATGGCGCGCTCAAAAACTGTGCGGTCGAGGTGTTGAGCGCGCAAGGGCACGAGGTTCGAGTCAGCGATTTGTATGCGCTCGACTGGAAGCCGAGCCTGGACGCTGATGACATCACCACCCCACGTGTAGACGCCGGCTTTCTAAACCTGGCGGCCGAGCAAGAAAACATGTTCGCCCATGGCCGCTCCACGTTTGATGTGGAGCAGGAGCAGTCAAAAATTTTGTGGTGCGATGTGCTGATCTTTCAGTTCCCGATCTGGTGGTTTTCGATGCCCGCCATTCTCAAAGGCTGGGTTGATCGCACCATGACCCGTGGCTTTGCCTACGCCTCTGGCGAGAAATACGACAACGGCAAATTCAAGGGGCGCAGGGCTATGGTCTGCATCACGACCGGGACTGCCGAGAGCCTGTATCAGCCGGATGGGATTGACGGGAGCATCCACCACATTCTATGGCCGATTCATAACGGGATCTTCCGTTACCTGGGGTTTGACGTATTGCCGCCGTACGTGGCCTGGATGCCGGGCAATGTGTCCGAGGGCGAGCGTAAAACCTATCTTGAGGATTACGCCGCGGTGTTGAAGGGAATCGATAAGGTGACACCGTTGTTCTTTCATCCCCGTGCAGACTACGGCGGTGATCAGCGCTTGAAACCTGGGGTTGTGGCGCGCTCAGGTTTCCAGTGGAACCCACGGGCAGGCCAGGCCCATCACCAGGCCGCTGACACCTTCACTTGAGCGCCGGGCGCTGGCGGTGAAGGTGTCTTGCCGCAGATTTACCTGGCCCTGACGCGCGGTGCATACGGTAACAGAAAGACCAGCGCCAGCCCCGCCAACGACAGCATCCCCAACCAGCCCACCGGGCCCATGGCCCAGCCCCAGGCCATCACGTTACAGCCCAGGCTGGCGATCAGTGCCAGCCAGCGTGTGCCACGCAATACTTTCAGTACGGGTGTGGCGGGCGCCGGCCGGCCAAGTGCTTTGTAGTTGCGTGCAAGGCCCAGGCATAGACTCGTCATACCGAGGCAGGCCAGTAGAAGCCCGGTAATCAAGGCTACGTTCATGTCAGTGCGCCTCTTTGATGGTCGGACTTTATCGGGCGCGGGCGGCTCGGTTGCCCGAGTTTCCAGCAGGCCGCAGCAAGCATGAGGCCAAGCGCCACGCTGGTGATTTCCAGTGCAAGGGCATGCCCTCGGTTTGCACCTAGCAGGTTCAACAGCGGCAAGCCCATGCACAGCACCGCTGCCAACCCCAGCTGTTCGCGCCAGGCCGCTTGCCACGGGCGTGCGATGGCATGGCCCAGGCTCAACAGCCAGGCCAGGAAAAACACCCGAACTTCCCACATGCCGCGTGCGCTCAGTTCCACGGGCAGCAGGCGGTTGGCCCAGAGCAGGGCGACGCATGCCACGCCAAGCCCGGCGACCACCGCGATGTTGAGGCGCTCTGCGGCGTGATACAGCCACGTGCCAAGGATGCCTTCACTGTCATGGCGTCTGCGGCGCTTGACGGTAAACAGCACCAGGCCCGTGGCAATCATCGCGCAACTGACCCAGCCGCAGATGAAATACAGCCAGCGCATCGGGTAGCCGCCAAATTGTGCGAAATGCAGACCGGCCATGACCTTTTGCGTCAGCAGGCTGGCACGGCTGTCTGTCGGTGCACGCAGCACGTTGCCGCTCACGCCATCAAAGACCATGCTCATGCCCTTGGTCAGCTCGATGCGATTGCCCAGCACCGGTCGTGCTTCGATGCGTGCATCACTGCGCCCAGGATTCTGGATAGACAAGCCGGCGACCGGGCCCATGACGCGCTCGGCCTCGGCCAGCACGGGCGCCAACGCGGTCAGGGGCGCGGCGCTGACGGCTGTCGGTGGGCGCTGGCCCTGGCGGCCGCCGTGTTGTTCCGCTGGCGCGCCGCGCATCGCACGGTTGACGGCGTCACGGTCGCCGCCGAACAGGGCGTCTGCCGCCGCCGGCATATAGATCAGGTAGAAAATCACCAGCCCGGTGTAGGTGATCATCAAGTGAAACGGCAATACCAACACGGCGCTGGCGTTGTGCGCATCCAGCCACGAGCGTTGGCCCTTGGCGGGGCGGAAAGTGAAGAACTCCTTGAAGATTTTCTTGTGGATCACAATGCCGCTGACCAGTGCTACCAGCATCGCCATGGCTGCCAGGCCGGTGAGCCAGATGCCGATATTACGCGGCAGGTTAAGGGTGAAGTGAAAGCGAAAAAAGAACCCGCCGCCGGCGGTTTCGCGCACATCCAGCAGTTCGCCGGTGGTGGGGTCGAGGGTCTTGCCGCCGCCGCGCCGTTGCTCACCGCTGGACACGGTCAACTCAGGTGAGCGCGCGGTGGGCAGCCCGATATTCCAGGCACTCGCATCCGGTGCCTGCGCCTGTAGATACGCCAGCGCGACCTGCGCGGCTTCGCCCTGGCTAAGGTTGTGGGCGGGAATCTCCGGCTGCATCCAGCCATCGATTTCTTTATCGAATACCGCCAGGGTGCCGGTCAGGAAAATTGCAAACAGCAGCCAACCCAACAGCAGGCCGCTCCAGGTATGCAACCAGGACAAGGCTTGGGTAATGGTCTTGGTTTTCATCGCAATAACTCCAGCCCATTCGACCAGAAGCCTATGGCCGCCAACGGCAGTGCCAGGCTCAACCCGGCCCAGGCGCGGGTGGCGCTGCGGCAGGCGAATGCCCACAGGATGGCCAGCGTGTACACCGCAAACGACAGCAGGCTGGCGATGATCATGGCGTCGATCTTGCCCAGCGGCAGCAGGCGCGCCAAGGCGGCGGTAAAGGCATAGGTGAACAGATAGCCGCCCAGCAGGGCGGCGGCGATTCGGGACAACATCGGCCAGTAATGGGAGGGTGTTTTCATCCGGCTTGCTCATCAGGTGCCCCGTGGTGGGCCGGGGACGTTTTATCGGTATGGGTACACACAAACGCCCAGCCGGCGAGCCGGCTGGGCGATGAGTGGGGCTTCAATGGGCGTTAGAACGAGGTCGTGACAGACGCATACACAGCACGCCCCGGTTCGTTGTACGTACTGGCCCCGGCACTGGTGCCCGCACCTTCGCGGTACACGCGCTTGTCGAAAATATTGCTGACGCCGGCGCCGAACGACAGGTGCTTGTTCAGTTCATACGTGCCGCCCACCCCCCAGATGTGGTACGGGTCGAGCGTCTTCATCTCGTTGGCGGCGGTGACCTCGACGGCCCGTGTCGGGTTGTAGTCACGCGGTTCCTGCTTGCCGTAGTAGGTGCCGGTCAGGCTCAAGGCCAGGGCCTCGGTGACCTGCCAATCGAGCATGGTGTTGACGGTGTATTTGGGCACTACCGACAACGGGTTGCCGTCGCTGTCGGTGTTGTCCTGCATATAGGTGAAGTTGGTGTTCCAGCTCAGCGTTTCACCCTGTTCGCCCAGCAACGGCACACCGACACTGCCTTCCCAACCCTTGACCACCGCATCAGTGGCGTTGTCCCACTGGAGGATCGGCTCATTGGCGGCGGTACGGCCGACTTCACTGTTGGAGGAGACGATCTTGCTGTCGTAGTCATTGCGGAAATACGTCAGGCTGGCGGTCCAGCCGTCACGCGCAAAGCTCAGGCCCAGCTCTTTGTTGATGCTGATTTCCGGGTCCAGGTTGGCGTTGCCCAGTACATAGCAGCCGCTGGCGTTCAGGCTCGGCGCGCAGCCGTTGCCGTTGCTGCGGTACAGGTAATTGGGGTTGGACTGGTACAGGTTTGGCGCCTTGAACGCACGGGCAATACCGCCTTTGAGCGTGAGGTCGTCGGTCAGCTTGTAGGAGCTGTTGAGGCTTGGGCTCCAGTTGGCGCCGAACTGGTCGTGATGGTCCAGGCGCAGGCCGGGAGTTAGGAACCATTTGGGCGTCAGCTCGATATTGTCTTCGAGAAACACCGCCATGATGGTTGCGTCCATGCGGGTGGAGCGGGCACCGGCAGCGGAGTTGGGCAGGGTGGTGCCGATGGCGCGGTCGAAAGTGCTGGGGTCGTCCAGCTCCTGGCGGTTCCATTCCGAGCCGAGTGTAAGGGTCTGCGGCAGCAGTACTTCCAGCGGGATGTTCAGCTCGCCTTGAAGCAGGTAGCTGTTGTAGGTGCTGGTGCTTTTATCGGCATTCGCACTGATGTCGCCGTCGACCGAACCGGTCTGGCCTTCCAGCAAGCGGTTGTTGCGGGTTTTTTCGTATTGCGCCAAGACTTTTGAGGTGCCAAATGCCCAGTCGCCGCGATGGGTGACCGAGAAATTCTGTCGATACATCGTGTTGGTTTCGCGACCCAACCATTTATTGATGGTGCTGCCAGGGGTCAACGAGTCGGTGCCGCCGGTACCCACATCACCGGTGTAGATATTGCCCTGGCGACTGAAACCGGCCTCGAAATCGAGGGTTTGCTGTTCATTCAGCTCCCAGCTCAACAGACCATTGAGGTCTTTGTTGCGTACGCCTTCGCGGCCGGCGGCCAGGGATGCACCGGACGCGGTGTCGGTGTTGGCCTGGTTGATGTCGGCATCATCGGCATCGGTCTTGTTCAGGTTGCCGTAGACACGGAAAGTCAGCGCCTCGGTCAACGGCCCGGCGAGGCTGAAGGTGGTGCGTTTGGTCACGCCTTCGGCATCGTCTTCGGGCATATTGGTGAACGCAGAAATCGAGCCGGTGAGGGCCTGGGTCGGGCGCTTGGTGATGATGTTGACCACGCCGCCCATGGAGCCCGAACCGTAGCGCGCAGCGGCCGGGCCGCGCAGCACTTCGATGCTTTCGACTTCGTTGGCGGGCACCCAGTTGCTGTCGCCACGGGTATCGCGTTCGCCCGAGCGGGTGTAGCGCACCGAGTTGCGCGAGGTCACCGGTTTGCCGTCAATCAGGATCAGCGTGTTTTCCGGGCCCATGCCGCGCAGGTCGATCTGGCGGTTATTGCCCCGGGTGCCGCTGGCGCTGTTGCCGGTCAGGTTGACCCCTGGCATTTTGCGGATGATTTCCGACAGGTCGTTGACGGGCGGGCGTTTGTTGATGTCTTCAGCGGTGATGATCGAGACCCCGGATGCCTGCTTCAGCTCTTCTTCGGCGGTGGCCACTACATGGGTATCACCCAACACGAGCGCCGTGTCCGGCGCCTCAGGCGTTGAGACGGCCGTGTCGGCGAGCAGGGTGCCAGGGGCGCAGGCCATCAGCGCCACGACGAGATGCTTGAGTTTGAACCTGGGGTACATCGATAACACTCCTTAGGTGATCAGACCGATGGAGCGTGAGCGTCTCGTGTAGGAGGGGGCGCTCACCCTGTGTCTCCAAGGGTGGCGCAAATAGTAGTTATTCCCAACTGAGAGTAAATCTGATTTACATTTTATACACTTGGCAGCCTTAGGTTCATGCGCAAGCCGCTGCCGGTGTTGCTGGCCCACAGCTCTGCACCTTGCAATTGCACGACGCTGCGCGCAATCGACAGGCCCAGGCCAAAGCCGCTACCGCCGGGGCGTGCGGCATTGAGGCGACTGAAGGGCTGGAAGATATGTTCGAGCATATCCTCAGCCACACCAGGGCCTTGATCCTCGATCCACACGTGCCACCCGGTTTCATCCTGCACACCAGCCAGTGTCACCGTGCCGCCTGGCGGGGAGTGACGGATGGCGTTGCGCAGGATATTTTCCAACGCCTGGGCCAAGCCGTTGAGATTACCCAACACGCGGCAATCTGCTGGCAGTTCACAGGGGAAGCGCTCCATGGGCAACCCGCTTTCGAAGCTCGCGTCGGCGCACACCACGTCCCACAGCTGGTCCAGCTCCACCGGTTCCAGCGTCGGGGCCGGGCGGTCCGTGTCGAGCCATACCAGTTCCAGGGTGTCGCCGATCAGTTGGTCCATGCCGCGTACTTCGCGTTCGAGGCGCTGGCGCATCGCGTGCATATCCTGCTCGCGTTCGCCGGCCACTCGCAGGCGACTCAGGGGCGTGCGTAACTCGTGGGAGAGGTCGCGCATCAAGCGGCGTTGCAAGGTGAGGGTGCTCTCCAGCCGTTCGGCCATGTGATCGAACGCGCGAGCCAGGTCACCCAGCTCGTCCCGACGCTTGGCCATGGCTGGCCCTACGCGTGCGCCCAGGTCGCCGGCGCTCAGTGCGGTGGCCTGGCGTCGCAGCAGCACCACCGGCGCAATCAGCACGCGGTACAACATAAAACCCAGCAGCAGTGCCAGGCTGGCGGGCAGCACCCATTGCAGCATGATGTCCCAGAGCTTCAGGTGTTTACGCGGGTCAAAGCGCTTGGGCAGTTCCATCACCAGCCGTGAATGGCCATCGCTTAAGCCCACAAAAAAGGTCGGCCGGCTGCCGGGCCGGCCGACGGTCCATTCCAGGGGGCGGACGAAGTCGAGTTTGCGCCGCTCTTGCTCGCTCAGGGGCGTGGAAGACAGTGAATGCTGGTGTTCATCCACCACCACCGCCCAGACATTTTCGCGTTCACGCAAGGCGCGTAAAAACCCGTCCACACCTTGGGGACCCTGGGCTTCCATCGCAGTTTCGGCTTGCCGTGCGTAGGTGCGATAGGCGAGCTTTGCAGCGTCAGGCAGTAACGCTGTCGCCTCGCGCACGCGCTTGCTCAGGTCGGCCTGCAGGCTGATCACCAGCAGGCACAACAGTGCAAGCACCCCGGTCAATTTCCACAGCAGCGAATGCCGGCCAGGCAGCTTCATGACGGTAGCGGCGTGAGCAAATAACCCATGCCGCGCACGGTTTCAATGCGCCCGGCGGTGTAGCCGATGGCCTGCAATTTGCGCCGAACCCGGCTGACGTGCATGTCCAGGCTGCGGTCATGTTGGGAATAGGCACGGTGCATAACCTGCTGATAGAGGAAGGCTTTGCTCAAGGTTTCGCCGGAGTGTTGGACCAGGGTTTCCAGCACCCGATACTCCGTAGTGGTCAGATTGGCCCAGGCGTCCTCGCGGCACACATCCGCCCGATGTTCGTCGAACACCAACTGCGGGTGTTGGGTGATAGGCGCCAAGCGCTCCTGCTCGTAAGCGACGCGGCGCAGGATCGCGTCAATGCGCACGTCCATTTCCAACATGCTGAAGGGTTTGGGCAAGTAGTCGTCTGCGCCCTGGCTGAAGCCAGTGATACGGTCCTGTTCGGCGCCCAAGGCCGACATCAGGATCACCGGGATGCGCTGGCGTTGACGCAACTGCGCCAATACCTGCAGGCCGCTACTGCCGGGCAGCATGATGTCCATCAGGATCAAATCGAAGCGCTCTTCGCGCAGCAGATCGAGGATGTGCCCGCCGTCCTGCCGCACCGTGACCGAAAACCCGCGTTGTACCAAATGGCTATCGAGGTCGGCAGCGAGTATCGGGTCATCCTCGATCGCGAGAATGCGTGTGGCGGTAGACGGAAGGGAGGCGACTAACATGTAAAGCCTGCAAATGAGAATGATTATAAAGAGCCATCCTAACCAAAAGCCGCGCACATTCCTATTCAGCGGGGTCAGGGGCCTCAAAACCAACGGCCCATTGCCGTTGGAACGACGGGATGGACTGCTAATGGCATGCAGTGTTGCTCGGGCACGTACCCGGCGTCGTCATAGCCCATCCCGCTGGCGGCATTGGGCGTTTGAGCATTGCGCTTGAATCCGTTGCCGTTTTCCAGGTTCGACGGGCTGACGTTGAATGCACCGATTTGCGCGTACACCTCGTCACTTAAACTCATGACGGCTGTAACCGACGCGCAGGCTGGACGCGGTTTTGCCAAGATAACCCATCTTGATATCGACGCCCTGCTTGAGCAGGTCGGTGCGCAGGCCGCCCCAGTGGCTGGTCATCCACGGCGAATCGGCGGCGAAGGCTTTGGCTAGGGTCGGTAATTGCCTTCCGTCAGGCCGGCCGTGGTTATACTAGAACGGCAGGGGATGAGGCTCGCTACATGGGCTTGCTATGCTCAAACAAGCAGTCCAGAATCCTGTCCATCGAAAGCGTTTGATCTCAAGCGGTTGAAACGCTTTCAACGGGATAGATGAGCTGTAAATGACCCGTTTCCCGCTCCAAACACAAAGAAAAAGCCACTCAAACGAGTGGCCTTTTTTTGCCTGCGATTTAACAAGTTAGGCCTTGAATTCCCTCCCCTACATGAGTGGCAACCTATCCTCATCGCGATTGATCTGCTGTCGCCACGAGTGAAGGTTTCTACGCAAGTGCGACCTCCAGCTCACTCAAGTAGTTGTACAGGTTCGCCGCCTCCGGCGACAGGCGCGTCGCATCCGCCACGCCGACATACAAGGTCCGTGACGCCCATTCTCCCTCAAGCGGTATCGCCCGCAGCTTGGACGCCAGCAACTCGGGATGCACCGACCCCAGCGGCAGTATGCCGATCCCCAGTCCCGCTTCGATCATCCGGCAGATACCATCAAAACTGCTGACCTGGATACGCACCTTGAGACGCTTGCCGGTGCCGGCAGCGGCATCGTTGATGCGGCGCAGCAGCGAGCTGCCTTGGTTCAAGGCGACATAATCGAAGTCCAGCGTGTCCGCCAGCGTCACGCTTGAACGCTGCGCCAACGCATGGGTTTGCGGCACCAGCACCACCAACCGGTCACGTCGATAGGGCCGCATGTGCAAGCCGGGAGCGGGCACGTTGTCGGCAAAGATGCCGATCTCGGCCTCGCCGTTTTCCACCGCGTGAATGGTGCGATCGCTGAGGGCTTCTTCCAACTCGATGCGCACATGCGGGTTGGCGGCCAGGAAACTCGCCAGGTCCGCCGGCAGGAACTGGATCACCGCCGATGTATTGGCAAACAACCGCACGTGGCCGCGTACACCCTTGGCGTAGTCGTTGGCGTCATGGGCCATTTGCTGGGCCACGTCGAGCAGGGTGCGCGCATGCTCGGCCAGGCCGCGTCCGGCCGGGGTCAGTTGCAGGCCACGGGGCACGCGGGTGAACAGGGTGCAGTGGGTGACGCGTTCGAGTTCGGCCAGCCGTTTGCTTGCGGCGGAAACGGTCATGTGTGCGCTGTTGGCGGCCTGGGTGAGATTTTCTGTTTTGGCGGCCAGCACCAGCAGGCGCAGGGAGGCCAGGTCCAGTTGCAGCAAGTTGATCATTTCCACCTCCGTGTTTCCAGTCAGGAAAGAGTAGTGGAAATCTTTGACATTCTCACGGCCTGTTTTTGAGGGGATTATCCGGCCATCACCTCCAACAAGAACGGACAACGTCATGAGCCTACCCCTGGAAGGCATCAAGGTGGTCGAAATGGGCCAACTGATTGCCGGGCCTTTCGCCGCCAAGATCCTCGCCGAGTTCGGCGCCGAAGTGATCAAGATCGAACCACCGGTCACCGGCGACCCCCTGCGTAAATGGCGCTTGCTGCACGACGGGACGTCGGTGTGGTGGGCCGCCCAGTCGCGCAACAAGCAGTCTGTCACCCTCGACCTGCGCCAGGTCGAAGCCCGTGACGTGGTCAAGCGGCTGGTCAAGGACGCCGACATCCTGATCGAGAATTTCCGCCCTGGAACCCTGGAGAAATGGGGGCTTGGCTGGGATGAGCTGTCATCGATCAACCCTGGCCTCGTGATGCTGCGGGTCTCTGGCTACGGCCAGACCGGACCTTATCGCGACTTGCCAGGCTTTGGTGTAATCGGTGAAGCCATGGGTGGCCTGCGCCATCTCTCCGGCGAGCCGGGCCGTACGCCGGTGCGGGTAGGGGTGTCGATCGGCGACTCGCTTTCCGCGCTGCACGGCGTGATCGGTGTGCTGCTTGCCTTGCGCCACCGCGAGCAGAATCGCGGTGCTGGCCAGCAGGTGGATGTGGCCTTGTACGAGTCGGTTTTCAACATGATGGAAAGCCTGATTCCCGAGTATTCGGTGTTCGGCAGCGTGCGCGAACCGGCCGGCAGCAGCCTGCCAGGCATCGCGCCGACCAATGCCTACCGTTGCAAGGATGGAAAGTACGCCTTGATCGCGGGGAATGGCGACAGCATCTACCGGCGCCTGATGGAAAAGATCGAACGTCTGGACCTGGCCGACGACCCGGAACTGGCGCAGAACGACGGCCGCGTGCGCCATGTGGCGCGCATCGATGCAGCGATTTCCGCCTGGACGGCCGAGAGAAACCTCGATGCGGTGCTGGCCGCGCTGAAGGACGCCAACATCCCCTCCGGCAAGATCTACGACGCCGCCGACATCGCCGCCGACCCCCATTACCAGGCCCGCGACATGCTGCTCGCCAGCCAGTTGGACGACGGCACCGCCGTCACCTTGCCCGGCATCGTGCCCAAGTTGACGGCGACACCCGGCCGCGTGCACTCGCGCGCACCCACGCTTGGGCAACACACCGATGCGGTGCTCGACGGCATCGGTATCGACGCGCCGACCCGCCAAGCCTGGCGCGCTCGCGGCCTGATCTGAATCAAGGAGTAGCTCTATGAAACGCCTGTACCTGCAGGAAGTCGCGACCCGTGACGGCTTCCAGAACGAAAAGACTTTTATCGACACCGAACAGAAAATCGCCTTGATCGACGAACTGAGCCAGTGCGGCTACGCGAAGATCGAAGTGACCTCGTTTACCTCACCCAAGGCTATCCCCGCGTTGCGCGATGCGGAGGCCGTGATGGCCGGGATCCATCGTCAAAAGGGCGTGGAGTACACGGTGCTGGTGCCCAACGTGCGCGGAGCCGAACGGGCGCTGGGTTGTGGCATCGACGAGGCCAACCTGGTGATGTCGGTGAGCGAGCCGCATAACCGCTCCAACCTACGCATGACCCGTGATCAATCATTTGCCCAGTTGAGGGATGTCGTGGGGGTGATTGGACATGGGCCGGTGGCCGTCAATGTGTCGTTGTCCACGGTGTTTGGCTGCCCGATGCAGGGCGATGTGCCGGCGGACGATGTGTTGGGATGGGTCGAGCGTTTTGCCGAGTTGGGCGTGCGCGGCGTCACGCTGTGCGACACCACCGGCATGGCCTATCCCACACAGGTGGAAGCCTTGTCGCGGCAAGTGCGCGAGCGCTTTCCCGAGCTGCAACTGACCCTGCATTTCCACAACACCCGTGGTATGGCCCTGGCCAATACCCTGGCGGCGTTGCAGGCCGGGATCGACCGTTTCGACGCTTCGCTGGGCGGCCTTGGCGGGTGCCCCTATGCACCCGGCGCCAGCGGCAACGTGTGCATGGAAGACCTGGTGCACATGCTCGACCTGATGGGCTATGACACCGGCCTGCAACTGGACCGCGTACTGGCCGCCTCTGCCCGGTTACCCGGCCTGATCGGCCACGCCACCCCCAGCCAGATCCTCAAGGCCGGCAAGCGCCTGTACCTGCACCCCATTCCCGAACACGTCCACACCCTGACCCAACAGGTAGCCCATCATGATTGATCATCTCGACCACCTGGTCCTCACGACTATTGACCTGAGCGCCTGCAAAGACTTCTACACCCGCGTCATGGGCATGCGCCTGGAGACCTTTGGCAACGGCCGCGTCGCCTTCCGTTTTGGCAACCATAAAATCAATGTGCATGAGCGTGGGCATGAGTTCGAACCCAAGGCCCATCTGCCGGTGCCTGGCGCGCTGGACCTGTGCTTTATCGCCAGTATTCCCCTGGAAGCAGTGATTGCCCATTTGAAGGCTGAAACCTGGCCGATCATCGAAGGCCCGGTGCTGCGCACCGGCGCAACCGGCCCGATTCGTTCGGTGTATGTGCGCGACCCCGACCTTAACCTCATCGAAATTTCCGAGCAGGTGCCCGCATGAATATCGTGTTTCTCGACGGCGCGAGCCTGCCGTCTCCATTGGCGCGTCCTGCCCACGCCAGCCACTGGACCGCGCGTGAGCACACCCGCCCCGATCACGTAATCGAAGCCCTGGCCGACGCCGACGTGGCGATCACCAACAAGGTGCGCCTGGACCGCGCCACTCTTGAGCAATTGCCGCGCCTGAAGCTGATCTGCGTGGCGGCGACCGGCTACGACTGCGTGGATCTCGCCGCCTGCCGTGATCAAGGCGTGACGGTGTGCAACGTGCCGGCCTACAGCGCGGTCAGCGTGGCGGAGTCGGTGATCGGCTCGCTGTTTGCGCTGCGCCGTCACTTGATGGCGTACCGTGTCGCCTCGGCGCGCTTGTGGCCACAGTCTTCGCATTTTTGCGTGCACGGTGCGCCGATCCAGGACCTGCAAGGCTCGACCCTGGGCATCGTCGGTCGCGGCGACATCGGCAGCCGTGTCGCGCGTCTGGCCAAGGCCTTGGACATTACCGTGCTGTTTGCCGAACACCGTGGCGCGCCGCAGGTGAGGGCGGGCTATGTGGCCTTCGAGGAGGTGTTGGCCAAGGCGGATGCGCTGACTCTGCATTGCCCGCTGACGCCCCAGACCCGTTATCTGATCGGCACCGCCGAAATCGCGCGGATGAAACCCGGCGCCTTGCTGATCAATACCGCTCGCGGTGCATTGGTGGACGAAAACGCCGTCCTGGCCGCTCTCGCCAGTGGTCAATTGGGCGGCGCCGCACTGGATGTGCTGCACGTGGAGCCGCCGCAGGCGGACCACCCGTTGCTGCACTGTGAACACCCCAATCTGCTGATCACGCCCCACGTTGCCTGGGCCAGCCAAAGCAGTGTCGCGCGCCTCAAGGCGGTGCTGCTGGACAACATCGAGGCATTCGCCGCCAACAAACCGATCAACGTGGTGACCTGAAACCCCAGCGACGTCCCTCACAAACCCTATAGGCAGAGCCATGACAAAAATAATCAGCTCGTCGATCCAAGCGCTGCCACAGCGCACACCGTTCTACCAGCACCTGTATGTGCAAGTGCTCGCAGCCATTGTGCTGGGGGTGATCCTCGGTCATTTCAGCCCAAGTTTGGGCGAACAGATGAAGCCCTTGGGCGACACCTTCATCAAGCTGATCAAGATGCTGATCGCGCCGATCATCTTCTGCACGGTGGTCAGCGGCATTGCCGGCATGCAGGACCTCAAGCGCATCGGCCGCATCGGCTTCAAATCCCTGATCTACTTTGAAGTGCTGACCACCATCGCCCTGGTGATCGGCTTGATCGGTGTCAACCTGCTAAAACCGGGCGCGGGCATGCATATCGACCCGGCCAGCCTGGATGCGTCGGCCATCGCCGGCTACACCAAGGCGGCCCACGATCAGAGCGTGGTCGGCTTCCTCACGCATATCGTGCCCAGTACGGTGTTCGGCGCGTTTACCGACGGCGACATCCTCCAGGTGCTGTTCATCTCGGTGTTGTTTGCGTTTGGCCTGCAGTTGCTGGGCGATACCGGCAAACCCTTGCTGAACACCATCGATCTGGTGGCCAAGGCGTTTTTCCGTATGCTCAAGATTGTCATGTACCTGGTGCCGCTCGGGGCTTTTGGCGGCATGGCGTTCACCGTCGGCAAATACGGCGTGCAATCGCTGGGGGCCTACGTGAACCTGTTAGTGTGCTACTACATTACCGGGTTGGTGTTTGTGTTCGTGGTGTTGAACCTGGTCGCGCGATTGGCCGGTTTCAGCCTGTGGAAGTTCCTCAAGTACATCCGTGAAGAACTGGTGTTGGTGTTGGGCACCTCGTCCTCGGAATCCGCCTTGCCGCGCCTGATGGGCAAGCTGGAAAAGCTCGGCTGTGAGAAGTCCACTGTCGGCCTGGTGGTGCCCTCAGGCTACTGCTTCAACCTCGACGGCAGCTGCATCAACATGACGGTGCTGGCGATCTTCATTGCCCAGGCGCTGGACATCGATGTGTCGCTGTATCACCAGGTGACCTTGCTGTTGATCCTGCTGCTGACCTCCAAAGGCGCGGCGAGCGTGACCGGCGGTGCATTCATTACCCTGGCCGCCACCCTCGGCTCCATCGATGTGATCCCGGCGGCGGGGCTGGTGCTGGTGCTCGGCGTGTACCGATTTATCTCGGAAGGCGGTGCGCTGATCAACGTGATCGGCAACGGTGTGGCCACGTTGTTCATTGCCCGCTGGGATGGGGCGTTGGATCGCGAGCAACTCAAGCGTGAGTTAGGGTAGGGCGCACGGCTTTTTTGAATCTGTCTGGAGTGCCCCCCACTCCAGACCTCTACGACCCCGTCCGTTTTCCTCTCTTCGTAGCATTCCAAAAGCGACCTGATACTTTCCTATAACCGACTTGTCGGTATTTTGTCGTTCTCGTCTAACTCTATGAATTACATATAAAAAATATTATTTGGTTTGTGTTTTGTGTGAATTATATTTGTATACACAGAAAATACATTCTCTTGACCCTCCGTTTTTCCCATGCGAGTCTCGCTTCAACAGGCCGCCCTCAGCGCTGCCGAACCCTTCCTTGTTGTTCCAACACACCGGCCTTTGAACAGGGCCAGAAACTATAAATACAACGTAGATCGAGGCGCGCCATGAAGAACTTTTGGAAAACCGTTTGTGCGGTTGCGTTAGTGGGTGTGGTTGCGCTTCCGGTGCAGGCCGAAGAAAAAACCATCACGGTCGGCACCATGTCCTGGGAAGACCTGACGCCGATTACCGGCATTACCAAGAAGGTATTGGAGAACGCCGGCTATACCGTGAAAGTAGTTGAGTTCTCGGAAATCGGTATTGCCTATGCGGCCCTGACCAAGGGTGATGTACAAGTCCTGGCTTCACAGACCGATTACGCCACCCAGGACTACTGGAACAAAAACAAGAACCGCCTGGAAAAACTCTCGCCGGTTTCCTATGGCCTCTACCAGGCGATCGCCGTACCCAAGTACGTCGATATCGATTCGCTGGAACAGCTCAACGATTACGCCGACAAGTTTGGCGGCAAGATCATCGGCATCGAGCCGGGTTCAGGGTTGATGAGCGACGCCAATAAGGCGGTTAAGGATTACGGATTCAAACTGCAGTTGCTCGAAGGCAGTACTGCCGCGATGACGGCCGCCTTGAAGTCCGCCGTAGACCGCAAGGAGTGGGTCGCGGTCACCATCTGGGAGCCGTCGTGGATGGCCCAGAAGTTCGACCTTAAGTTCCTCAAGGATCCCAAGGGTTCTTTCGCTCCCCCGCAGGCCTATTACTGGATCGGTCATAAGGGCTTCACCGCTGAATACCCCCACGCCCGCGAAGTCATCGCCAGCGTCTACGTGCCGCTTGCCGACATCACCGCTATCAACGGCGCCGTCAAGGACGGCAAGAGCATGGATCAGGCCGTTGCGGGCTGGGCCGACAACCATGCCGACTTGATGAAACGCTGGGCCAATATCAAACAATAAACCTCACTCTTTTTTGCCACTGCCGGGTACAGATAACGCGTTCTGATCAATTAGAAAAACCAGTCGAACTGGTTCAATAGGCTCAAACATGACAACGCTCAAAATAGACACTAACGAAGTGCTTGTGGATTGCCAGTCGGTCTGGAAGATCTTCGGTCAGAATGCCAAGGCGGCGATGCAAGCGGTGGTTCACAAAGGGCTCGGCAAAACCCAGGTGCTGCAGGATTTCAGCTGCGTGGTGGGGGTGTCGGATGTGAGCCTGCAGGTTCGCCGCGGTGAAATTTTTTGCATCATGGGTTTGTCCGGCAGTGGCAAATCGACCCTGATCCGCTTGCTCAACAAACTGATCACCCCCAGCGCCGGGAAGGTGCTGGTCAAGGGCAAGGATTTGTCCGCTTTATCTCCCGCACAGTTGCGCGAAGTGCGGGCCAAACACATTGGCATGGTGTTTCAGAGTGTGGCGTTGTTGCCCAACCGTACCGTGCTGGAAAACACCGCTTTCGGCCTGGAAGTGCAGGGCGTTGGCAAGGCCCAGCGTTATCAGGTGGCGGAGCGTGCGCTGGCCAAGGTCGGCCTGAGTGACTGGGCTTCGCGCTACCCGAGCGAGCTGTCTGGCGGCATGCAGCAGCGTGTCGGGCTGGCGCGCGCGCTGACTGCCGACCCGGAAATTATCCTGATGGATGAGCCGTTCAGTGCGCTCGACCCCCTGATCCGTCGCCAGTTGCAGGACGAGTTCCGCCAGCTCACCAAGGAGCTGGGCAAGTCCGCGGTGTTCATCACCCACGACCTGGAAGAGGCCATCCGCATCGGTGACCGCATCGCCATCATGAAGGACGGCGTGATTATCCAAGTCGGCACGGCCGAAGAGATTGTGTTGAACCCAGCCGATGACTATGTCGCCGAGTTCGTTGCGGGCATCTCGCGCTTGCACCTGGTCAAGGCCCATTCGGTGATGACGCCGGTGGCGCGTTATGCACAGGCGTTCCCCCTGTGCGATTTCACCCGGCTCACTCAAACCACGCCAGAAACCGATATCAACGCACTGATTGGCTTGACCATGGGCGCCGATCTTGAGCCGTTGGCGGTGGTCGAGCGGGGCGTCGTGGTGGGCATCATCACACCTGGGGATCTGCTGCGCGGCGTGCAGGGCATTCCCAACGAGGCCCAGGCCTTGGCCCCGGTGTTGGAGGCGTCGATATGAGTACGCCGGACTTCTCGGTACCGTTCGATGCCGCTGTAGACGCCGGCCTGATGTGGTTGCAGGACAATGGCGAGTTTTTCTTCGACGCCGCCAATACGGCCCTGACCGCCGTATTTAAAGGCGTGCAGTGGTGCATCGCTGCGCCGCCGTTCTATGTGATTGCCCTCGTCATCGGCCTGCTGGGCTGGCGCATGGTGGGGCTGCGCTTCGCGGTGTTATCGGCGCTGGCCTTGCTGCTGTGTGAAGTTATCGGGCTGTGGCCCGAGACCGTCAGCACCCTGGCGCTGGTACTCACCGCCACGCTGTTGGCATTGCTGGTGGCGGTGCCGTTGGGCGTGTTGGCCGGGCTCACGCCGGCGTTCGATCGTGTGGTCGACCCGTGCCTGGACCTGGTCCAGACACTGCCGCCCTATATCTATCTATTGCCGGCGATTGCCTTGCTCGGCTATGGCCCGGCGACGGCGCTGCTGGCCACGTTTATCGTCGCGGTGCCGCCGGCGCTGCGCCTGACCTCCCTGGGCATACGCATGACGCCCAAGGAGTTCGTCGAGCTGGGTGATGCCAGCGGCGTTACCGGCTTGCAGATGTTCTTCAAGATCCGCTTGCCCTTTGCGATGCCGAGCATCATGGCCGGGGTCAACCAGAGCCTGATGATGGCATTCGGCATGGTGGTGATTGCCGGTATCGTCGGCTCCGGTGGGTTGGGCGAGTCCATCTACGGTGCGGTGCGCACCCTGGACATCGCCAAGTCGATCAATGCGGCGCTGGCCATCGTCATCCTCACGATGATTCTCGACCGTCTTGCACAAAGCGCGGCTGAATCGCGCCGAGGAGCCAGTCAATGAGCCTTGCTGATTTGCGTATCTCGCCGGGTGAGTTTCTGGCCCCTGCCATCGACTGGCTGAATACCCACCTGCACGGTCTGTTCGTGCTGATCGGCAAGGTGATCGAGGCCTCGTTGGGTGTGATCGAGGGCCTGCTGCTTGCGCCCCATGCCTACGTGTTGATTGCCATCGTGGTGGTGCTGGCATGGATCTTCGCCAACTGGCGCGTGGCGCTGTTTGCCGGTTTGATGTTGGCGTTCTGCCTGTTTGCCGGGCTGTGGGTGGCGTCGATGCAGACCATCGCGCTGGTCTCGGTGGCGGTGCTGATTTCCGTCAGCGTTGCGTTCCCCCTGGGCATTCTTGCCGCACGGGTCAAGCGTGTGGACGCGGCCTTGCTGCCGATCCTGAACATCATGCAAACCGTCCCGCCGTGGGTGTACCTGATCCCGGCGGTAATGCTGTTCAGCCTGGGGCGCGTGCCGGCCATCATTGCCACCATCGTGTATGGCATCCCACCGATGCTGCGACTGACCACCTTGGCGTTCAAGCAGTTGCCCAAGGACCTGCTGGAACTGGGCCAGGCCATGGGTGCATCGCCACGGCACATCCTGCTCAAGATCGAATTGCCCACGGCGGCGCCCACGCTGCTGGTGGGGCTGAACCAATGCATCCTGTTGTCGCTGGCGATGGTGGTGTTGGCCGGATTGGTCGGGGCCGGGGGCCTTGGCGCCGAAGTGACCCGTGGCTTGACGCGAATGGAGATGGGCCTGGGCCTGCGTGCCGGCCTGGCGATTGTGGCGGTGGCGCTGTTGCTCGACCGTTTGTCACGCGGCGCATTGCAACGCCAGGCACGGCGGGTATGACGTGGTAGTGCGACGTCAATTCAGTGGTGCTATGCATGGCAAGAACTTGCGTTACCTCAATGATCATCACGGCCAGGAGGTGCGCAAGGCGCGGGCGGGGTTTGTATTGCTGGAGCACTTTTCGCTGCCGGCGTTTACCCAGGCGCTGGACACTATCGTCACCGCCAACCTGTTGCGCGCGGATCTGTTCGCCACGCGCACCTTCGGCCTGGTCTGCGATGAGGTGGTGAGTGACCTGGGCCTGGTGATCCGTCCCGACGCGCGCCTGACCCTGGAGGCTGTGCTCGATCTGGATTTGCTGGTGATCTGCGGCGGTTATCGCACGCCGCTGCGTTACAACGATGAATTGACCGTACTGCTGAGTGCGGCGGCGGAGCAGGGCGTAACGCTGGCGGGCGTGTGGAACGGTGCGTGGTTTCTGGGGCGGGCGGGGCTGTTGGAGGGATACCGATGCGCGATTCACCCCGAGCATCGCCCTGCATTGGCCGAGATCGCGCGGCTCAGTCATGTCACCAGTGAAGCCTACGTGGTGGACCGTAACCGTCTGACGGCATCGAGCCCCACCGGCACGTTCTACATGGCGCTGGAGTGGATCCGCAGCTTGCACGGCAAGAGCCTCACCGACGGTATTGAAGACATCCTGGCGTTTGAGGCGTCGCGCTTTCGCCGGATCAAGCCGATGTTGAACGTTTCGGTCAGTGGGCCGCTGCGCGAAGTGATCAACCTGATGGACGTCAACCTCGAAGAGCCGTTGCAAATGGTCGACCTGTGCCTTTACGCCGGGCGCTCGCGGCGACAGATCGAGCGGCTGTTCAAGGAGCAACTGGGCACCTCGCCGCAACGCTATTACATGGACCTGCGCATCACCGAGGCAAGGCGCTTGTTACAGCACACCTCGCTGACCATTGTCGAGGTGTCGGTAGCCTGTGGTTTTGTCTCGCCCAGCCATTTCAGCAAGTGCTACAGCGCCTATTTCGGCCATCGTCCGTCCAAGGAAATCCGCCTGGTAAAATAGCTGGAAAGCCCCGCTGGCAAAGGGTTTCAACTGAATTTAACACTGTGTATTTTAATTGTAGACACAAAGTATTTTGTTGTTTTATAGTGCGAATACAGGTAGTAGACCGTGTGCACTTACTACTAGGAAGGTTTCACATGGCTACCAAAGAACTCACTACACCGGCTTCGGCTGAGCCAAGCATCGATCGCAAGGCAGTACTGGGTGAAGCGCTGCGGCGTCGCATCCTCAGCATGGAACTGGCACCCGGTGCGGTGGTGGACGAGCTGGCGTTGTGTGATGAATTCGGTTTGTCGCGCCCACCGGTGCGTGAACTGATGCGGCAGATGGCGGCGGAAGGGTACATCGACCTCGAAGCCAACCGCGCCGCGCGGGTGTCGGCCATGAGTTACCAATCGCTGCGCAGTTTTTTCCTGGCGGCACCGCTGATTTACATCGCCACTACGCAATTGGCCTGCTCACACGCAACGCCTGCCGAGGTGGTGGAGTTGAAGCGTATCCAGGCGCTGTTCCGTATCGCTATCGAGGAAAAAGATGTCGAGAACCGTGTGCTGTACAACGACGAGTTCCACCTGCAAATCGGCAAGATGGCCCACAACGCCTACCTGATGCCGAGCTTGCAACGCTTGCTGATCGACCACGCACGCCTGGGCAAAATCTTCTATCGCCATCCGACCACCGTCGACATGCAGGAAGACCTGGAAGTGGCCGCGCAGCAGCACGACGAGATGATCCATGCAATCGAACACCACGATCCGGTCTCGGCCGGGGAAATCGTGCGGGCCCACCTCGAACTGTCCCGTCGGCGGATGTCCGAGTACGCGGCGCCCGAAGGCCTGGATGTAGCGCTCACCTTCTGATCGGTTGATGCCGGGCCAGTGTGACGCGATGCAGACGGGTAGCTGTTAGCTCTAACAACTATAAAAGAACCCAGGTCGCGAAAATGGCACTCATCAGAAACACCCCGGCAGACGATTCAACCTGTGGCTGGTTTCACCTCAGCCCACCGCGCGTGGCACGCCCGCGCCACAGCGGTATCCGCTCGGCGCGCTGGGCCGTGGTCGGGGCGGGGTTCACCGGCCTTGCGGCGGCGCGTCAACTGGCGCTGAATTTTCCGGATGACGAGATCGTGTTGATCGAAGCCCAGGAGGTCGGCTACGGCGCTTCCGGGCGCAACGCCGGTTTTGCCATCGACTTGCCCCATGACATCGGTGCCGAAGACTACATCGGCGACATCGCCACCGCCCGGATCAGCATGGAGCTCAATCTCGCCGGGCAGTCCATGCTGCGTGCGCTGGTAGAGCAGCACAACATCAACTGCCAGTGGCGCGATTGCGGCAAGTACCAGGCCGCCGTCGAAGACCGTGGCATTGCCGTGCTGAATGCCTACCGCCGTGGCCTCGACAAACTCGGCCAGGCCTATCAAGTGATCGAAGCCGACGATATGCCCAACCACATCGGCACCGGTTTCTACCGCAAGGCCCTGTTCACACCGGGCACCGCACTGGTGCAGCCAGCGGCGCTGGTGAAAGGGCTGGCGGACACCTTGCCGGCCAACGTGACGCTGTACGAAAACACCCCGATTACCGAAGTGGAGTACGGCGACAAGACCGTGTTGATCCACAAGGGCGGGCGCATCATCGCCGACAAGCTGGTGCTGACCAACAACGCGTTCGCCATGAGCTTTGGTTTCCTCAAGAGCCGCATGCTGCCGATCTTCACCTACGCCAGCCTGACCCGACCGCTGGACGAAGACGAGCAGGCACGCCTGGGTGGTCATCCATTCTGGGGCGTAATCCCCGCCGACCCGTTTGGCACTACGTTGCGCCGCACCGTCGACAACCGCCTGCTGGTGCGCAACAGCTTCAGCTTCAACGCCGACGGGCGCAGCAACCCCAAGTACCTGCAGCGGTTCGTCAAGCGCCACAAAGAGTCCTTCGACCGCCGCTTCCCACTGCACCGCGAGGTGACGTTCGACTACACCTGGGGAGGCTCCCTCAGCCTGTCGCGCAACCATATGGCGCACTTCGGCGAGTTGGCCAAAAACGTCTATGGCGCGCTGTGCTGCAACGGCCTGGGCGTCACCCGCGGCACGGTTACTGGCACCTTGCTGGCCGAATGGCTGGCGGGCAAGCGCAATCACCTGGTGGACTTCCTGTTGACGTCCCCGGGCCCGAGCAGAAACCCACCGGAGCCGCTGTTATCAGCGGGTGTAAACATGAACTTGCTATGGGGGCAAAGCCGCGCCGGCCAGGAAAGCTGATTCGCAACACGCTCGTTACGCAATACCGAACTTAATCTATTGATTGGAAAACAGCAGGCGTTTACGCGACTGCGGTTTCTGATTGAGACGGCTTTCATTCGCCTGGATTTCAAGTGTGCGTTGTACCCCGGCGAATGAACGAAGCGAAGTAGGAGATAATAATGACAAGTCCGAATGCCTCAGTTGAGGATGTACCGCTTAACAATTTTCACCGATTGCTCACGGCCCGTTCGGGCGGTGGTTCATTTGTGGATGGCTATGTATTAAGCATTATCGGCATTGCGATGCTGCAAGTGACCGGTGCACTGGAACTGACCGAGTTCTGGCAAGGCCTTATTGCCGCCTCTGCCTTGATCGGCGTGTTCTTTGGCGGTTTTATCGGCGGCTGGCTGACCGATAAGTTAGGGCGCAAGAAAGTTTATTTCATTGGCCCGTCGTTATTTATTGTGTGTTCCCTGGCGCAGTTCTGGGTGGAGTCGGCCTGGGCATTGTTTGCCCTGCGCTTCATCATCGGCCTGGCCGTGGGCATTGAATACCCCGTTGCCACCTCCTTGCTGGTGGAGTTCCTACCGAAGAAGCAACGCGGCCCTCGGCTGGCCGCCCTGACCATCCTCTGGTTCGCCGGGGCGGCATTCGCCTATGTGGTCGGCAACGCGATCCTCAATACCGGTGCCGACGACGCCTGGCGCTACGCTCTGGCCAGTGCCTCGGTGATCGGGCTGGTGCTGTTTGTGCTGCGCCTGGGTACGCCGGAATCGGCGCGTTGGTTGCTGAGCAAGGGCCGCGAGGCCGAAGCCGAGCAGGTCATCAAGCGCGTCTATGGGCCGCACTACTCGTTGCGTGACCTGCCGGAGCAACCCGACGAACGCAAGATGACCTTTCGTGACCTGCTGCGCTCGGGGTACGGCAAGCGCTTGTTCTTTGTCTCGGTGTTCTGGTCCTGTTCGATCATCCCCGTGTTCGCCGTTTACGCATTCGCCCCCAAGGTCTTGCAAGCCCTCAACCTGAAAGGCGAGTGGGCCTCCTACGGCTCGATGTTCATCACCTTGCTGTTCGTGGTGGGTTGCGTGCTGGCCACGCGGCTGATCAACACCATCGGTCGACGCAGCATGCTGATCAACAGCTTCCTGTGGTCAGGCCTTGCCTTGCTGTTGCTGGCGGCGTTTTCCAATAGCCACGAAATTCTCGTGCTGCTGCTGTTCGGCGCCTACGCCGTGTTCATCGGCGGCGCCCAGGTGCTGCAACTGGTTTACCCGAACGAACTGTTTCCCACCGAAATCCGCGCGTTCGCCGTGGGCATCGGCACCTCACTGTCGCGAGTCGGCGCTGCCATCGGCACCTACCTCGTACCGCTGTCGCTTCACTCGATTGGTATCGGCAACACCATGTACGTCGCGGCTGGCGTGACGTTCATCGGCCTGGCCGCCGCCTGGGCCATGGCCCCGGAAACACGTTCGCTGAACTTGCGGGACGCCGCTGCGTTGAGCAGTTGAGCGCAAACCACATCACTTTCACTGTTGGAGAAACACCCATGAAGTTTGAAGGCATCTACACCCCGGCAATCACCCCGTTGACCGCCACCGGCCAGATCGACAGCGCCGCGTTCGCCGACGTGCTGGAATTCCTGATCGAATCTAAGGTACACGGCGTCATCATTGGCGGCTCCACCGGCGAGTACTACGCGCACACCTCTCAGGAGCGCATCGACCTGGCTGCCCACGCCAAGGAAGTCATTGGCAACCGCGTCGCGTTGATCGTCGGCACCGGCGCCATCCGCACCGAAGATTCGGTGGAATACGCCAAGGCCGCCCGTGCGATCAAGGCTGACGCGATCCTGGTCGGTTCGCCGCCTTACGCACTGCCCACCGAACAGGAAAACGCCATCCACGCCCTGGCCGTGGACCAGGCTGCGGGCCTGCCGATCATGCTCTACAACTACCCAGGCCGCATGAGCGTGAGCATGGGCGATGAGTACTTCAAGGCCGTGTCCGCTTCGAAAAACGTCGTGGCGATCAAGGAAAGCTCGGGCGACATGGGCCAGGTGCACCGCCTGGCCACTCAATACCCGAACATCGCGTTGTCCTGCGGCTGGGATGACCAGGCCCTGGAGTTCTTCGCCTGGGGCGCCCGCAGCTGGGTGTGTGCCGGTTCCAACTTCGTGCCGCGTGAACACGTCGCCCTGTATGAAGCCTGCGTGGTCGAAAAAGACTTCGACAAGGGTCGCAAGATCATGAGCGCCTTCATGCCGCTGATGGACTTCCTCGAAGGCGGTAAATTCGTCCAGGCGATCAAGGCCGGTTGCGCCTTCAATGGCCTGCGTACCGGCAGCGTGCGCGCACCGCTGCAGCCGTTGACCGAGAGCGAAAACCAGGCGCTGCAAACGGTGATCACCAACCTCAAGCGCGACGTTGCGCAAATCGTCGGAGGTGCATGATGACTCACCTGCTCAGCGCCGCCGAATACGCGGCCATCGCCCAGGACATCCAGTTTCCCACCACGTCCTTCATCAACGGCGCGGCCCACACCTCGGGTTCGGGCAAGACGTTCACCACCACCAACCCGGCGACCGGCGAAGTGCTGGTTGAAATCACCGCGTGCAACAGCGACGATGTGGACTACGCCGTGGCTTCGGCCAAGCAAGCGTTTGACGACGGCCGTTGGCACAAGCTCAGCCCCGGCACGCGCAAGAAAGTCCTGCTGCGTTTTGCCGACCTGCTGGAACAGCACTCCCACGAACTGTCCGTGCTGGAAAGCCTGGACAGCGGCAAGCCGGTGCGTGAGTGCCAGCTGACCGACGTGCCGGAAACCATCCACATGATCCGCTGGCATGCCGAGCTGATCGACAAGATCTACGACAACACCGCCCCAGTCGGCGCCGACGCCTTGACCCTGGTGGTACGCGAAGCCATCGGCGTGGTCGGCCTGGTGCTGCCGTGGAACTTCCCGCTGCTGATGCTGGCCTGGAAAATCGCGCCGTCCCTCGCGGCGGGTTGCTCGATCGTGGTCAAGCCGGCCAAGGAAACCACGTTGACCGCGTTGCGCGTGGCCGAGCTGGGCGCCCAGGCCGGGATTCCGGCGGGCGTGTTCAATGTCGTGTCCGGCGGCGGTCGTGAAGTGGGCGAACCGTTGGGTCGCCACATGGACGTCACCATGGTCAGCTTCACCGGTTCCACCGACACCGGGCGCCTGTTCCTGCAGTACGCGGCAGAGTCGAACCTCAAGCGCATCGTGTTGGAACTGGGCGGCAAAAACCCGGCCGTGGTGATGAACGACGTGGCCGACCTGGATGTGGTGGCGGGGCATATCGTCAATGGTTCGTTCTGGAACATGGGCGAGAACTGCTCGGCGTCTTCGCGCCTTATCGTCCATGCCGATATCAAGGACGAGCTGCTCAAGCGCATCGGCGTGCAGTTGCAAGCGTGGAAGATGGGCAGCCCGCTCGACCCGGACAATCGCCTGGGCTCGATGGTCAGCCGTGCGCATTTCGATAAGGTCAGCTCGTACCTGGTGCAGGCCGGCAACGAAAACCTGCGCGTGGTCTACGGTGGCAATACCCAAGGCGATATCTACGTGGAGCCGACCGTGGTCGATGGCGTGGGGGCCGACAGTGTGCTGTTCAAGGAAGAAATCTTCGGCCCTGTGCTGACCGTCACGACGTTCAACACCCTGGAAGAAGCCATTGCCCTGGCCAACGACACCATCTACGGCCTGGCGGCGTCGGTGTACACCGATAACCTGCGCAATGCGATCAAGCTCTCCCGCGAGATCCGTGCCGGTATCGTCACCGTCAACTGCTTCGGCGAAGGGGATGCCTCGACCCCGTTCGGTGGCTACAAGCAGTCGGGTTTCGGGGGGCGCGACAAGTCCATCTGGGCACACGACCAGTACACCGAGATCAAGACCATCTGGATCGACGTGTCCGAAGGTTAAAAAACCAGGCGTCCCTCTACAAAGCTCCACGCAAGCGGCGATTGGGGCGCCTTCCTTTCCACCGGGTCAACAATAAGAAGTCCACGGCCCAGCTCGTTTTTTCGAAGCCTTTTCATGACTGCCTATCGTACTGCCCTTACTTCTGCCCATATCACTGCAATTCTGTTTGGCTTGACCGGTATTTTTGGCGCACTGATCCACGCCAGCGCCAGTGTGATCACCTTTGGCCGTGCAGCCTTTGCCTTGCTGGCCCTGGGGGTGTTCGCACACCTGCAGGACCGCGCGCTGCTGCGCGGCCTGAACCTCAGGAAACTCGGCATCTATGCCGTCTCAGGGCTGATGCTGGCCGCGCACTGGATCACGTTTTTTATTGCGATCAAGGTCGGTGGCGTCGCTGTCGCCACCTTGGGCTTTGCCAGCTTTCCGGCGTTTATCACCTTGCTCGACATGGCGGTGTTCCGCGACCGGCCGCGCCTGGCTGAAGCGCTGTTGCTGCTGTTGGTCACGCTCGGCCTGATACTGGTGACACCCTCGTTCGAGATCGCCAACCAAGGCACGGTCGGGCTGCTGTGGGGGATTGCCTCGGGGCTGTCGTTCGCCTTGCTGGCCATGACCAACCGCCGCGCCACCGATGGCCGAAATGGCGTGCAAGTGGTGTTCTGGCAGAACGCTACCGTGGCGCTGTTCATGGCGCCGGTTGCAGTGTTCGACCTGGTGGCGCTGGAGCCTGTCGACTGGCTCAACCTCGCCATTCTCGGCGTGCTCTGCACGGCGGTGTCCCAGGCGCTGTTCTTCAAAAGCCTCAAGGGTTTGAACGCCCGCAGCGCAGGCATGATCATTTCCCTGGAGCCGGTGTACGCGATTGCCTGCGCCTGGTGGCTGTTCCATGAAGCGCCGTCCTACCGGATGTTGGCAGGCGCGGCGTTGATCGTGCTGGCGATTGTGTTGTCGGCGCAGGGGGAGGGCGCCGCCCCTAAAGGCACCGCGCAGCCTGGCTAAGTGGTGTAGCAGTCACCGGCACCCATCCGGTAGCGGTGACACCAGATCCGAGCGTTTGCATCAAGCCGCAGGCCTGACCCGAAAAGCCAGGAACACCGGGCCCCCTGGAAAGGTGCTGACCTCCAGTTCATCCAGTGGGTTGAGCGTGCGTGTGCGGTTTCCCGCATTGCTGTAAAGCGTGTGGGTGTTCGATGCGGCGATGTTGATCTTGCCGGCTGCCGCCTGGATCAACGTGGCCCTGAAGCCTTCAGTCACATCGTCTCCCACTGTCAGCGTGACGTCCGTATTGCTGATGACCAGGATCGACTTGCCGGAGTCCGCCATGCTCAGGGCTCTGCTGCCGGTGATCGAGATATTGGTGTGCACATGGCCCCCGGCGTGATAACTGACCATCCGGGGATCGGCAAAGACGCGGGCGAACGCCCCCACATAGTTGACGCTGGCGCGCATGTCATCGAACTGTTCCACCACGTAGGTGCCAATGCTGCCGGTGTCCGCTGCGTCGGCATCCAGCGCCCATTTGCGGCCTACCATTAGTCCGATCTGGGTGTTGGCGCGTACGCCGGCACGCACCTCTTCGAGAAACAGCGTGCCGACCTGGCCACCGCCGTTGCCTTGGGCATAGGTCAGTCGTGCTATGGAGTGGCTGTCACCGGTCGGGCTGCCTTGGGCGGTATTGACGCGATAGTCGACACAATCCGCCGAGACGATGGTGGTGGTCGTGTTGGCGTCAGGCGACCAGGTGAAATCCAGGGCTCTGCCGGTTTTGGCCTGCTCGAATGTGGTGGTGGGTTGGGAGGTGGTGGTAGAACCTGACTGCTTCAAATTGTCGTTCATGATGCTCATCCTTAAGTTATTTAACTGTACATAAATACAGTAGTCCGGATTTTTTCTTCATGCGATTTTGCCGACGAACTGCACGCGTGGATGGGTGCGTGTAGAGTGACCGGCAATTCCCCGGCAAAGGTGACCCAAGGATGTCGCAACCCGCAAAACCGCGAGGCAAGAACCAGGACACAGGCTGGCGCGGCTCGGTCGATGTGTGGCTGGACGCCGCCTACGCGGCCCTCAAAGAATCCGGTATCGACGCCGTGCGCGTGATGCCCCTGGCCAAGCAGCTTGGCTTGTCACGCACCAGTTTCTATTGGTTTTTCGAAGATCGGGAGCAACTGCTTGCTGCGTTGTTGACCCGATGGCGCGACAAGAACACCGGCAACCTGGTGTACCAGTGCGACCGCTATGCCGAGAGTATTTCCGAGGCTATTCTCAACGTCTTCGAATGCTGGCTGAACCCGGAGCTGTTCGACTCACAATTCGAATTTGCCGTACGCAGTTGGGCGATGCAATCGGCGGAAGTCGCGGCAGAAATCGCGCAGGCTGACGACACCCGCATCAATGCCCTGACCGGGATGTTCCGACGTTTTGGCTACGATGAAGAGGCGGCTGATGTGCGTGCCCGGACCATCTACCTGACGCAGATCGGCTATATCTCGATGAACACTACCGAAGAGGTCGTGGTGCGGTTCCGGCGTATTCCCCAGTATGTCAGCGTGTTCACCGGCAAGGCCCTGAAGCGGCGTGAACTGGACCGCTTCTATGGGGCGTTTGGCTATGCCGAAACCACTCCGGGGGTGTTTGAGCGTTTTTAAAGGTCCTTGACCAACCGCAACGCATCGTAGATCGCCGCATGGGTGTTACGTGCGGCCACTGCATCACCGATCCTGAACAGTTGGAAGCGACCTTCAGGGTTGGTCACGATGTTCTGCGCGTTCCCTGCGATCAAGTCCTGCTGCTCGACCGCGCCGCCATTGCTGGAGTGCGCACGCAACTCGAAGTACAGGTCATCCAGGGGAATCGTGCCATGGTTGACCACCACCTGGTCGACCACCCGCTGCTTGTGCACCGCGCCGTAGTCACTGCCAAAACGGGCGAGCAGTCGACCGTCGCGTTTCTCCACCGTCTCGACCCGATAGGTCACGGTAAAGGTCACGTCCAGGTCCTGCAGGCTGCGCATGTAGGGCACCAGGTTCATGGCCATGACTTCCGGGGCGAACGCGCGGTCCGGGGTGACGATTTCGACGCTGGCGCCACTTTGCGCAATCACCTCGGCGGCTTGCAGCGCGGCGTGGTCGCCGGCGTCGTCGAAGATCAACACATGACGCCCCGGCTTGACGTCGCCGGAAATGATGTCCCAGGTCGACACCACCAGCTCATTGCCCGCGGCCAGCACGTCGGTGTGCGGCATGCCGCCGGTGGCGACGATCACCACGTCCGGCTCATGGGCCAGCACCGTCTCGGTTTCGGCCCAGGTGTTGAAGTGGAATTTCACGCCAAGGCGTTCGCACTGGGCCATGCGCCAGTCGATGATGCCGATCATCTCGCGGCGCCGCTCGCTCAGGGCGGTCAGGCGGATTTGCCCGCCGGGCTGGTCCGCCGCTTCCAGTACGGTCACATCATGCCCGCGCTCGCCGGCAACGCGTGCCGCTTCCAACCCGGCCGGGCCCGTGCCGATGATCAGTACTTTGCGCTTCACCGCAGCCTTGGGAATCTCATGGGGCATGCTGGTTTCACGGCCGGTCGCCGCGTTGTGGATGCAGTAGGCGGCGCCGCCCTGGTAGATGCGGTCCAGGCAGTAGTTGGCGCCGACGCAGGGGCGAATGTCTTCTTCACGCCGCTCGATGATCTTGCGCACGATGTGCGGGTCGGTCATATGGGCGCGGGTCATGCCGACCATGTCCACCTTGCCCGACGCAATGGCGTAGCGCGCGGTGGCCACGTCCGGGATTTTCGCCGCGTGGAAGGTGGGGAAGCCGGTGGACGCGCGGATCTCGCCGGCAAAATCCAGGTGCGGCGAGTTGCGCATGCCCTGGATCGGAATCACGTCAGTCAGCCCCGCGTCGGTATCGATATGCCCACGTACCACGTTGAGGAAATCCACTAGCCCGCTGTCCTTGAGCATATGCGAAACCTGCAGGCCCTCACTGGCGTTGAATCCGCCCGGCAGCGCTTCGTCGCCGGTGTAGCGCACGCCCAGCAGAAAGTCCTCACCGACGCGCTGGCGAATGCCGCGCAGGACGTCGAAGGTAAAGCGCATGCGGTTTTCCAGGGAACCGCCGTAAGGGCCATCCAGTTCGTTGGTCAGCGGTGACCAGAACTGGTCCATCAAATGGCCGTAGGCTTGCAGCTCCAGGCCATCCAAGCCGGCGGCCTGCATGCGCTCGGCGGCGTCGACGTAGTCCTTGATGATCCGCTCGATATCCCAGTCTTCCATCTTCTTCGGGAAGGAGCGGTGTGACGCCTCGCGACGGTGCGACGGCGAGACCACCGGCAGCCAATCAGCCTTGTCCCAGCGTGTGCGCCGGCCCAGGTGCGTCAGCTGGATCATCACTGCCGCGCCGTGTTCGTGGCACTCATCAGTGAGGTCCTTCAACCAGCCGACCACTTCATCTTTGTACGCCAGCACGTTGTTGAACACTGGCGGGCTGTCCCGCGACACGGCGGCGGAGCCTGCGGTCATGGTCAAGGCCACGCCGGCCTTGGCGCGTTCGACGTGGTAGGCGCGGTACAACGCCTGCGGCATACCGTCCACCGGGTAGGCCGGTTCATGGGCCGTGGTCATGATCCGGTTGCGCAGGGTCAGGTGCTTGATTTTGTAAGGCTGCAGCAGGGGATCGCTGGACATTATTCTGTGCTCCGTAGTGGGCATCATCAGGCTCGGCGATCTGAAATTAGGATAAATGTACATAGGTGTCAATAATGGTCGACATGTCTGTACATTTTTTATTGCAGTGCCCGGAAGTCGCCGCTAAGATCGGCCTCACCCCTTAGGAGGACGTCTGATGAATGCTCATGTGCACTATCGGAAAAAAGCCTGTGCCTACCTGCTCGGCCTTGCGCTGTGTGCCACTGCGGCGGTGACCCACGCCGAGGAAAAACCCCCGGTACGCATTGGTTGGGTGAACTGGTCCGATACGGAAATCACCGTCAAGCTCGCCAGTACGGCCTTGCAGGAGCATCTCAAGCAACCGGTCAAGTTGGTGATGGCCGACATCGGCATCCAATTCCAGGCGCTGGCCAACGGCAACATCGACCTGATCCCGATGGTCTGGCTGCCCAGCACCCACAAGGCGTTCTACGACAAGTACAAGGACCGCCTCGAAGACCTTGGCGTGCTGTATGAAGGACGAATCGGCATGGCCGTGCCCACCTCGGTGCCGGTGGCAGACGTCGCCAGCGTGGAAGACCTGAACAAACCCGGGATCCGCGAAAAGTTCGACGGCAAGATCTTTACCTCCGAAGTCGGCAACGGCCAGTACAAGCTCACCGTCAAGGCGATCGAGGACTACAGGCTGGCGGGCTACAAACTGGTGGGGTCATCGGAGAGCGGCATGCTCAACGAGCTGGACCGCAACCTCAAGCGCGACAAGTGGTCATTGGTCAACGCCTGGAGCCCGCATTGGATGTTTTCCAAATGGTCGCTGCGCTACCTGGATGATCCCAAGCAGATTTTCGGCGGCGCCGAACAGATCCACGCCATGGCCCGCAAAGGCTTCAGCCAGGAGCATCCCGAAGTGGCGTACTTCTTTGCGCATTTCTCCATCCCCCAGGCCGACCTCGAAGCGTTGATGATGCAGGCGCGCGAGAGCACGGCGGACAAGGCGGTGGCGGCGTATTACGCGGCGAACAAGGCGCGTTTTGAGGGGATGTTCAATCCGGCCCTGGTTTCCAGCACGCGGTAAGCCTGCTTACGCCTGCGGCCTGAACATCGGCAACCGCGCCAGCATCCAGTCCAACAGCTCCTGGGCGGGGGCCGCCAAGGGGCGGGCGGCCTTCACCAGCAATTTGGCTTCCACCCCCAGCAACAGGGGGTGATCAATCAGCACCGACGCCAACTCGCCATTTTCAATTTCCCGCAAGGCCGCGAACTCCCCGGCCAGCGAGGCAAAGTCGCCACTGGCAACCAGACGCTTGAGGGCTGCCAGTGAGTTGCTGACCAGGGTGGGGCGCACCTGGATCTTCTCGGCGAACTCGAGCAGGGTGATGGCATGCCCTATGCCAAAGGTGGTCGGCGTCAATACCAATGGGCATTCGAGCACGTCCTGCACGCTCGCCATGCCGCCGCGCGCAGCCAACGGGTGGTCAGGGCGCACCAGCAACATCACCGGCTGCAACGATGCGGCGCGAAAGTCGATGTGCGGATGGGCCGGCGGGTTGTAGGCCAAGCCGATGTGCGCACGGTTTTCGGCGACTTCGTGGAGCACATCCACCACCGGCAGGATATCCAGCGTGACGTCCAGCTTGGGGTACTGCTTGCAGAAGGGGGCGAGCACGTTATCCACCAGCACATCGACATAGCCTTCACTGATCACCACACGCACATGGCCTTGCTGCAAGCCCTTGATCGCCTGCAACTGGTCTTCGAGTTTTTCCTGGTGCGAACGATAGCCGCGCCAGAATTCCAGCAAATGCGCCGCCGCTTCGGTCGGTTGCACGCCACGGGCCTGGCGTTCGAATAGTTTTGCGCCGAGTTCTTCTTCCAGCAGTTTGATCTGGCGGGTAATCACCGAGGGCGAGGTGTTGATGCTGTCCGCCGCGCCGCGGATGGAACCGTGCGTCAGCACTTCATGAAAGTAGCGCAGGCGTTGTTGATTGATCTCTCGCATAAGGGTCACCGCCGTCAAAGTTGCGTTGCCTATAGGGCAACACTGCGCGAACTTAGTTGCTCTTGCTGGTGATGATGGGCCGGCGCACCATGGATTGGCAAGCCCGCAACACCCACAAGAATAACGGGAGACCCGTATGCCAACCGCTCCGACACCCGCAACCGACAAGGCCCTTGCTGCCCTCTACCACAAGCTCAATTGGCGGCTGTTGCCGTTGTTGTTCATCGGCTACGTCTTCGCTTACCTGGACCGCATCAATGTCGGCTTCGCCAAGCTGCAGATGCAAAACGACCTGGGGCTGTCGGATGCCGCCTACGGTGCCGGTGCCGGGATTTTCTTCATCGGCTATGTGCTATTCGAACTGCCCAGCACCCTGATGCTGCCGCGCATCGGCGCGCGCAAAACGTTCAGCCGCATCCTGGTGCTGTGGGGCATCACCTCCGCCTGCATGCTGTTTGTGCGTGATGTGCCGACGTTTTATGCGATGCGTTTTTTGCTGGGTGTATTCGAGGCCGGTTTTGCGCCGGGCATGATCTATTACCTGTCCCGCTGGTACGGCCCCAATCGCATGGCGCGGGCAATTGCCATCGTGTTTATCGCCGGGCCCATGGGCGGCATTCTCGGTGGCCCCATCTCCGCGTGGCTGATTACCACGTTTGCCGGCGTCGGCGGCCTGGCCGGCTGGCAATGGATGTTCCTGATCGAGGGGCTGCCCTGTGTGTTTCTCGGCGTGCTCATGTACTGCGTGCTGTGTGATCGGCCCGCCGATGCGCCGTGGCTGAATGCCGCCGAAAAGCAATTGCTCGAAACCGAGCTGGGCACTGCGAGCGCGCGCAATCATTCGTTTCGTACCGTGTTGCGCGACCCCAAGGTTTACGTCCTGGCGTCGGCCTACTTCTGCATCATCTTCTCGATCTACGCCATGAGCTTCTGGTTGCCGGCCGTCATCAAGGCGCTGGGCGTCAACGACACCCAGCAGTTGGGCTGGTACGCCGCGTTGCCTTATGTCGGCGCGGCGCTGGGCATGTACTGGATCGGGCGGCGTTCGGACCGCCTCGGCGAGCGACGCCTGCACTGCGCAATCCCTGCTGCCACCGGCGCCGTCTTGCTGATCCTCTATCCCTTGGCGGGCGGCAATCTGTTGGTGTCGATGGCCCTGCTGAGCCTGTCGATCAGCATGATGTTCATGGCCTACACCGTGTTATGGGCGATGCCCTCCGAGCACATCAAGGGCGACGCGGCCGCCGGCGGCATCGCCTTGATCAACACCATCGGCCTGTCCGGTGGTTTCTGGGGCCCGGCCATGATCGGCTGGGCCAAAACCGCCACCGGCAGCCTCGACACGGGGCTCGTCGCGGTGGGCTGCGTGTTCCTGTGCGCAGCCTTCGTGATTGTCGCGACCAAACCGCGAACACGTACCGGCGTGGCAGGCGAATACGTGCGCAATCATTGAAACCTACGAGGAACCCATCATGCTGTTATACCTGTCGACCTGGGCCGAAATCGGCCAATTCCTTGAGCGCAGCCGCACCATCGTGATTCCGATCGGCTCCAACGAGCAGCACGGTCCCACCGGTTTGCTGGGCACCGATTGGATGTGCCCCGAGATCATTGCGTGCGAGGCGCAAAAAAGCGCCGATATCCTGATCGCGCCGACCTTCAACATCGGCATGGCTCAGCACCACATCGGCTTTCCCGGCACCATCTCGCTGCGGCCCTCGACCTTCATTGCCGCCATCGGCGACTGGGTGCACTCGCTGGCCGCCCACGGCTTTGAAAAGATCCTGTTCCTCAATGGCCATGGCGGCAACGTCGCCTCGATTGAAGCGGCGTTCTCCGAGTTGTACGCGCAGGCAAGTTTTGCCCGGCGCCCGGCGGGGTTTGCACTGAAGTTATGTAATTGGTGGGACCTTGACGGTGTCGGCGAACTGGCCAAGGAACAGTTCCCCACCGGGCACGGCATTCATGCCACACCGTCCGAGATAGCGGTGACCCAGTGGGCCTATCCGCAGGCGATAAAAACCGCGGAGTACTCGCCTCAAATCGCGCCCTGGGGCCCGATCCGCGAAGCCTTCGATTTCCGCGCGCGCCATGTGGACGGGCGGATGGGGTCCGATCCCGCACAGGCCAGCCCCGACAAGGGACGCGACCTGGTAATGATGGCCGCGCGAGGGTTGATCCTGGAGGTTGAGGCGTTCAGCCGCGAGTGACGTACAGGTTAGCGGGTGGGCGGGTTGTCGAATTTCACGTACACCCGCTCAGGGTCATGATCGTCAAGGTTTTCGATCTGTCCTTGCGGCACTGGTGCGCGCATCGTCGGGTGTAGCCTGGGGGTTCATGTTTAGCGGGGGTGTAGACAAAGGGATACCTTCATAAAGTGGGTTTAGCCTTTGATCTGGTGAGTCTGGGCGAACCCAGCATTCGATTCAGCTCGCCAGCGAGTGCGATCAGCTGTTGTTCTAGCGCTTCGACCTCGCAGACGCTGATGCCATCTTTGATAACGTTCAGGGTTTTGGTTTTTTTCACCGACGGAGGTGCCAGGTTATGTGTTTCTTGGGAAAGCAGCGCCTGACGTAGCAGGTTGTTGATCACAGTCTGATAGCCTGTACCCGCATTTTCCGCGCGTGCACGTGCCGCCTCGATCACCGAGTCGTCCAGCATGATAGTGATGCGGGTCTTGCCCTTGTTACTGGCGACTGCACCGCGTTTACCGGAGCTGAAGTCGTATTCGTCTTTCATGTCTCAAGCCTCTAGGTACTGGCGCCTTTCATTTTTCGATGCGAGTCGCGCACTGATGATTCTCACAAAATTTGGATCGCGGTAGGTGTAAGCCACGACTAACACTCGTCCCTTCGCGTCCGAGCCAACGATCACTCAGCGTTCTTCATCATGACGACAATCTTGGATTGTCAGAGCTGCCTCGTCGTAGAACACCGGTTCCGCCTCGGCAAGGCTAATGCCATTGTGCTTCTGCTGATTTGCGGTGTTTTTCGTCTCGTCATATTGAATCCTGAATGCTCTCATTATGCATACTTTATATGTATATAAAAGCGATTGAAGAAAGTGACAGTCAGGAGGCTGGTTTACTTCCGCGCATTCCAGTCTGGATACGCCTTATCCCTGCTTATCAATGAGGGTTTGATTGTGCTGAGGCCGCCCAGGTATGTCGGTGCGTAACCGGTGACTTATTAAGTAGGAGGATTCTTATTCATCGGACAGATGCTATCCCATGTCGATATCAGACCAATCCCCGCCGCTCCCAGGCTATTTTCGTTGAAGTGAGGCCGCGTAAGGTGACCCATCATTAAGAAATGATGATCGCCTGACTCTTCAGTCAGTACACCTTGACGTCGATCACCGAGAACAACAAAAACAATGAATAGCCTCAATTCCAACGATTCCAACGGCCAGTTGGCGCAAGGCTTCAAGCCGCGTCATGTGACCATGCTTTCCATTGCGGGCATTATCGGGGCGGGGTTGTTTGTCGGTTCCGGGCATGCGATTGCGGCAGCGGGGCCGGCGGTGCTGCTGGCTTATCTGTTCTCCGGCACGCTGGTGGTGCTGGTGATGCGCATGCTCGGGGAGATGGCGGTGGCCAATCCCGATACCGGGTCGTTCTCCACCTATGCCGACCAGGCCATCGGTCGCTGGGCCGGGTTTACCATCGGTTGGTTGTACTGGTGGTTCTGGGTGCTGGTGATCCCCATCGAGGCCTTGGCCGCCGGGCATATCCTCAACCAATGGTTCCCACAGATCGACGCTTGGCTGTTTGCCTTGTTGTCGATCTTTTTGTTGGTGGTCACCAATCTGTTCAGCGTGTCCAAGTACGGCGAGTTCGAGTTCTGGTTCGCCATGGCCAAGGTCATCGCGATCATCGGTTTTATCGGCGTGGGCTTCGCGGTGCTGATGGGCTGGGTGCCCGAGCGCGAGGTGAGCGGGTTGAACCGGTTGATGGAGGAACACGGCGGTTTCGCGCCCAACGGGCTGTCGGCGGTGGTGGGCGCCTTTATCACCATCATGTTCAGTTTTATCGGCACTGAGGCGGTCACCATCGCGGCGGCCGAGTCCAGCAACCCGGCGCAGAACATCGCCCGCGCCACACGCTCGGTGATGTGGCGCATTGGTGTGTTCTATCTGTTGTCGATCTTCGTGGTGATTTCCGTGGTGCCGTGGAATGACCCGTTGCTGGCTTCGGTAGGCTCTTATCAGCGCGCCCTGGAACTGATGAACATTCCCCACGCAAAGCTGCTGGTTGATGTTGTGGTGTTGATCGCCGTGGCCAGTTGCATGAATTCCTCCATCTACATTGCCTCGCGCATGCTGTTTTCCCTGGGCAAGCGTGGGGATGCCCCTAAGTTGATGAAAAAGACCTCGGCGGCCAGCGTGCCGAGGGCCGCGGTGATTGCCAGCACCATCCTGGGCGCGGGTGTGACCCTGTTCAGTTACTTCGCGCCGGCCGGGCTGTTCCAGTTCCTGCTGGCCAGTTCGGGCGCCATCGCTTTGCTGGTGTATTTGGTGATTGCGGTGTCGCAGTTGCGCATGCGCAAGATCCTGCGACAGCGCAACGTCACGCTGACCTTCCAGATGTGGCTGTTTCCCTGGCTGACCTGGCTGGTCATCGCGTTCATCTGTGCTGCATTGACGGTAATGCTGGTCACGCCGGAACACCGTTTTGAGGTGTCATCCACCATCGGCCTGGCCCTGATGATTTCCCTGGTCGGCTTGCTCACCGCGCGGCAGCCCGAATGCACGCAAAAAACCGTGGCTGCTGCCTCGCCGCCATGAGTGGCCGCCCCGTAAGCAGCATCGTGTTCCTGCTGCTGGACCAGTTCACCTTGATGTCACTGGCCTCAGCGGTCGAGCCCTTGCGCATGGCCAACCAGCTCTCGGGCCAGGAACTCTACAAGTGGCACACCGCGAGCCCGGACGGTAACCCCGTGTGGGCCAGTGACGGCGTGCCCATCACGCCGGACGGGTCGATTCTCAGCGTGCCGTCCGCCGACATTGTGATTGTCTGCGGCGGCATCGGCATCCAGGGCACCGTGACCGGTGAGCTGGTCAAGTGGTTGCGCAGCCAGGCGCGTTACGCCAAGCGATTGGGCGGTATCTGTACCGGTAGCTTTGTGTTGGCGCGGGCGGGTTTGCTGGATGGCTATGAATGCAGCGTGCATTGGGAATGGTTGGCGGCCATGCAGGAGGCATTTCCACGGGTGACGGTCAGTTCCAGCCTGTTTACCCTCGACCGCGACCGTCTCACCAGCTCGGGCGGCACGGCGCCGCTGGACATGATGCTGCACCTGATCGGCCGTGATCACGGGCATGAGCTGTCGGCGGCCATCTCCGACATGTTTGTGTACGAGCGCATCCGCAACGAGCAGGACCATCAGCGCGTGCCGCTCAAGCACATGCTCGGCACCCAGCAGCCCAAGCTGCAGGAAATCGTCGCGTTGATGGAGGCCAACCTGGAGGAACCGATCAACCTGGATGAGTTGGCTGCGTATGTCGCGTTGTCGCGTCGCCAGCTTGAGCGCATGTTCCAGAAATACCTGCACTGTTCGCCGTCACGCTACTACCTGCGGCTGCGGCTTATCCGGGCGCGGCAGTTGCTCAAACAGACGCCCATTTCCATCGTGGAGCTGGCTGTGCTTTGCGGCTTTGTGTCCACGCCGCATTTCTCCAAGTGCTACCGTGAATACTTCGGCGTGCCGCCCAGCGACGAGCGCTCCGTCACCGACAGCGAGCGCTCCATCGTGCTCAAGCCGGTGATGCATGCGTTGCCTACGCCCGCGCCCATGAACGTGTTGGAGCAGGCGCGGGGCGAGGCAACGTTTGCCAGCGTGAAAAACCTGAAGCCCTGACCTCAGCGCATGTGCAGGATGATCGGACTGCTGCTCGCAGGGTCAGTGTGCCTGCGCAACTTGCCCACCGCTTTGGCATCCACCGCGCCACCGTTGTTGCCCCAGGTGCCGCGCACGTAGCTGAGTACCTCGGCGATTTGCGCGTCGGACAATTGCTCACGAAACGCCGGCATGCGGTAGGCATCCGGCACGCCGGCCGCGACCACGCGTTGCGAGCCGTTGAGGGTGATGTTGATCGCTGAGGCGCTTTCCTTCGCCAGTGCCGACGTGGCGCCGGCCAGGGGCGGCATCCACTCGGGCTGGCCCTTGCCGTCGAGACCATGGCAAGAGGCGCAGCGGGTGGCGTAGGTGTGGGCGCCGGGGGCGTCTTGTACCGCCGCCACCGCCTGATACTGCCAGGGTGCGCCGTCACGCTGCGGGTCGCCAGGCAATGACTTGAGGTAGCGGGCGATGGCCGCCAGGTCGTCGTCCTGCATGAACTGCGTGGAGTTGTTGAAAGCCTCGGTCATCGAGCCATAGACCACCGCATGGGCGTTGCGCCCGGTCTTGAGGAACTGCACGATCTGCGGCTCGGTCCAGCGGCCCAAGCCGGTGTTGGGGTCCTGGCGCAGGCTCGGCGCATACCAGCCGTCGAGCAGGGCGCCAGCGAGGAACGGCGCGCCGGATTCATCCAGGGCTTTTTCGTTAAAGGCCAGGCCACGCGGCGTGTGGCAACTGCCGCAGTGGCCGGGGCCTTGGACGATGTACGCACCACGGTTCCACAGCGCGTCCTGGTTGGGTTTGGCCGCGTAAGTCGCCGTGGGCGCGAACACGCCGTTCCACAGGGCGATGGGCCAGCGCATATTCAGTGGCCAGGGAATATCGCTGGGGATATTCGGTTGGTTGGCCGGTTGTATGCCCTGCATGAAAAACGCGTACAGCGCTTTGATGTCGTCATCGCTGAGTTTCACGTAGGACGGGTAGGGCATGGCCGGGTACAGCCGACGACCGCCGGGTGTTACGCCATGGCGCACTGCACGGTCAAAATCGGCCAGGCTGTAAGTGCCGATGCCGGTCTGCTTGTCCGGTGTGATGTTGGTGGCGTGGATCGCCCCCAACGGCGTGGCCATTTCCAGGCCCCCGGCAAACGGCGCCTTGCCCGCCAGGCTATGGCAGGCCACGCAATCGCTGAGGCGGGCGACATACTCGCCACGGCTGACCAGGGCGGGATCGAAGGTGGCTTTCGCCTGTTCCTGTTCGAACGGCGTAGCCGGTTCACGGGTGACGTACCAGGCCAGCAGGCCTGCGGCGACCAGGCAGGGCAGCGCCAGCCAGCCTGCGGTTCTTGCGAATCGACGGTTGTTCATGGGCGTTTCCTGAAGGTCAGCTGAAAGTGTGTCGGCTCAAAGGCAGGCTGCGCACGCGCTGGCCGGTCAACTGCGCCACCGCATTGGCCACGGCCGGAGCCACGGCAGGCAACGGCGGCTCGCCGATACCGCCCATTTTTTCGCCACTCTCGACTATCCGTACATGCACCCGTGCCATCTGCGCGGGCGCCAGGATCGGGTACAAGTCGTAGTTGCGCGCCCGGGGCTTGCCGTCCACGTACACCGCTTCTTCCAGCAAGGTCTGTGACAAGCCCAACGCCACCGCACCGTTGACCTGGGCCTCGACAATCGCCGGGTTGACGATGCTGCCGGGGTCGATGGCTTGCCAGATATCGTGCACCCTGACCTTGCCGTTCTCGATGGACACTTCGGCGATCGCCGCCGTGTGGGAACCGAACGGCGAAGCCATGGCTACTCCGCGTGCGCGTCGAGTGCCGTCCTCGGCCGTGAAGGGTCCGCGCTTCCAGCCACCGGACAGTTCACCCGCCGCTTTCAGCAACGTGGTCAGCCGTGGGTTGTCGCGCAGCAGGTGCAGGCGCAGCTCATAGGGATCCTGCCCGCCCTTGTCCGCCAGTTCGTCGAGGAACGACTCGTAGAAAAAGTCGTTGAGCGAATTGCCCACCGAGCGCCAGTAACCGAGCATGGGCGCGCCCTTGACGTAGATCTGCGCGATGCGTTTGTTGGGGATCGCGTAGGACTTGCCCGACAACCCTTCAACCGCCGTGGGGTCGATCTTATCGCCCTGTTTGCCGGCGAGGGCTTCGGTCGGGCCTTCGGTCGCACTGACGGCTTCGATGGCGACCGGCAGGCCTTTGTCATCCAGCGCGGCGCGGAACTTGACCACCGCTACGGGGCGCAGCACATCGCGCAAGAACTCTTCTTCGCGACTCCAGATCAGCTTGACCGGACGGCCCACCGCCTTGGCCAATGCAATGGCCTGCGGGTAGGGGTTGGCCGAGTCATACAGGAAGTGTCGGCCGAAGAAGCCACCGAGCAACGGCGAGTGCAGGTTGATTTGCGCAGAGTCGAGGCCGGTGCGCTTGGCGATGTCGGCGCGGAACATGTCCGGCGCCTGGTTGGGCAGCCAGATGTCCAAGGTGCCATCCGGGTTGAAGCGCGCCAGGGCTGACGGCGGCTCCAATTGGCCGTGGTTGAGATATTGGTTGTGATACGTCGCCTCGAGCTGGGTCTTGCCGCCTTTCAGCGCGGCGGCGATGTCACCTTCGTTCTCGTCGTCGCGGGCCGGGCCTTGCTGGGCAGCGAGGAACTCGAAGTGCTTGTCGCTGGAGAAGTCCGCCGGCATGACGCGCAGTGCCGAGTCGGCGGCGGCTTCCTGCCAGTCGACCTGGATGGCTTCTACCGCACGCTTGGCGTGCCACCAACGTTCAGCCACCACCGCCACGGCGCCGGGCAGCACGTGCACCGAATGCACGCCTTTCATGCCTTCGACTTGGGCCTGGTTGCGCAGGCTGCCGACGGTCATGCCCAGGCGTGGCGCGTGCTGGACGGCGGCGTGAAGCATGTCGTCGACTTTCAGGTCGATGCTGTAGAGCGCCTTGCCGGTGGATTTGTCGTAGGCGTCCAGGCGCTTGACCGGCTTGCCGATCCAGCGGAATTGGCTCGGGTCGCGCAGGGTGATGCTGGATGGATCGGGCACAGGCATGTCGAGGGCGCTACTGGCCAGCTCGCCATAACCCAGCGAGCGACCGGACGCCGCATGCACCACGCGGCCGGGCTGGGTGGTCAGTTCGCCAACCGGCACGCCCAATTGTTTAGCGCCAGCTTGCAGCAACATCGCGCGGGCCAGGGCACCAAGGCGGCGCATGGTCGGGTAGCTCATGCGCACCGACATGCTGCCGCCGGTGATGCGCAGGCCGTTTTCCATCACCACATAGGCTTCGCCGGGCGGGGCGGCTTCGACGATAAAGGTGGCGGGGTCGGCATCCAGTTCTTCGCCGACGATCTGCGCCATGGCGGTGTGGGTGCCTTGTCCGCCTTCCATGAACGGGCTGAGCAGGCGCACCGTACCGTCCGGGCGAATCTCCAGGAACGCCGGCACCTGGGTGCCACGTTCAACGGTGGTGGCGGCTTGCACCCGGCCCGAGCCCAGGGGCAGGCCAAAACCAATCACCAGTGCGCCCACCGCCGTACTCGCCAGAAAACGGCGACGCGACAGGTTGACCGGTGCATCAAGCAGTTCGTCGAGGATACTCATCAAGCGCCCTCCTGCTTGGCCAGGGCGTCGACCGCCGCATGGATGGCGTTATAGGTGCCGCAGCGGCACAGGTTGATCATCGCCGCGTCGATCTGCGCCTTGCTCGGCGCGGGGGTGTGCTTGAGCAGCGCAGTGGCCGCCATCACCTGCCCGGACTGGCAATAGCCGCATTGCGCCACCTGATGTTCGACCCAGGTCGCGACTACGCGCTTGCCCACTTCATCGTTTTCAATCGCCTCGATGGTGGTGATCTCACGCCCGACCAAGGCGGCCACCGGCGTGACGCAGGAGCGCACCACATTGCCGTCCACCAGCACCGAACAGGCGCCGCACTGGGCCAGGCCGCAACCGTACTTGGTGCCGGTCAGGCCCAGGTCATCGCGGATCACCCACAACAAGGGCGTGTCTGCGTCGGCATCGACCTGATAGGCCTTTTGGTTGATTCGTAATTCCATGGCTCACCTGCTGATCAACGGTAGGTGCGGCCTTTTTAGTGATGAACGCAGTGGCCGCTTATTGTCGAACTCTAGACCAGAGTGCAAGGGCGCAGATACCCGGTGGTCGACAAATCGGAGGATCGGGCAAGGATTCAACAGGATCGGGTGAAAGCGCTGTAGACAAGGCTATACGGCGGTTTTACATCAAGCGGAGCTTGCTCCTGTTGGACTGCGCAGCAGTCCCATTTTTGGGGCCGCTTCGCGACCCAACGGGAGCAAGCTCCCTCGCCACAGGTACAGTGTTCGCCTTTAACTGACTGGCATTAGGGCTGGCCCGCTCCCATCTGTTTTAGTTGTGTTTCAGGCATTCGATAGAGCGGTCCACCGTGGTCTTGGCGATTTCCAGCAAATGCCACACCGCCAGGATCTTCGCCCGTTCGGGGCTTGCCAATTGCTCACCACAATCGAGTGCGGTGGCCGATGCGCTGTCGAGCAAGCTGGCGGTGTAGAGCAGTGCGTCTTCGAAGCTGAGGTCTTCGTTGACCGAGTGGAAACCTTGGGTAGGCAGGTAATGGTCGATGGCGCGGTTGAAGGCGGCGCGGTCTTTTGCGGGGTCGATGGGGGGATCGGGTAGGACTTTATTCATGTTGTAGTTCCTCGTGTAAATAGGAGCCAACACCTGTCGCGACTAAACGATGGGTGGCGGCTGTACGCAGGTTAGTCGACCGGCCACAAGGAAATCCGGCGCACCCGAAGGTGCCCTGCGCACAGCCACCATAAAACTACATGTGACCGTGCGCCTTGTGTCATTCCGGGCGACTAAACCCGATCACTGAATAGGCAGTGACGGGCTGCAGACTAGCCACCGATTCCAGCAGGCACAAGGCGGCAGGGATTGTCTAGGAAACGTCCTGCAATTAAAAGCGATGCGCCTTGCTGGCCCTTTACAAACCATGACAAAACGCCAGTCACACTCCGAAGCACCTAGATGTAAGGAGATCCAAGGGTGGGGGGGGGGTGGTTACGCCGTGGGCGTATTCAATACAAAATCCTCTTCGAAATACTCCTGTTCACCCCGCGTGTCGCTTTGGCGTCGAACCACCTCCATCTGCCGCAGCTCCACGCGGCGGATTTTTCCGGAGATGGTCTTGGGCAGTTCGGTGACGAATTCGATACGCCGCACCCGTTTGTAGGGGGCGAGGTTTTCGCGGGCGAAGGCGAGGATATGCCGGGCCAGTTCATGGCTGCCCGGTTCGTCGTGGGCCAGGATCAGGAATGCCTTGGGCACCGCCAGGCGCAACGGGTCGGGGCTCGGTACTACGGCCACTTCCATGACTGCCGGGTGTTCGATCAACGCGCTTTCCAGTTCGAATGGGCTGATGCGGTAGTCGGAGGCCTTGAACACATCGTCGGCGCGACCGACGAAGGTGATGTAGCCGTCGGCGTCGATCTGCGCGGTGTCGCCGGTGCGGTAGTAGCCGTCACGCATGACCTCGGCGGTTTTCTCCGGGCTGTCTTCATAGCAGAGCATCAGGCCGAGCGGACGTACGTCGAGGGGCAGGGCGACTTCGCCTTCGTTGCCGGGAATGCCGTCCGGGTCGAGCAGCGCAACCTGATAACCCGGCAACGGGCGACCCATGGAACCAGGCTTGAGCAACTGGCCGGGCGTGTTGCCCACCAGCGCAGTGGTTTCCGATTGGCCGAAGCCATCACGCAACGGCAGGCCCCAGGCATGCTGGATCTGTTCGATGATTTCCGGGTTCAACGGTTCACCGGCGCCGACCAATTCGCGCAGGCTCAAGCGTGATTTGTAGCTGGCGAGGTCCTCCTGGATCAGCATGCGCCATACCGTGGGCGGCGCGCACAGGCTGGTCACGCCGTAGCGTTCCAAGGCACTGAGCAGGGCCGGCGCGCTGAACCGCGCGACGTTATGGATAAAAATGCACGCGCCGGCATTCCACGGGGCGAACAGGCAACTCCAGGCATGTTTGGCCCAGCCCGGTGACGAGATATTCAGGTGCAGGTCGCCCGGTTGCAGGCCGATCCAGTACATGGTCGACAGGTGCCCGACGGGGTAGCTCTGGTGGCTGTGCAGCACCATTTTCGGCTTGGACGTGGTGCCGGAGGTGAAGTACAGCAACATCGGGTCGGTGGCCAGGGTGCGGCCTTCGGCCTCGAACTGCTCAGTGTGTTCAAAGGCTGCATTGTGCGCGACCCAGCCGGCAGGCGCGGACCCCACACAGACGCGGCTGCAACCGTCTGCCAGCCCGACAAACTTGTGCACGTGCGCTTCACCCACCACGAGGTGACGTACCTGCCCGCGCTCAATGCGATCACGCAGGTCATCGGGGTTCAGCAACGCTGTGGCGGGGATAACCACGGCGCCGAGCTTGAACGCGGCGAGCATGGTGTCCCACAACGCCACGTCATTGCCGAGCATCAACAACACACGATCACCCCGGCGCACGCCGAGGGCGCGCAGGTGATTGGCCACCTGGTTGGAGCGCGTCGCCAGTTGCTGGAAGCTGTAGCGTTGCTCGCTACCGTCTTCCTCGACGATCCACAGCGCATCCGCCGCATTGCCCTCGGCCATCGCGTCGAAATAGTCCAGGGCCCAGTTGAATTCGCCCAGTTGCGGCCAGCGGAAATCCCGTACGGCGGTGGCGTAGTCGGTGCGGTGAGCGAGCAGAAAATCCCGAGCGGCCAGGAAGGGCTGGGTCATGGTGGCTGTCCTTAATTATTGTTGTGGGACGTTCCCTCGGCTGAACCGAGAGGTTGGATCGAGAGGCTGGACCGAGTATAGGCACGCAGAAATCAGAGCAGAACGCTCAAAAACACCGGTGCGTTGTGCAAAAAAGTCATGGGTGTTGCACCGTCATGCAGCGTGATTGACGATCAAGACGTAAAAGTCCAATATGGAATTATAAGTACAAAATCACCGCTTCCCTCTCTTTCTTCAGGCTTGCCAAAACCAACAACAACTTGCGAGAACATCCTCATGAAGAAACGCGCCCTCATTACCGCCCTGGCCTTTGGCCTGCTTGCGTCCAGCCACTTGGTGGCCGCCGAGAAAACCCTGCGCATTGGCATCGAGGCTGCTTACCCACCGTTCGCGTCCAAGACGCAGGAAGGCAAGATCGTCGGCTTCGACTACGACATCGGCAATGCACTGTGCGCGCAGATGAAGGTCAAGTGTGTGTGGGTCGAAGGTGAGTTCGACGGTCTGATTCCTTCCCTCAAAGTGAAGAAAATCGACATGGCCCTGTCATCCATGACCATCAACGAAGACCGCAAGAAGTCGGTGGATTTCACCCACAAGTACTACTTCACCTCATCGCGTTTGGTGATGAAGGAAGGCGCCGTGGTGGATGACCAATACGCCAGCCTCAAGGGCAAGACCATCGGCGTGCAGCGCGCCACCACCACCGACCGGTATGCCACCGAGGTGTTCGAACCCAAGGGCATCAACGTCAAGCGCTACAGCAACAACGAAGAGATCTACATGGACCTGGCGGCCGGCCGCCTGGATGCGATCTTTGCCGACACTATTCCCCTGAACGACTTCCTGCAGATGCCCCGCGGCAAGGGCTATGCGTTTGTCGGCCCGGAACTCAAGGACCCGAAATACGTGGGTGAGGGCGCCGGGATTGCGGTGCGCAAGGGCAATACGGCGTTGGTGGGCGAGTTGAATGCGGCCATCGATGGCATTCGTGCCAGTGGTGAGTATCAGAAGATTTCGCAGCAGTACTTCAAGTCCGACATCTACGGCGACTAGCGCTGTCGCACAACATATTCGAACCCTTGTGGCGAGCGGGCTTGCCCCGCGTTGGGTTGCGAAGCGACCCTAAAATGGGCCTGCTACGCAGTCCAACGC